>JBMOPM010000219.1:0-25996 GCA_049323575.1 Gemmatimonadota bacterium | reverse complement strand
CGTCTCATCGAGCCCATCATGCCGCGGCTCCCGGTGATCTCATTGGGTGAGCTGCCCACCCAGACGCCGATCCAGAGTCTCGCTTCCTGGGAGATCCCCCGTGATGGTTAAACGATTCGTGGGTCCCAGCATGCCCGCGCTGCTCCGCCGGGCCGGGGAGGTCTTCGGCGCCGGCGCCGTGATCCTCGAGGTGCGGCGTCTGCCAGGCCCCGACGGCACGGCGGCGTTCGAGGTGGTGGCGGGCGACGAACAGGCCTGGGCCGAACTGCACCGCGGCGATCCGGCCTCGGGCATGGTGCCCTCGCTCAAGCGGCAGGCCCGCATCGCCCTCATGGGCCCGACCGGTGCGGGCAAGACCACGACGCTGGCCAAGCTCGCCACCAACCCGCGGGTGCTGGGCGGGCGCAGCGTCGGCTTCCTCTGTCTCGACACGTATCGCATCGGCGCCATCGAGCAGCTCCGCACCTACGCGGAACTCGCGGGCGCGCCGTTCGAGGTGGCGTTCGATCTCAAGGATCTGCTGGCCGCGCTTCGCCGGCTGCGGCACGTGGAGGCGATCCTCGTGGACCTGCCGGGCCGGAGCCCGCGTGCGCACGGCGACCTGGCGGCGGTGACCGATTTCCTCAAGTGGGTCGAGCCGACCGAGGTGCACCTGGCGATACCGGCAGGCCTGCAGCCCGCGGTGGCCCGCCGCATCGTGGACGACTTCCGGCCGCACGGCATCACGCACCTGCTCGCCACCAAGCTGGACGAAGCGCCCGACGATCCCGTCGTCTTCGACCTCGCCGTGGCCACCGGGCTGCCCATGCGCTGGATCACCAACGGCCAGGAAGTACCCGACGACCTGGGGTCGGCCCAGGAGCGGCTGGTCGGCTCGCGGGCCGCCGCGCGGGCCCCGCGCCCGCCGCTGGCGGGGGCCGCATGAGAGACCAGGCCGCGGCACTCCGTGAGCTCCGCGCCCTGCGACCGGTGGAACCGCGCATCCCGCAGGGCCCGCCGGCCGTCGTGCTGGGCAGCGGGAAGGGCGGCGTCGGCAAGTCGGTTCTCGCGATCATGCTCGCGGCGAGCATCGCGCGGCTGGGCCATCGCGTCCTGCTGGTGGACGGCGCTCAGAACCTGGGCAACCTCCACGTGCTCCTGGGCGCCCGGCCCGCGGCCGACCTCGACGCCGTGCTGAGCGGTGACCGCGCGCCGGAGGACCTGGTGCAACCGGTGGCGCCCGGGCTCTGGCTCCTCGCCGCCGACTCCGGCGCGGACACGCTCTACGCGCTGGGCGCGGTGGATCGCGCCCGGCTCCACCATCGCCTGAGCAGCGTGTACGACGGCTACGACGCAGTGGTGATCGACGGCGGATCGGGCCTCGAGAGCGTGGTGCGTGTCGCCACGATGCGGGCGACCTCGCTCGCCGTCGTCGCGGTACCCGAACCGACGGCGCTCACCGACGCCTACGCGCTGATCAAGATCATGTCGCTCCAGCTCCCCGGCCTGCCGGTGGCGGTCATCGCCAACCGCACCGCCGACGACGCCGAGGGCGCCCGCCTGCACGAGATGCTGGCCACCGCCAGCCAGCGGTTCCTGGGGCGGGACCTCGCCTACCTCGGCGCGATTCCCGAGGATCCGTCGATGCGCGACGCGGTCCGCACCCCCTCGCGCCTGCTCTTGCACGACAATTCGGGCCCCGCCGCTGCCGCCGTGCAGCGCCTCGCCCTGGCATGCATCCCGCTCGGGCCGCGGACCCCGGGCCTGGAGAGCGAGTCATGACCCCGAGCTCCGCGATCGACACCCTCTGGCAGCGCTACCGCGCCGACGGCGACCCCGAAGTCCGCGCCATGCTGCTCGACGAATACCTCGGGCTGGTGCACCACTGCGCCCGCGAGCTGGCCGCGCGGCTGCCGGCGTCAGTCGAACTGGACGACCTCATGAGCGCGGGGGCGCTCGGGCTCATCCGGGCGCTGGAGAGCTTCGACCTCGGACGCGGGCTCGCGTTCAGCACCTACGCCATCCGCCGCATTCGCGGCGCGATGCTCGACGACCTCCGCGCGCGCGATTGGCGCCCGCGGTCGGTGCGGGCGCGGGCCCGGCAGGTGGAGGCCGCGACCAACGAGCTGGAACAGGCACTCGGCCGCCGCCCCACGCCCCAGGAACTGGCCGAGCGTCTCGGCATCACCCCGGACACCCTCGCCGGCTGGCAGGCCGATCTGGACGCCGGCACGCTGGTCTCCCTCGACGCGGCCCCGCAGGAAGGCGCGCCACGCCTCGAGGAGACCCTGCGCGACACCAGCGTGGCCGCGCCGGAGGAGGCGCTCGATCAGGCGGACGAAATGGCGCGGCTGCGCGAGGCGATGGCGCACCTGCCCGAGCGCGAGCGCCTGGTCCTGACGCTCTACCACTTCGAGGAGCTGAGCCTGCGCCAGATCGCGGAGGTGCTGCACGTGACCGAATCGCGCGTCTCGCAGATCCGGACCCAGGCGCTGCGCCGGCTTCGTCAACACCTGCAGGAGGATCGCCCATGACTCGCTCACGCTGGTTCCCGGTGGCGGTGGTGGTGGCGCTGCTCGCCGGGGCGTCATTCGCCGGCCGGCTGGATCTGCGCGCCATCCGGGCCCAGGTCCGCCCGCTCGGCTCGCGTACGGTGGCGGCGTCTCAGGCGGCGGTCACCGCGGCACTGGCCCACACGCAGCACGTCGCCATCCTCGTGGGTGTCGCCTGCATCATGGCGGGTGCCACACTCCTGCTCCGCCACCGGGGCTGCCACCGGCCGGCCACATCGCAGGCGCTCGAGCGGGCGCGCGCGCTGGCCGGGCGGGGAATGAGCCAGGACGAGATCGTCCGGGAGCTGCGCCTGCCGCATGACGCGGTGCGGGTGCTGGTGCGGCCCGCGGCAGCGGCCGGGACCGGGACCGGCAGTTCCTTCCGGGCGCGGCCCGGGATCTGGGGCCATGCGTGAGCCCGCCACCTGCCGGCAAGTCGTTGCCGAGTGGCGCGTTGCGCGCAGGAGCCACGGAGCCGCAGCCGGGGGCATGCGCCTTGCCCCGCTGCCCGGTGCCTTACGGGTACCGGCAGCCTTGACCGGGAGACACTGATGGGCATCAACGGCATCATCGACAACGCGCGAACGCTGTCGTACTACACGCGCCTGCAGGAGGTGGTGGCGAACAACGTGGCCAACGCCTCCACCGAGGCGTTCAAGGCCGACCGCATCATCGCGCATCAATCCGCCGATGGCGGCCACCCGGTGCCGGTGCAGATGCTCGACCTCCGCCAGGGCACGCTGCGCGATACCGGACGCCCCCTCGACCTGGCGCTCGAGGGCGACGGGTTTCTCGTGGTGCGCACACCGGCCGGCGAACGGCTGACGCGGGGCGGCTCACTGCGGCTCGACGGCGTGGGCCGTCTCACCGATCAGGACGGCAACGCCCTCCTCGGCGAGGACGGACCGATCATCATCACCGGCGCCGACGTGACCATCGACGAACAGGGCCGCGTCTTCGCCGATGGCGTCGTGGCCGGCAGGCTCCGGCGCGTCACGGTGCGCGACCCCGGCGCGCTGCTCAAGGAAGGCCACGGCCGCTTCGTCACCAGCGAACCGCCGGTTCCCGCCACCGCCGAGACCGGGCCGGTGGTCCGGCAGGGCCGGCTGGAAGAGGCCAACGTCAACGCCACGATGGCCATGGTCGACCTGGTGGCCATCCAGCGCGCCTACTCCGCCAACATCGTGACGATCAGGACGATGGACGGCGTGCTCCAGACAATTACCACCGACGTCGGCCGCGTCTGACCGCGACGCCGCATCCCAGGAGACGATCCATGAATCCGGCCCTTCGCACCTCCGCCAGCGGCATGATCGCCCAGCAGCGCCTGGTGGACACGATCGCGAACAACCTCGCCAACGTGAACACGACCGCGTTCAAGCGGAGCCGCGTCAACTTCGAGGACCTGCTCTACGAGAACCTCCAGGGCACGCGCATCGTGAACTACCAGCAGGCCGAGACGGTGGGGCCGGTGCAGATCGGCAAGGGCGTGCGCGTGGCCTCGATCCTCCGGCTGCACACCGAGGGCGCGCCCGAGGTCACCAACCGTCCCCTGGACCTGATGATCGAGGGCGACGGGTTCTTCCAGGTTCAGCGGCCCGACGGCACCACCGCCTACACCCGCGACGGCAGCTTCACCATCTCCGACCAGGGCACGCTGGTGACGCACAACGGCTACACCGTGCTCCCCGGCATCCAGTTCCCGCCCGACGCGTCGGAGATCACCATCTCGCCCACGGGCGTGATCAGCGTGATCACCAGCCAGGGATCGACCCCGGTCGAGCTCGGCCGCATCGAGCTGGCCCGCTTCGTGAACCCCACCGGCCTGCTGGCCGTCGGCGAGAACCAGTACGTCGAGAGCCCGGCGTCGGGCCAGCCGATCGTCGGCTTCCCCCAGGAGGACGGTTTCGGCCGCCTGCTGCAGGGCACGCTGGAGGCGAGCAACGTCGAGATCGTGCAGGAAATGACGGACATGATCGCCGCGCAACGCGCCTATGAGATCAACGCCAAGGCGATCAGCGCCGGCGAAAACATCATGCAGGTGACCATTGATCTCGTCCGGTAGGCTCGCCGCGCTCACGCTCTTCGCGGCGCCGGCGGCGATCACGGCACAGGACCGGCCGGCGGCCGGCCATCCCCCCGCGTGGCTGGAGCAGCGGGCGCGCGCCGCCGTGAGCGAGCGCTGGCAGGTTCCGCCCACTACGCTCCGGTTCGCCTGGGGCCGGGTCAGCGCGTGGCCCGCCACGCCGGCCGGCCGCGTGCGGCTCGCGGGCTCGGGAAAGGACGGCTGGTTCGTGCTCCTGCTGGAGGCGCCGGGCGCCGCCGAGTTCGCCGTGCGCGTGCGGGCGGGCGTCGAGGACACGGCGCGCGTCGCCGCGCGCGACCTGCCCGCCGGCACCATCCTGAGCCCGGAGGACGTCGCGCGTGAAGTGACGGTGCATTGGGGCGCGCCAGCCGGCGACGCCCCCGAGCCCGGCCCCGGCTGGACGGTACGCCGGCCCGTGGCCCGCGGCGATGCGCTGCGCGTCCCGGCGGTCGTCCCGCCCCCCGCGGTGCGCGCGGGCGATCCGGTCCGCTTCACCTGGACGCGCGGCGCGGTCACCGTCGTGCTCGACGGGACCGCGCTCAACGATGCCCGGCTCGGTGAGCCGGTGCGTGGCCGCGTGGACGGCCGCAACGAGCGTGTCGCGGGCACGGCCATCGGGCAGGGGCTGGCGCGCCTCGCGCCACGAGGAGCTTCCTGATGCGCGCCGTCTCGATCGTCGCCGTCCTGGGCGTGCTGGCCAGCGCCAGGCTGGCGGCGCAGGCGCCGGCGCCTGCCCAGGCGCCACCAGCGGTCCCGGCTCCGGCATCGAACCGCGCGACCCGCGCCAACTGGCTCTCCGACCGGCTGCCGCTCCGCGTGGGCGACCTCGTGACCGTGGTGGTGGACGAGCAGGCCACGGCCCGGGAGAAGACCGACAAGACCGCGAACGATTCGCGCTCGCAGAATGCCTCGCTCAACCCGAACCTGGGCGAAAACGTGCGCCTCGGACCGGTCAAGGGCTTCGGCACCGGCCTCAACGCGCAGTCGAGGACCGGCGGCCAGATCACCCGCCAGGGCGATCTCGCCGCCGTCATCACGGTGCGTGTGGTCGAGCTGCAGCCGAACGGCGTGGCGAAGGTGGCGGGGACGAAGCAGGTCGTCGTGGACGGCCGCAAGCAGGACGTCACCCTGACCGGTCTCATCCGGGCCGAGGACGTGAGCTACGCCAACACCGTGCTCTCGAGCCGCGTGGCCGACGCCACCATCACCTACAAGGGCAGGAAGATCGGGCCCAACACCGGGATCATCGGCAAGATTCTGAGCATCCTCTGGCCATGAGCACGCGCTTTCTCCTCGCACTCGTCGCGACGCTGGCCGCGGCCGGTCCGATCGCCGCGCAGCAGCAGACCCGCGACCGCCTGGGCGATCTGGTCACCCGCCCCGGCGACGTGCCGCGCCGCCTCGTGGGCTATGGCCTCGTGGTGGGTCTCGACGGCACGGGGGACCGGAGCTTCGGCACCATCAATGGAAACACGCCCACCGTGCAATCGGTGACCAACCTGCTTCGCCGCTTCAACATCGAGGTGCCGCCCGAGCGGCTGCGCCTGCGCGACGTGGCCGCGGTGCTGGTCACCGCGGAAGTGTCGCCCTATCTCCGCGCCGGCGGCCGGTTCGAGGTGCAGGTCTCCGCCTTGGGCGACGCGACGTCGCTGCGCGGCGGGGTGCTGTGGATGACGCCGCTCGTCACCGACCCCAACGAAGCCCCCGTGGCGACCGCGCAGGGCCCGCTGCTCCTCGCCGAGCAGGAGAACGCCCGCTACCTCGCTCGCCGGGGCAACTCGGCCCGGATTCCGGAGGGCGGCCTGCTCGAGGTGGACCCGCCGACGGCAGGCGCGCCGGAGCCGCGGCTGCTGCTCAAGCGGCCGGACCTCCTCACCGCGCAGCGGATTGCCGCGGCCATCAATGCCGCGCACGGGGCCAACACTGCCCGGGTGGAAGATCCCGGCGCCGTCGCCCTAACGCTTCCGGGGGCTGCTGCCGATAACCCGATGGAGTTTCTCGCGGGGCTCGACAGCCTGCCGGTGGACCGGACGGCCCCGGCGCGCATCGTCATCGACGGGCGGGAGGGCACGATCGTCGCCGGCGGCGACATCCGGATCGGGGTGACCACGGTGAGCCATCGCGGGATCACGCTGCAGATCGGCGCGGCCGCGGGCGACACCACCCCGTCCGCACCGGGCCTGGTGCAGATGGCCGCGGGCGCGACGGTGAACGACATCGTGGCCGGTCTGCACGCGGCGGGGGCGAGGCCGGCCGAGGTGGCTGCGATCTTCGAATCGCTGGCGGCGGCGGGCGCGCTCCGCGCCCAGGTGGTGATCCGGTGAGGCCGGCTCCGACGGCGGCCGCGCCGCCCACGGCACCGGCGCGCGACGACCGGGCTCAGCTCCGGATCGCGTGCCGCCAACTGGAGGGGATCTTCATGCGCCACTTGCTGGCGGCCATGCGGGACACGGTCCCGGACAGCGGGCTGCTCGAGGCCGCGCCCGGCCAGGAGATGTTCACCTCCATGCTGGACGATCACATCGCGGACCGCGCCGCCGAGCGCTCCACGCGCGGCCTGGGAGATGCCCTGTACCACCAGTTGAGCCGCCGCCTCCCCGGGGCGGACCCGGCGGCCGGCGCCTGATGCGCACCGACCCGCTCGACGCCGTGACCGCGGAGGCGCTGCTGGTCGCGCTCGCCGATGAGGCGCGCGCCATGGATGCCGTGCGCGAGGCGCTCCTGAGCCAGCGCGCCGCCGTCGCCGCCAACGAGACGGAGCGGGTGGAGGCGAGCGTGCAGGCCATCGGGCGGAACCTGCTGCTGGTGGAGGAGGCGCACCGGCGGCGGACGGCCGTCGTCACGGCGCTGGCCGGCAGCGACGACCCCCCGGCGCTCGATCGCATCGAGCAGCTGGCCACGCCGTCTCAGCGGCAGGCGCTGGCGGACGCGCGCGCCACGCTGCGCTCGGCCGCCGCGGCCGTGACGCGCGAAGCGCGCATCAATCAGCAGGTGCTCAAGGGCGCGGTGGCCGCGGGCGACGCCTTCCTGCAGCAGCTCTTCACCGCGGCGGCAGCCGGCCCGGCGACCTACGGGCGTTCACCCATCATCGACGAACCGCGGGCTGACGCGGGTCTCCTGCTCAACCGGATCGCCTGACATGTCTCTTGCCAGCCTGCTCAGCATCGCCCGGAGTGCGCTTGCCACACACCAGCGCGCCATCGAGACGGCGAGCCACAACGTCGCCAACGCGCAAACCCAGGGCTACAGCCGCCAGCGCGCCGAACTCGTGGCCATGAGCCCGGAGCAGACGCCTTGGGGCACGGTGGGTCGCGGCGTGACCGACCTCGGCATCGCGCGGGCCCGCGATGCGTTTCTCGACGACAACTTCCGGAACCAGAGCGGCCTGCTCCAGCAGTCCACCACGCTGCAGGATCTCCTCGGCCGCATCGAGGCCACGATCGGTGAACCCTCGGATACCGGGCTCGCTGCCGCGCTCGACGACCTCTTCAGCGCCTTCGGCGACCTCGCGAACGACCCGGCGGGCGCCACGCCGCGCGGGCTGGTACAGCAGAACGCCCAGCTCCTGGTGCAGCAGTTCCGGCGGATCGACAGCGCCATCTCGGACGCCGCGCGCGAGGCGGCCGAGCGGTTGCGCTCGGGCGTGGCCGACGTGAACGCCCTCGCCGGGCAGGTGGCCGACCTCAACCGCCAGATCCTCGAACTGGGCGGCCCCCTGCGCCGCGCACCCGACCTGGAGGACCAGCGGGATCGCCTGCTCGACCGGTTGGCGGAGCTGGTGGGGGCGCGCACGCTCCGGCGCGACAACGGCAGCGTCGCGGTGATCGCCGGCAACACCGTGCTGGTGGATGGCGGCTTCAGTCAGCCGATCCAGCTCGTGAGTGCGCCCGGTGGCGGTTTCGGCGTGGGCCTCGCCAACGGCGGTGGCACCATGATTTCGCTCGGCTCCGGTGCGCTCAGGGCATTGTCCGACGTGACCACCACGTATGCCCCTGCCTACCGCGCCCGGCTGGACGCGCTCGCCGCGGGCCTCGTGTCCGAGGTGAATGCCATTCACCGCACCGGTACCACGCCGGCCGGAGCCACCAATACCGACTTCTTCGATCCCGCAGGCACCACGGCGGGCACCATCAAGCTGGCCCCGGCGGTGGCCGCCTCTCGCGACGCGATCGCGGCAGGCGCCACGAACGCGCCGGGCGACGGTGCGGTGGCCCTCCAGCTCGCGCAGTTGCGCACCACCGGCGTGGCCTCGTTCGGCGGCCAGACCATCGGCGCTGCCTACAATGATCTGGTGGCCCTGGTCGGCGTGGACGTGCGCGTCGCCACCCAGTCGGCTCAGGCACAGGACATCCTCGTGGCCCAGGCCGATACCCAGCGGCTCGCCGTCTCGGGCGTATCGATCGACGAAGAGCTGACCAACCTCATTGCCCAGCAGCAGGCCTTCACCGCCGCGAGCAAGCTCGTCAGCGTCGCGGACGAGATGGCGCAGACCGTGCTGCAGATGGTGTAACGATGCTGATTCTGAGCCGTCGAGTGGGCGAAGCGGTGCTGCTCGAGGGCGGCATCCGGATCGTAGTGCTGGGCAGCGACCGCAAAGGCGTGAGGCTCGGCATCGACGCGCCCTCGGACGTGGGCATCCAGCGCGAGGAGCTGGTGTCGCCGGTGACGCAGGAGAACCGCCGGGCCCGCGCGCCGGGCGTGTCGGCCGAGTGGCTGGAGCAGCTCAAGCCGCGGGGCGAGCCGAAGTAGCCCTACCGCTCCCCGCTCACGATCCACACCGCCCCGAGGATCGGATCGGCCGCATGCCGGCGCCGGATGACCGTCAGGGTCCCCGGCGTCACCACGGCGCCCGCGGCCAGCAGCTTGGCGCCTGAACTGGTAAACAGGTCGTCGGCCAGCGTCATGCCCGGCCGGAGGTCGTCAATGGCGACCCGCCGCCGCGTGCGGTCCGCGGGCCGGGTGAAGTTCTCCGCGATCACCGCATCGAGATGGATGAGGACCAGCGGATCATACCAGGTGCCGGCATGTGCCGAGAGCGTCTCGCGTGCCGCCTCGGGCCCCTGCGCGGGATTCCGGGCCAGCTCCTCGACGAAGTCGATCGCGGCGCGGAGCATGCGGGAGCGGAGAGGGATCTGTCCGTGGTCCAGGTGTCCCGGCACGCCGCTCCCGTCCCAGTTTTCGTAGACCGCGCCCAGCAGTTCGGCCGCACCTTCCAGTCCCGGCGCGTGCCTGAGCACCGCGCGGGTGGCCGACACCACCCTCCAGCGGTCGTCCGCGCGAAGCGGCGCCACCGGCCCGGCGGACGCGTCGCCGGGCAGGAGCAGGGCTCCGAGCTCGCGGAGCCGTGCCGCCACGTCGAGGTCGCGGCGGAACGCCATCGGCACCTTGAACTGGGCGGCAAGGGCCAGCGAGATGCTCGAGACCTGTTCCGCGCGCTCGGCGCCCGCGGGATGGCCGGCGTTGACCATCGCCCACAGCAGCCGCACCAGCCGCGCCACGTGCCCGTCCTCGCGGCCCTGCTCCTGCTTGAAGCGGCGGCCCAGGCGAATCACCGCCACCAGCGCGGGTGTGTCCACCGGAGCCCGCAGGAGGACGTCGGCCCCGGCCTGGAGTACTTCGAGCTCGCGGCGCTGGTCCTCGGCCAACGACACGAACGCCACGATCGTACCCACCAGTTTCGGATTGGACCGGACCCGGCGGCAGAAGCCCGCGGCGTCCATGTCCGTGAGCCCCGCGCCCACCAGGATCACCATGGGGTCGAGCTCCCGTGCGGCCGCGAGCCCGGCCGCACCGGTAATCTCCCACCGCACCACGACGTTGTCCTCAAGGGCAGCGACGAGTTCCTGCGCTCCCCCCAGCGAGGCCGCGTCCGGACCCACCAGCAGCACGCGCGGCCCGAACTGGCGAATCATCGCCGGCCTCCCGGGCTCGCACCCCGGTGAGCGGAATCGGGCGACCCGGCTGGCGCCACCGCAGCCGGAGCTGTCGCATGCGCATCCGCCAGCCGCATGATGATCGTCACCCGTCGATTGCGCTGGTCCAGCGGGTTGTCCTTGTACTTGAGGTCCCGGTCGGCGAACCCGCGGACCTGCTCCACCTGTCCTTCCGCGAGGCCATTGGCGCTCATGATGCGGCGGGCCGTGTTGGCCCGGTCGGCACTCAGCTCCCAGTTGCTGTACCCGCGTTTGCTCGCATAGGGCCGCGCGTCGGTATGGCCCTCGACGAGGATCGCGTTGTTCAGCGTGCCCAGCTCCGACCCGAGCAGCGCGAGCAGTTCGGCCCCCTTACGGCTGGGTTGCGCGTCTCCCGACTGGAAGAAGACCCCCGACGAGTCCTCGATCAGCTCGATCCGCAAGCCCTCGTCCGTCAGCGTGATCTCGATGTACTTGGCGAGATCCTTGAGCTCAGCCGAGGCCGCGAGCCGCCGGCGAATCCGGTCGCCCAGCTGGCGCAGGCGGTCGCGCCGCAGGTCGGTGGTCTGGGACTCGTTGATCGGCCGAGGGCTCGAGGCCTGCGCGCCCTCGCCCGGCAGGATCGAGCTGCCGAACTCCGTGGCGCGCCCCAGCGGATCCTGGAAGTAGCCGGCGACCGCGGCGCGAATGTTGGAACTCTGGGTCACGATCCAGAGCACCAGGAACAGGGCAAACATCGCGGTCATGAAGTCGGCGAAGGCCACCTTCCACGCGCCGCCATGATGGGCGCCGTGCGCCGCCCTCTTCTTGACGATGATGCGGACCGGGGTCTCGCGCTCGCGGGGAGCCATGATCGGGGCCTATCGGGCCTTGACGCTCTTGCAGGCCGTCTCCATGGCCTCGAAGGAAGGCCTGAGCTCGGCGGCGATCGCGCGCCGGGCAAACTCGGTGGCCACCATCGGGGGGAGTCCTTTGGCAAAGGCGACGACGGCCGCCTTGATGAACAGGTGGAAGCGCGCTTCGGCCTGGTTGCGGGCCTCGATCGCGCTGGCCAGCGGTCCGGCGAATCCGTAGGCCAGCAGCACGCCGAGGAACGTGCCGGTGAGCGCCGCGGCCACGTTCTCCCCGATCTCCTGCACCGGCCCCGCGATCGAGGCCATCGTCACCACGATGCCGAGCACCGCAGCCACGATGCCGATACCGGGCAGCGAATCGGCCACGCGATTGAGGGCGGTGACCGCCTTGGCCTCCTCCTCGTGATGCACCTCGATGTCCGCGTCCATGAGCGCCTCGAGGTCGTACGGGGGGACGCTGCCGAGCAGCACGAGGCGCAGGGAGTCGCAGAAGAACACCACCGCATGGTGCTGCGCGAGCACCGCGCCGTAGCGCCTGAAGATCTCACTCTTGGCCGGGGCTTCGATGTGCGACTCGATCGCCACCAACCCGTCCCGCCGCGCGATCTGGAAGACCTCGTAGATGAGCTTGAGCCCCTCGAGATAGAGCGCCTGGGTGAACGGCGAGGGCTTCGCGAGGGCGGCCAGCTTGCTGACCATCGACTTGAGCGTGGAGGACGGCGTGCTCACCAGGACGGTCCCCAGGGCGGTCCCGCAGATCACGATGATCTCCGAGAGATGGAACAACGCCAGCAGGTTGCCCCCCGCCAGCGTGAACCCGCCGAGGACCGCCCCGATGACCACCACCAGCCCGATGATCGAAAGCATCCCGTTCCTCCACTGCCGGACCCGGCCGGCTCCGTCCGCCCCAGTATCGGCAGCGCCGGGCAGCCGCTTGACCCCCATGCCAGTTCTTGCGCGCTGTCTCGAATTCAAGTTCCTGCCGCCTCGAGCCGATACCGTTGCAGAGAGGTACCAGGCGGCAGGTCGGATGACGCGCGATTCCGGATGCGAGAGGGAGGACATCGTCAGGAAGTGATGAACTAAAATGACGCTGCACCAGCAGTTGAGCTTCGCCTGCAGCGCACACGCAACGCTCGGCCCCGCGATCGCCACGCAGTGGATCGCCCCCGAGTCATCCGGCGAGCAGTGCCTCGCCAGAATGTATAAAAACACTTCACCAAGATCCCGACGGGAGCGAGGCAGTTGGTGCGATCAGCGTCCCCCGACGGCGCATCTTCGAGCAGTTCCGGTCGACGGACGCCGGCAGCCTGGCTGCGAACGCCCCTCGGCCCCGATGTCAGGTCCGCCCGGGCTCACGCTGGCGCCGACCGTGGGGATCACCCTCCTCGCCCGGGCCCGAGACGGCGCCCCGAGGGCGGCATGAATCAGCGCGACGAGATCATCAAGGAGTTCCTGATCGAGAGCCAGGACGCGCTCGATCAGCTCGATCGTGACCTGGTGACCCTGGAGCGGCACCCCGGCGACGGGGAGCTGCTGCAAGCCATCTTCCGGTGCATCCACACCATCAAGGGCACCTGCGGTTTCTTCGGCTTCACGCGGCTCGAGGCCGTGGCCCATGCCGGTGAAGGTGTCCTCGCGCTCATGCGGGACGGCCGCATCGCGCTCGACGCCGGAATCACCGACGCGCTGCTCCGCGCGGTGGACACGATGCGCGCCATCCTCGCCACCATCGAGGCTACCGGCGGAGACGGCGACGACGATGTCGCGGCGTTGACCCACGAGCTCCGGAGCATCATCGATCGGTATGGCCGCCGCCCCACCGACTCCGGCGCTGGCCTGCTGCCCGGCGCAGCGCTTGCCCCCGCGGCGCTGGCCCTTGCGGCCGCACCGACCGCGGCCGAAACGAGCATCCGGGTGAACGTGGACCTGCTGGACAGCCTGAGGAACCTGGTGGGCGAGCTCGCGCTGGCTCGCACTCAGCTCCTGGACCTCGCTGGCGCGCTCGATCACGCGGGCCTCGAGGCCGCTACCCGGCGCCTCAATCTGATTACCATCGAGCTGCAGGCCGCGGTGATGAAGACCCGGATGCGGCCCATCGGCAGCGTGTGGAGCCGCTTTCCTCGCCTCGTCCGCGACATGGCGCGGGGGTGTGGCAAACTGGTGGCGCTGGAGATGGCAGGCTGCGAGACGGAGCTCGACAGCACGATCATCGAGGCCATCAAGGACCCGCTCACCCACATCGTCCGCAACGCCATCGATCACGGCATCGAAGCGCCGGAGGCGCGGGTGGCCGCCGGCAAGCCGCCGGAGGGACGGCTCTGCCTGCGCGCCTTCCACGAGGGCGGCCAGGTCAACATCGAGATCTCGGACGACGGCGCCGGCATGGATCCGGCGCGGTTGCGCCGCGCGGCGGTCGAGCGGGGCGTGCTCACCGCCGATCAGGCGGAGCGCATGTCGGACCGGGAGATCGTGCGGATGGTCTTCCTGCCCGGCTTCTCCACCGCGGAGACCGTGACGAACGTCTCCGGCCGGGGCGTGGGGATGGACGTGGTCAGAACCAACGTCGAGAGGATCGGCGGCAGGGTCGATCTCGAGACCGCGGTGGGTCGCGGCACCACGCTCAGGATCAGGATCGATCCGGCGAAACGCGCGCGCGACGATGACACTTGCCAGGTGGTTCTCTCGTGGGGGGGCCAGGGCACCTCGCTGGCTCGCTGCGGAACGGAAGCGCGGACCGATCGATAGGCCTCCACCTCACGGCGCCTCGGCCGGCCGGCGGCGGCGGCGCGCCCCTGGGCTGAAACTCGGGGAAGGCGGGGAATGGGCGCTCCTGGATTCGAACCAGGGACCCTCGGATTATGAGTCCGGTGCTCTGACCACCTGAGCTAAGCGCCCGCAAGAGGCAAAAGGTAATGTCGGGCTGGTGAGGGTTCGCAAGTCGCGAGTCACCAGCCCCCAGTCACGGCGGCGAGTCGCACGTCGCAATTCAGCGCCCCGTCCCTACATTGGCAGGAGTATTCCAGCCTGCGAGGGCCATGTTCCGCGACCGCCATGACGCCGGCCGGCGGCTGGGCCGGGTGCTCGGCCACCTCCGTGCGCCGCAACCGCTCGTTCTCGGTCTGCCCCGAGGCGGCGTGCCCGTCGCCTACGAAGTCGCACTCGCGCTCGACGCTCCGCTGGACGTGCTCGTGGTCCGCAAGATCGGCGCGCCGATGCAGCCCGAGTTCGCCATCGGGGCCATCGCGCCGGGCGTTACCCTGGTGGACTGGGACCTGGTCGAGCAGCTCCTGATTCCGCCGGAAGCCGTGGAGCGCATCGTCGCCGCCGAAACGCGCGAGCTTGAGCGGCGCGAGCGCATCTACCGCCAGGGCCGTCCGCCGCTCGACGTGCGTGGCCGCACCGTGATTCTGGTCGACGATGGCCTGGCCACCGGCGCCACGGCGACCGCCGCCGTCCGGGCGCTCCGTGGAATGGGAGCGGGTCGCGTGGTCGTCGCCGTACCGCTGGGTGCTCGCGACAGCGTGGAGGCGTTGCGCCAGGCGGCGGATGACGTCGTATGTCTCGAGACTCCGTCGCCGTTCGTAGCCGTAGGGCTCGGTTACGAGGACTTCTCGCCCACGTCCGACGCCGAGGTGCTGCAATGCCTCGCGGCCGCGGATCAGCGTATGGTCGGGGGCAGGGACGGAACGGCCGCCGCACCGCCGAGCGCCCCATGACGGCCCCTCCGCCGCAGGCCCGCTCGCGCCATCTGGTCGTCGACCTCCCGGATGTGCGGCTCCCGGGTGAACTCACCGTCCCGGACACTCCGATCGGGATCGTTCTGTTCGCGCACGGCGCCGGCAGCAGTCGCCTCAGCCCACGCAACCAGTACGTGGCCCGGGTGCTCCAGGCCGCCGGGATGGGCACATTGCTCTTCGACCTGCTCACCGAGCCGGAATCGGCCGACCGCGGCAAGGTGTTCGACATCCCGTTGCTGGGCCGGCGGCTCGCCGAAGCCACGCGCTGGCTCGCGGGCCAACCCGGGGCGGCCGGGCACGCGCTGGGGTACTTCGGCGCCAGCACGGGCGCGGCGGCCGCGCTGGTCGCAGCGGCGCAGTCCCCGATCCGGATCGGCGCCGTGGTGTCCCGCGGCGGCCGGCTCGACCTCGCCGGGGAAGCACTGCCCCGCGTCACCGCGCCGACCCTCCTGATCGTCGGCGGGCTGGATCACACCGTACTGGCCCTCAACTCCATGGCCATGGAACGGCTCACCTGCCCCAAACGCCTCGTCGTGGTGCCGGGCGCCACGCACCTGTTCGAGGAACCGGGGACGCTGGAGGAGGTGGCTCGACTCGCCGCGGACTGGTTCGCCCAGTACCTCGGCGGGACGCCGACCACGGGATGACCGCATCGAGCGGGCCACGCCCCCGCGCGAGCTTCACGCGCTCAGGATGATGCTGCGCGTTCGGCGCCGGTCGCTTGTCGCTCGGCGGCCCGCGCCATCGCGAGGAACTGCCGCTCCGAGATGCGGGGCCGGCCGAGTCGGATCGCTCGCTCCAGCTTGGCGCCGGGATCGGCACCCACGACCACGTAATCCGTCTTGCTGCTCACCGATGACACGGCCCGGCCGCCGAGGCGGGCAACGAGTTCTTCCGCCTCGCGGCGATCCATCTGCTCGAGCGTCCCGGTAAAGACGAAGGTCAATCCGTTCCACGGTCCGTCGCCCCGAGCGCGGGTGCCCGTGACCCGCACTCCGGCCTCCAGCAGCCGGTCCACCGTGCGGATCACCCGCGGGTCGTGGAGGAACGCGGCGACTTCCGCCGCCGTCCGTCGCCCGATGCCGGGCACCGTCTCCAGCGCGGACACGGATGCGGCCCGCACGGCGGCAAGGCTCGTGAATCGCTGCGCCAGGTCGCGCGCCGCCGCAGGGCCCACACCCGGGATGCCCAGCGCCACGACGAACCGATCGAGCGACACGGTCCGCCGCGCGCGGATCGCCGCCACGAGCTTCGTGGCCGAGCGCTCGGCGAAACCCGGGATGGCGACGAGATCCCTGGCCGTGAGCCGGAAGAGGTCGGCGAGGTTCCGCACCAGCCCCCGATCCACCAGCGCCGCGGCCGTTTCCCTGCCGAGCCCTTCGATGTCGAAGCCGTCCTCCGAGGCGAAGTGCACGAGTTGACCCACCAACTGGGCCGGGCACCCGAACCGATTGGGGCAGAAGACCATCGGTCCCCGGGTCACCACCGGCGTGTGGCAGGACGGGCAGCGCGTCGGGACGCGGAACGGCGCCCTCCGGCGCCGCCCCGGCTCGGGGATCCGTTCGACGATTTCGGGAATGACGTCACCGGCGCGATGGAGGCGGACGAGGTCGCCCACCCGGATGTCCTTGCGTCGCACCTCAGCGGGATTGTGCAACGTGGCGCGTGACACGGTGACGCCGCCCACGTCCACCGGCCGGAGCAGCGCCACCGGCGTGAGCGCGCCGGTCCGCCCCACCTGCACCACGATGTCTTCCACACGCGTGACCTCGACCCGCGGCTCGAACTTCCACGCCAGCGCCCACCGCGGATGATGCGTCGTGGCACCCAGCCGGCGGCGAAGCGCGAGATCATTGGCCTTGATGACGATGCCGTCGATCTCGTAGTCCAGTCGATCGCGGCGGGACGCCATGGTCGCGTGGTACCGGGCGACGGCCTCGACGTCGCTCGCGCGCATGGTGGGCTCGGGAACCGGCAGTCCCCACGCTGCAAGCGCCGCGAGGACGTCTTCGTCGGTGGCGAACCCGGACCCCGACATGTCCAGGATCTCGTAGGCAACCAGCCGAAGCGGCCGCTCGGCGGTGACGCGCGGATCGAGCTGGCGCAGGGAGCCGGCCGCCGCGTTGCGCGGGTTGGCGAACGGCTCCAACCCCTGCTCCACGAGCCGCCGGTTCAGCGCCTCGAATCCGGCGATGTCCATGATGATCTCGCCGCGCACCGCGAGCCGCGCGGGCACCGGCCGGGTGGCGACCCGGAGTGCCCTGGGGATCGACCGGATCGTGCGCGCGTTGGCGGTGACCACCTCGCCCTCGCGCCCGTTGCCGCGGGTGACCGCGCGCACCAGCCTGCCGCGCTGGTACACCAGCTCGATGGAGACACCGTCCAACTTGGGCTCGAGCAGGAAGTCGCGCCCGCCCGCCGCCTGGATCCGGGTGACGAATTGCCTCACCGCGGCCGGGTCGCGCGTGGCCTCGAGGCTCAGCATCGGTGCGGTGTGGCGGCTGGTCGCGAGCGAGCGCAGCGGCTCGCCGCCCACCCGCTGAGTGGGCGAATCGGGGTCGCTCAGCCCGGGATGGGCCGCCTCGAGTCGCCGGAGTTGCTCGACCAGGCGATCGTACTGCGCGTCGGAAATGCGCGGCCGATCGAGCACATAGTAGCGATAGTCGTGCTCGCGGATCTCGTCCCGCAGACGCTTCAGTCGAGCGACAACGGACGAACGGGACGACCCGGGCGCGCGCGCCTTCGTGTGCCCGCCGCCATTCGGCGAACCGGGCCCGCTCGATGGTGCGCCGGTTTGCAACGACATCTCGGCCATGAGTGCTCCGGCCCGCGGGGCCCGCCCGTGCCCGCGGTGATGTGCGGGCCGGGTGAGTACGGCAGGGGAAGAACCGTCAGGGCGCCGGTCGAGCCTCCTGCCAGGCGGACTCGAGCCGGACCATCAGCGCGGCGAAGGTCGCGATGCCGTCCCACAGGTGGCCGATGCGGAGGTTCTCGTTGGCGGCGTGCTGGTTGTTGTCCGCGTTGACCGTCGGCACCACCACCAGCGTGGCGCCGAGCACCTCTTCGAACAGATGGGTCGGCAGGCTGCCGCCGAGCGACGGCACCACGACCGGCGACTGCCCCAGCGCCTCGCCCACTACCTCCACCACCGCGCGCGCGACCGCGGCGTCCACCGGCGTCCGCGTCGCGGCGTAGCCGCCGTCCCACGTCACCAGCGCCGCGCGGGTGCGCCGGGAGGCGAGTTCCGGCGCCAGCGTGTCCCGCACGATCACGTACCCCTGCTTCTCGAGAAAGCCCTCGAACAGAACACGCACCCGCTCGGGGCGCTGATCGGGCACCAGGCGGAAGTCGAACGTCGCCATCGCCCGGGTGGGAATCGCGTTGGTGCCCAGGACGCCCGCGCGGATCGCCTGGACATTGAGCGCGGGCTCGAGAATGCGGGCGCCCAGCAAGGCGCCGCCTGCCTCGGTGCGATCGAGCCCGAGCGATCGGCGCACCGAATCGTCGGTGGCCGGCAGCGCGGCCACCGCCGCGCGCTCGGCGGCGGTGAGCGGGCGGATGTCGTCGTAGAAGCCGGGGATCAGGATGCGGCCGTCCTGGTCGCGCAACGCGCTCACCAGGTGCGCCAGCGCCAGGACCGGGTTGGGCGCCCAGTTGCCGTAGTGCCCGCTGTGAAGGGTGCGGTTGGGCCCGAACAGCGTGACGGAGACGCTCATCGCGCCGCGCACGCCCAGGACCACCTGCGGCCGGCCGGTCGGGTGTGCCGGCCCGTCGCAGAACAGCCAGACGTCCGCGGCGAGCAGACCGGCGTGGGCCCTGAGCAGCGCCTCGAGGTGTCCCGATCCCGCTTCTTCCTCGCCCTCGAAGAAGAACTTGAGGTTGACGGAAGGTTGCCGGCCCGACGCGCGGAGGGCGTCGAGCGCCACCAGCATCGCGACGATCGGCCCCTTGTCATCGCTGGCGGAGCGGGCATAGACGCGGGTGTCGTGCGCGACGGTGTCGCCGGCGGCCGGCAGCGGGATGATGGGGTCGGTCAGCCGGCCGGGCGCGGCCCGAAGCACCGGCGTCCAGGGCGGTGCGGCCCACTGGGTGGCGTCCACCGGCTGGCCATCGTAGTGGGCGTACATCACGACGGTGCGCGTGGCGCCGGGCACCCGCAGCTCGCCGAACACGGCCGGCGGCCCTCCGGCAGGCGACTCCAGCAGCCGGGCCCGAATGCCGCGCCGCTCGAGCAGCGCCACGAGCCGAGCCGCGTTGGCGCGAATGCGGACGCTGTCCGCGGCGACGTTGGGGACGGCCAGCAGATCCGTGAGTTCCACCAGGATCTCGCGCTCGTGCGCCCTGCGCCACGCATCCACCTGCGCGCGCAGCGCGTCCTGCGCCCCCGCGTGCGAGGCGAGGCCGAGCAGCAGCATGCCTCCTGCCATGGCCCGGCGTCCGGCCGCGCTAGTCAGGCATTCCCCCGTCTGCCCCGAGTTCCCGGTAGAGCTGCAGGTGCCGCTCCACCATCAGCGACCGGGTGAACTGCTCCCGCACCCGGCGGGCGCCGGCCTGGCCCATCCGGGCGCGCAGCTCGCGATCGCTGGCCAGCCGGTGCAGGGCCTGCGCCAGCGCCTCCACGTCGCGGATCGGCACCTCGAGCCCGGTCTCCCCTGCCTGGTTCACCTCGCGCACCGCGCTCGGCACCGCGGTGGTGATGACCGGCCGCCCCGCGGCCATCGCCTCCAGCACCACGAGGCCGAACATCTCGTCGGTGGTGACGGACGGCAGCACGAGGAAGTCCGCATCCGCCATGCGGCGCGGCAGATCCTCGTCGGGGTATTCGCCGAACCACCGCACGCGGTCCGACACCGCAAGCGCCTGCGCCAGCGTCTTGAGCCGCGCGGCCTCGGGCCCCGAGCCCACCACGTCGAGCCGGAGATTGGGCACCCGCTCCAGGGC
Organism: Gemmatimonadota bacterium; assembly: GCA_049323575.1. Classification (GTDB taxonomy): domain Bacteria; phylum Gemmatimonadota; class Gemmatimonadetes; order Gemmatimonadales; family GWC2-71-9; genus JBMOPM01. Next base: position 5,932 of record JBMOPM010000219.1, on the reverse strand, counting down.
CCGGAGCAGAATGTCCACACCCTTCCATGCCACCAGCCGGCCGATGAACAGGGCCCGCGCAAACGGGCTCGGCGGCGGCGGCGGCACCACGTTCCAGCGGGTCTCGTCGATCCCGAACGGGATCACCACCACCTTGCCCTCGAACCCCGCCAGTTCCCGCGACATGGCCAGGTGCGCGCGGCTCGGCACCACCACCGCATCGGCGCCGCGCAGCACGAGGCGCGCGAGCGGACGGTAGATCGAGCGCACCGAGTCCGCATGCTGGGTCACGACCAGCTTTCCGCGGGGGCCGCGGGCCAGCGTGGCCAGATCGGCGAGCGTATGGGGGTGATGGACGTGGACCACGTCGGCCCGCCGCCAGGCGGCAAAGACATAGCCCGGCGCGATTTCCTGGGTGCCCAGCGCGCCGAAGGAGAAGGCGCGGGTGACGGACGTGCGGGTCCGCCGGCTGTAGCGCGGACCACCGAACGATTCCACCGCCACGACCTCCACCTCGTGGCCCAGGGCCGCCGATCCTTCGGCGAGGTCCTGCACCACACGAGCCATGCCGCCCGAGCGGGGCCAGTAGTACTTGGCGAGATGAAGGATGCGCATCGGACAGCAAGATAAACGGGGACGGGGCGCGCCCGGCTATCCGCGATCCGCTCGCAGACAGGTCGGGCGGATACACCCGCTGGTCCGCGGTCGACGATTCGCGGTCCACCGATAGCGGACAGCCTTCACCCCCCGACTATATTAGCCCCGCCCCATGCGCGCCGTCCTCATCTCATCCGCCTATGCCGACCCGGCCGCTCGTGCCAAGCTCCGCGCGCTGGTGGCGCAGGGCGCCGTGATCACGGCGGCGGCGCCCGCGGAGTGGCTGCCGCGCGGGGCGGTCGCGCCCGCGCCGGTGGCGCGCGGCGAGGACGGCGGCGTGCGCATCGTGCCGATCCCGGTGCGCGGCCCGCTGGATGAGCCAGAGGACCTGAGCTGGGACAGGAAGGCGCTCGCGCGCCTGCTTTCCGAAAGCCGGCCGGACGTGATCCAGGTGGAGGCGGAGGCGGACTCGTCACTCGCGGCCACGGTGGCGGGGATCGCTGAGCGGCTCAAGCTGCCGCTCGTGCTGTCGGCCTGGGAGAGCGTGCCGCGGGAGCACTCGTTCCTTGAGCGGCGGCGGCGCAGGACCGCGCTGGAGGCCGCGAGCGGCCTCATCGGCGGCAACACGCTGGCGACGCGGCTGCTGGAGCAGGAGCGTCCCGGCATCCCCAGCGCCACCATCCGCCCGCTCGGCGTTACGCCGCCGCTCGAGGTACGACATGAACCGGACGCGCAGTGGCTGCGGATCGGCTTTGCGTCGCGGCTGATGCCGGAGAAGGGGCTGGACACGCTCTTTCGCGCCTGCGCGCGCATTATCGGCTTCTGGTCCCTCGCCGTGGCGGGCACGGGCCCCGCCCAGGAGCAACTCGAGGCGCTCGCCGCGCAGTTGGGCATCGCCGCGCGCGTCTTCTGGCTCGGCGCGATGGACCCGGCCCAGATGGCCGACGTATGGCCCCGGCTCGACTGCTTCGTGCTGCCCTCGCGCGCCACCTCCACCTGGGTGGAAGTGCAGGGCCGGCCGCTGCTCGATGCGATGGCCCACGGCGTGGCCGTGGTGGGTGCCCGCACCGGCGCGATTCCCGAGATCGTCGGCCCGGCCGGCCTGCTGGTGCCGCCCGACGACGTGGACGCGCTCCACGCGGCGCTCCAGCAGCTCCACGATGGCCGGGATGGCGCCCGCCGCCTCGGCACGCTTGCCCGGCAGCGCCTGATGCAGGAATTCACCGACGACGTGCTCGCCGCACGCACGCTCGCGTTCTGGCGTGCGATCCTGGGACGGGCGGGCGGTTAGTTCCCCCGATGCGCTCGCGCCCGCTGCCCTGCTTCGCCGCGCTGGCGATCGCCCTTGCGCTCATCGCAGGGGCCCGGCCGGCCGGCGCGCAGGCCTCGCCCTACATCCCCCTCGACGACCCCCGCTGGCCCCTCATCGAGCACCTGATCCTCCGCGGCGACATCGACGATCCCACCCCGTTCGTCCGCCCGTTTCGCCGCAAGGATCTCCTGCGCGTCCTCGACGCCGCCGGCCTCGCGGCCGACGCGCCCGCCGGCCCCGTCGCACGCGCGCTGGGCGACGACTTCCGTCCCCGCGACGGCGACGGCTGGTGGTCGATCACCGGGCGGCTCGGCGGCCAGGGCTTCAGCCGCGCACGCCGCGATCTGCTCCACCCGGGCGGGTCCGGTGGCGTGCGAGGCTACGCGGATCTCGGAATAGCCCTCGCCTTCGGGCCGGTCATCGCGGCCGCGCGGGCGGCGGCGGAGAACCGTCTCAAGCTCGACCCCGACTGGAAGGCGGCCCCGTCACAGCGCGCGAAGAGCATCGCGTACCGCTGGGTCGAGGGCTACGGCTCCGTGCAGTGGAAGTGGGGGAACGCGTTCTTCGGCACGATGGACCGCGAGTGGACGCTGCCGGGTCTCTCCGGCATGGCGCTGAGCAGCCAGGCCTATCCGCGCACCGACGTGGGGCTGGACCTGGGCTCGCGGACGCTCCGCTTCTCCGCCGTCACCAGCCAGTTGCAGGACACGGTGCAGCGCGACGGCACCGTGGTCCATCGCTACTTCGCCGCCCACCGCGCCACGTTCCGACCCTTCGGCGGCGTCGACGTGGGGTTGTGGGAGACGGCCATGGTCACCGCGCGCGGCGACCGGCTGGTGGGGCCGTCGCTGCTGCTGCCGTTCCGCCTCTGGATCTTTCCCGACCAGTTCGGCGAGCAACCCGCCAACGCGCGTAACGTGATCTTCGGCGGCGATCTGCGCGTGCGGGTACGCCGCACCGTGCGGCTGGAGGGCCAGCTCGCGATCGACGACTTCAGCCCCGATGCCGGCAGAACCAAGCCGCCGAATCGTTTCGCGTTCGCTGCCGGGGCGGCCGTCACCCTGCCGCGCGGCATGCTGTTCCGCGGCCTCTACTCGATGGTGTCGAGCCTCGCGTACACCACGCTCGACCCGTTCCAGAACTTCAGCGAGCAGGGCGTCGGCCTGGCGCGCGGGTTTCCCGACAACGATCAGCTCACCGTCACGCTGGGCATCCCGGTACGGACGCGCTGGCTGGTGACGCCGGAGCTCACGTTCTTCCGTCAGGGACAGGGACGGATCACGGACTCGGTGCCCGGCGACGCACCGAGCCAGGCGGCGATCCCCACGCTGTTCATCGGCACCGTGGCGAAGACGCTGCGCGTGGGGCTCGCCGTGAGCGGTCAGAGCGGACCGCTGGCGCTGAGCGCGATCGGCGGACTGCACCGCGTCTGGAACGCCGACCACGTGGCGGGCCGCTCGCGCACCCGGTTCGAAGGCAGGCTCCAGGCCACGCTCGGCATCGGATTCGGCGGCACGATCCGGCCCGACGACGAGCCGTGACGCGGCGCATCTAGGGCGACGTCGCGGGCATCGGGCGCGAGCGCGGCCGCGATGGAGGTCCGAAGACCTGATTGAGGAATGCATCGAGGGAGCGGTAAGCGGCCGGTCCGTAGCCGTGCCCCTGGAAGAAGGGATCGACCACGGTCACGATCAGCTTGTTGAGCGGCGGCCCGGCGCGCTCCAGCGCGCGCACGAAGGGCTCGCCGGAGCGCACCCGGAAGCAGCACGGATCGAAGGTGGCGTAGGCGTAGAAGGCTCCCCGCCGCCCCGCCGCCGTCATCAGGTCGAAATGGGACACCACGCCGTAGAAGTGCGGCGCGATCTGCTCGTAGTCCCCGATGTTGCGCGTGGAGTCCCGGAGCCGGAGCGACAGCGGCAGCCCGCCCGCCGCCGACGCGACCGCATCGACCCGCTCGTCGAGCGCGCCGTACACGTACGCGGTCCAGCCCCCGCCCGAGCGGCCCACCAGCAGCAGGTCCGGTCTCGCCGACCCGCTGCGGGGAATCAGCCAGTCGATCGCGGCCTTGACGGGCAGGAAAAACTGACCGAGCGGGCTCGTGATCCCGTCGTCCAGCCAGTCGAAGTCATTGTGCGTCGTGAGGCCGAATGCCCGCCGCTCGGCGTTGGAGCCCATGATCGGCATGTCGAGCACGCCCACCGTCCAGCCACGCGCCAGCAACCAGGTGATGGTCTCGGCGCCGGTCACGGTGGCCCGGGTCTCCAGCTCCGAATGACCTTCCAGATAGAGCGCCAGCCGGCCCGGCGCGGGCACCCGTGGCTTGAACACGGTGAGGTTGCTGGGAGTTCGAGCCTTCGTCGCCACCACGTAGGAGGAGACCGACGCGAAGCCCCGCACCTTGCCCGTATCGGCGAACGCCTGCTGGACCACGTCCGCCGGAAACGCGCCCGGCCGAGTGAAGGGATCGCCCAGGGGCCAGAGCATGCGGCGCGCCACGGCGCGTATGGTCGCGGGCGGAGACAGCACCTCGGGCGGGGTGAAGACCGAGTCCGAGGCCCGGAGGAGGAGAACCGTGCCGAGGGGCGTCTCGTAGAGACAGTCCGGCGCCGCGAGCCCCCAATCCGTGACGGCTCGCTGCCGGCAGACCAGCTCGTCCGGCGTGACGCTCGCGCTGTCCATCCAGGCCGCCATCTGCTCCTGGCTGCAGAACGTGGACAAGCCCGCGCCACAGGTGCCCCGGGAGCGGGGCTGTTGCCGTACGGTGATGCTGGTGAGGAGACCGCCGGCGGCGCGGCGCGCCACCACCTGGAATTCGTAGCGCACCCCGTTGTCGAGGCCGGTCACCACCGCACGCGGGCGATGGCCGGCATTCACCTCGCGCCACTCGGAGTCGCCGGCGGGGCGCCACCGCACGAGATAGCGGTACACGCCCGGCGTCGGGTTCCACTGGAGAAACACGTGGCGATCTTCCGCCACGGCCTTCACCAGCAGCGGCTCGTCGCCTGGCGGGCCCTGGGCCTCGAGCCGGCCGACATGCGTGCCGGCCGCCACCGCGCCGAGCAGCAGGAGCCACGGAACGACGCGCATCACTTCGTCACGGCGATGTAGCCCAGGACCAGCGACAGCACGGCCGTCGTGGCCTGCACGATGATCCCCAGCGTCTGCGGGAAGCTCGACGGCCGGACGTCGGCGGGTTTGACGGGCACGCTGATGATCGAGCCCGGCCGCACTTCGGGCTCCTTCCGGAAGACGAGCAGCGTCTTGCTCCGCGTGGCCACCTCGCCGTTCGCGTACTCGATCGTCGCGCGCTTCATGTCGGCGTTGTCGGTGCCGCCGCCCGCCGCCTTGATGTAATCGGAAAAACTCCTGCCCTCCTCGTACAGGATGAGCGCCGAGCGCTGCACCGCACCGCGCACCAGCACGGTGGGTTCGTAGCTCCCCACCGTCAGCTGATCCCCCGCCTGGAGCGTCACGTTGTGCGTCGAGTCACCGGCGAGGGCCTTGCGCAGGTCGATGGCCACTGGCCGCGCCTTGCGGATGAGCCGGAACGCATCCGGCGAGGCGCTGGGCAGCAGACCGCCCGCCCGCGCGATCACGTCCGCGAGCCGGGTCTGGTCGGTCGCGAGCACGTACGAGCCCGGATAGCGGAACAGCCCGGTCACGAGCACGGCCCGCTGGTCGCGGAAGCCGGGAGCGCTCCGCACGAACACGCGATCCTCGCGCTCCAGCACGAACCCGGCCGAGGGGCCCGCGCGCCCGAAGAGCGAATCGACCGGGAAGCGGTAGATGGTGCTCGTGGTGTCGGTGTAGTCGGCACTGACCTGGCGGCGCGCGACTTCCACGCTCGTCGCCGACTCCAGGAAGCCGCCCACCCGGTCGATGAGGCCCTTGAGCGTCTGGCCTTCCACGAAGGGGAACTCGCCCGGCGCATTGACCGCGCCGCTCACCGTGACGAGCCCGCTCGGATGCAGCAGCCGCCCGTCCAGGACGGTCACCTCGTCGAACTCCGCCAGCGACGTCGTGTCGCCGCCCGCGGCGAGGCTC
>JBMOPM010000218.1:0-3070 GCA_049323575.1 Gemmatimonadota bacterium | reverse complement strand
CCCGCGTCTGCTGGCCGGGATGACCATTGCCATCGAGCCGATGATCACGCTGGGCAACCCGGCCACGCGCACGCTGCCGGACAAATGGACCGTGGTGACGGTGGACGGCACCCTGTCGGCCCACTTCGAGCACACCGTCGCGATTCTGCCGGAAGGGCCCAGGATTCTGACGGCAGCGTGACGCCGTCTACCGCCGACCGTTCGCTTCCAGCTTCGCTTCCCACTCCAGGCTGACCCGATCCCGGAAGATCGTCAGCACGGCCGCCACGCGCTCGCCCACGCGGTACAGGACGGTGCAGTCGCGCTGCTCGATGCTGCCGTCGATGTCGATCCGGTCCCACCGCTCCGCGTGGCCCACCCAGGCCAGCGTCACGTCGTAGTGCTGGCTCCAGAAGAACGGCACGTCCTCGAACCGCTCCTCGCCTCCCACCATGTTGCGGCCCGCCACGGCCCCCTGCCGCTCCGCGACCACCCAGTGCTCGATCCGGATCCGTTCGCCGGTGCGCGGGTCCGGATAGCGGGCGACGTCTCCCGCGGCGTAGATGCCTGGCGCGCTGGTCCGGAGGTACTCGTCCACCACCACGCCGCGGTCCACGGTCAGTCCCGCCGCTTCAGCCAGGCCCACCGCCGGCCGCACGCCCGCGCCGATCACGACGAGGTCCGCGAGGAGCCGGTCGCCGCCGCTCAGCGTGACCGCGGTCGCGTCGATGGCGGTGGCGGTCTGGCCCAAGTGGAAGATGATGCCATGGGACTCATGCAGCGTGCGGACGAAGTCGCCGATCCCGGGGCCCATGACGCGCTCGAGCGGGCGGGCTTCCGGTGCCACCACGTGCACCTCGAGGCCCCGGGCGCGAAGCGACGCAGCCACCTCGAGCCCGATGAAGCTCGCCCCCATGACCACGGCCCGCCGCGCGGTCGTCGCATCGGCGATGATGGCGCGACTGTCCGCGAAGGTCCTGAGATAGTGCACGTGCGGCAGGTGGCCGCCCGGCAGCGGGAGGCGGATGGGATCGGCTCCCGTGGCGAGGAGCAGCGCGCCGTAGCGCAGGGTGCGCCCGTCGGCCAGCGTCACGCGCTTCTCGCCCGGCTCGAGGGCGATCGCGCGGGTACCGAGCATCAGATCGATCTGCTGCTCGGCGTAGAACGCGGGCGAGCGGAGCGGAATCCACTCCTCGGGCGCGCTGCCCGCCAGGTAGTCCTTGGACAGGTTCGGCCGGTCCACCGGGACGGTGTCCTCGGCGCTGATCAGGGTCACCGGGCCCGCGTAACCGGCCCGTCGGATCGCCTCGGCCGCGGCGTTGCCGGCCGCACCGCCGCCGATGATGACGATCGACTCCGGTGCGTGCCGGGGAGCCGTCGAGGGCGCCGGGGCGGGCTTGCGTGCGCCCACCCGGACCAGCGCGCCGTCCCGCAGCACCTCGTAGCACGCGATGGGGTTGAGCGCGGGCGCCTTGGGCAGACCGGTGCGCAGGTCGAAGCAGGCGTGGTGCCATGGACAGCGCACCGTCTCGCCGATCACCAATCCCTCGGCGAGGGGGCCGCTGTAGTGGGTGCAGGTAGCGCCGACGGCGAAGATCTCGTCGCCGCGCCGAACGAACATCACCTGCTCGCCGCGGGCATGGCCCAGCAGCGGCGTGCCTTCCTGCAGGGTCGATGCGGCGATGCCCGCGGTGAGGTCCGGGCCGGTCGGGCCCGCGTCGCCGGCATGGCTCATGGGGTCGGGCCTCCGTTCGCGCCGCCGGTCGTCAGCGCGCTGGCGTCGGCTGCCGCCGCATCGGCATCTGCCCGGGCGCTCTCGCGCTCTTCGCCCGAGGCCTCGGGCGTGTCGGCCACGTTGCACGCGGCCGCCCTCGCGGCGGCGGCGGCGAGGCAGGCGGCCATGATCGCGTCGCCCCGCGCCTTGTCGTGTCCCCGCTCGGCGCAGCAGCGCGCGAGGTGCGCCACGGCGCTGGCGCACGCGGCGAGTTCGCGCTGCGCCGAGGCCATCGCGGCGCCGTCCCGCCGGGCGACGGCGGCGGCATCCTCCCCCACCAGCGCCAGCAGCCGGTTACGCAGGGTCCGGGCGCCCTGGGCCACGCCCTGCATCTCGGCGTGCACCGGCGCATAGCGCTCGCGGTCGGTCGTCATCCGCGCCACCATTTCCACCAGCGCGGCCGCCATGGCGGCGGCCGCCGCACCGGCCGCACCGCCGGCCGGCGAGGGCGCGGGCGCGGCCAGCGAGTCCAGCAGGGTCGTGAAGCGATCATGGAGCATTGGCGGGTACCGGTAGGTTAGGCGGGCCGTTTCTTTCCGGCAACCGGCGCGCCGACCTCTGCGAGGAGCCAGGCATGGATCGCGGGGTTGCCGGCCACCACCGGACCATGCTCGACCCCGAGGTCCCGGCCCGCGAGATCGGTGACCACGCCACCGGCCTCCCGGACGAGCAGGGTGCCGGCGGCGATGTCCCATGCCGACAGGCGTTGCTCCCAGAAGCCCTCGAAGTGGCCCGCGGCAACGTGCGCCAGGTCGAGCGCCGCGGAGCCGTTGCGGCGCACACCGTTCGCGGTCTGCATGATCCGGCCCAGGGCATCGAGGTAGGCCGGGAGGTGGTCGAAGCGGGCGAATGGGAACCCAGTACCGATCAGCGCGTAGCGGGGTTCGGTGATGGACGAGACCGCCAGCCGCTCGGTGCCGAGCCAGGCGCCGCCCCCGCGCGTCGCGGTGTAGCGCCGGCCCGCGGTCACATCCACCACCACGCCGGCTTCGAGCACCCCGTCGACCGCGGCGGCGATGGACACCGCATAGGCGGGGTAGCCGTGCAGGAAGTTGGTGGTCCCGTCCAGCGGGTCCACCACCCACACCAGGCCGCGCGACGCGAGGCCGGGGCTCAGTTCCTCGCCCACGATGGTCGAGCCGGGCTCCGCGCCGTGCAGGATCTCGGCGATCAGCGCCTCGGAGGTGCGGTCGACCTCGGTGACGAAGTCGGCCTGTCCCTTGGCGGTCCAGCCGGCGGGATCGGCCGGGCGCCGGACGCCGCGGAGGTAGTCGGCCGCGCGGTCGGCGGCGGCGATGGCAACACGGAGGAGATCGG
>JBMOPM010000217.1:6156-38299 GCA_049323575.1 Gemmatimonadota bacterium | reverse complement strand
ATTGATACTGGACGTATACCGGCTGGGGAAACAGCGCCAGCACCTCGGCCGGCGTCATCATCGGCTTGTCGTTCTTGTAGAACAGCTTGAACCCGGTGAACCAGACCGGGTCCGTGCGGATCACCCGGCGCCACGTGCCCTTCTTGAGCGCCGGCGATCCGAAGCCATCCATGTCGATCACCACCTGCACCCGCGGATCGAGCCGGATCTTCGAGGCGTTGGTAATCATGTCGCTGGTGAAGCGGTGCACCACCAGCACCTTGGGCGGCAGGCCCCTGGCCTGGACGACCTTGGCCAGGGTGTCGATGGCCCAGTTGATGGTGACCGCGTCCATCGTGCCGATGGTCCGGCCCGGCGTCTTGCCCTCGGGCATGGCGAATTCAGGATCCAGCGCGAGGTGCACGTAGGGGCGCTCGAGATACTTGATGAGACGGGGCAGTTCGTCCTGCACCGTGCTTCGCCCCACCTGCACGTCGAGGAAGAGCAGCCACCCGCGGGATTCGGCCCACCGCGCCACCCGCTCGATCAGCGAGTCGCTCATCCGGAGCCGGTGCTTGGCATCGGGCCCCGGCAGCCGCTGTGCCGTGGTGGCGATGAGGTGCAACGCCGGGCGGACCTGACGCGATGGCTCCGCCGCCGCCCATTCCCTTGCCGTCCGTTCCAGCTTCGCCATCATCTCCTCGGGCGGGAGCTGGCCCAGGATGCCCATCCGGGTCGAGAGCGGGTTGCCGTAGTAGGCCACGATCCGGGTGTCGGGCAGCAGCGCGCCCGGCAGCGGCGCGGGGCCCTCCGGCCACGGGATGGGCAGGGTCTCGTTGCCGGGGATGTCGGCCAGGGGTGAGCGGGGCGCCTTGGGCCGCGCCGCGGCGGCAGCGGCGGGGGCGCCCGGTGCGCGGGCACGTTCGCGCGGACGGGACGGTGCCGGCGCAACGATCGAGTCGGTGCGGAACGCGGGCTGCTGCGCTGCCGACGGCACGGCGGACAGCGCGGCGAGGGCGGCGAGGCCGGTCCGCACGGCGAAGGTCGAGATCATGACGCGCGGAAGAGACACGGGACCGCACGCTCGAGCAAGGCCCTTTTCTCATGCCGGGCAGCACCGGCGCCGAGGGTCGGGCCCCCTCCGGCGGAACCAGCAAAAGGGGTCGGGCATCGCTGCCCGACCCCTTTCCGTCCTTCGGTCTGCCGTGCCTCAGTACGCGTACCGGAGCGTGAACTGCGCCTGCCAGTAGTTCGCGATCCTGAGCTGCTTCGGGAACCGCTGGTCGTAGTTCACGAGGCCCGGCTGGAAGCGCACCAGCGGCGTCCCGTCCGGCAGCATGCTCTGCACCGAGAGCAGGCTCACCTGGGGGAAGCCGGTGTTGCCGGCCGCCCGGAACTGGCCCCAGTCCTTGTCCAGGAAGTTGAGGAAATTGAAGATGTCCGCCTGCAGCGTGAGCCGGTGGCCCCCCAGCTTGGGCAGCGACTGCCGGATCGAGAGGTCGAGCTGGTTGAACCACGGGTTGCGGCAGGTGTTGCGCCGCATGATCTGGCCGCGCTGCGAGCGGAGGCACGGCATCGCGTCGACGAACGCGTTGAACGCGTCCGCCTGCTGCTGCGGCGTGACCGTCTGCACCTGGGAGCCCGAACCGGTCGTGAACTGCTGGAACGACGCCGGGTTGGCCGTGACCGGGATGAAGATCGGGTCGTTGGTCGACACGCCGTCGGCATTCATGTCGCCGCGGCCACCACTGCCCGTGTAGGTGTACGTGAACGGATTGCCCGACTGGCCCTGGTAGAAGAGCGAGATGTCGGTCGGGAAGTTCTTCCACGGCGCGGTGTACGTCGCCGAGGCGACCACGCGGTGCGGGCGGTCGAACGCCGAGGGGTCCACCCGGGTATCGAACTGGTTGCCGGCGGTAACCCGGCCGTTGCGGAAGTTCGACGCCGCCACGCTCGAGGTGAAGTCCACCACCGAGTACGACCGCTGATAGCTGTACGCCACCGACGCCTCGAAGCTCGTGCCGAAGCTCCGCCGGAGCTGGCCGGTGATGCCGTAGGTGTAGTCACCCTTCGTATTGCGCAGGTCGTACACGCCGCCCGAATAGATGTTGGGCTGACGGATCGCCGTCGTCGGCACACCGTTTGACGCGAGCGTGCCGTACATCACGCGGCCGTTCGGGTCCCTGCCCACCGGGTCCGCGAGCGCGAGGTTCACCATGAACGGCGACTTGAGCGAGTACGTGTAGTACCCTTCCAGCGTGCCGACCAGGTTGTACGGCAGCCGCTGATCGATGCCCGCCGACGCGCGCACGATCTGCGTCTGCTTGTAGTTCGGGTCGATCGTGTTGACCTGGCCGATGACGCCGGTCGCCAGACCGGCGCCGTTGCCACAGGCCTGGGGCGGGTTTTTCACGGCGTTCTGGTCGAACCTCGGCGCGGGATTCCTGTTGGCCGGCGTGCACGAGAGCTGTGCCACGCCGTCGGCGCCCGAGTTGGTGAACAGGTTCGAGAGCCAGACGTACGGCGGGATGCCGGCGAAGAGACCCACGCCGCCGCGTACCTGCGTCTTCTGCTGGCCGCCCACGTCCCAGTTGAAGCCGACGCGGGGGTTGAACGTCCAGTTCGACGGCACCTCGTTGGTCCGCCGGCCGAAGTCACGCTCGATCTCCGGACGCAGCGTCGGCTTGTCGAAGAAGACCGGCGCCTCGGCCCGGAGGCCCAGCGTCAGATGGAGGTCGCGCGTCACCGACCACTGGTCCTGCACGTAGAACGCGAGGTTGGCCGCCGTGAAGCGCGCGCGGCCATCGCCCGAGCGCGGGATGCCCACCGCGTACGTGTTAGCGATGCCGTTCTCCAGATTGTCCAGGCTGCTGAAGCCCCACGAGCCGAAGGTGTTCTGCAGGAAGCCGTTGACCACCTTGTAGATGTCGCTGCGCGTGCCCACGGTGAACAGGTGGTCGGTCAGGCCGCCCAGCGTGAAGCTGTAGTCGTTGCGCAGCTCGAGGAAATCCTGGGCCAGGTCGTTGCCGTGGCTGTTGGAGTCCGCGCCGGCGAAGAGGTCCACCGTCGAGCCCGGGATGGTCGGTGACGGCACCGCCGTCACGTGGATCTGCGGCGCGATCACGGACAGGGCCCGGCGGAAGCGCTGCCGCACCCAGCCCACCTGCAGCTCGTTGCTCGAGCCGTTCCTGAACGTGCTGAAGAGCTGCGCCGTGATCGAGTTGGCCCGCTCGCTGCGCCGGAACCGGTTCGACGTCAGGTAGAAGTTCGACGCGCTGCGCGAGAAGTCATCGGCCTTCGAGTCGTTGAAGATCTCACGGACCACGAGGCGGTGGTTCTCGTTGATCGTGTAGTCGAGCCGGCCCACCAGGTTCGTGATCGGGTTCTCGATGTCGACCGGCCCACCGCTCCCGCCTTCGATGCCGTAGCGGGCAAGCGCCGCGTTGAACCGGTCGATGAGGGCCTGGTCCACGCGGAGCTGCACCGACGCATTCGCCGGCTGGCCGATGTACGGCCCCGAGGGCGGCCGCCGCGAGCGCATGAGCTCGCCGGCCACGAAGAAGTGCAGCTTGTTGCGGATGATCGGACCACCGATCGAGCCGCCGAACTGCTGAATCTTGAAGTTGGAGTTCGCGATGAACGGATCGTTGGAGCCAAGATCGCTGTTGCGGAACGTATAGAAGGCCGTCGCCCTGACGTCGTTCGTGCCGTTCTTCGTCACCGCATTGACCAGCGCGCCCGTGAAGCCGCCCTGCGTGACGTTGTACGGCGAGATGACGACCTGATACTCCTTGACCGCCTCGAGGCTGATGCCGCGGCCGCCCGCCTGGCCACCCAGCTCACCGGTGGAGCCGAGACCGAAGCGGTCGTTCTGCGTCGTCCCGTCGACCTGGATCGCGTTGTAGCGGTTGTTCTGGCCCGCCACCGACAGGCTCGAGTCGACCGGGTTGACCGTCACCTGCGGGCTCAGCCGCACGAAGTCCTGCAACTGGCGGTTCTGCGTGGGCAGGCGGCGAATGATCGTGTCGGACACCGCGGTCTGCACCCCCGTGCGGGTCGGGGAGAACGCCGACGCCGACGGCGGTGTCTCCACCACCAGCTCCGCCAGCTCCACCGCCTGCCGCGAGAGGACAAAATCCACCCGCGCCGTCTGCGACAACTGCACCCGGATGTTCTCCCGCGTCTCCGCGCGGTAGCCGATGGCCGAGGCGGTCACACGGTAGCGGCCGGTCTCCAGACCGGTCAGGATGTAGCTCCCGTCCGGCCGGGTGGCCACCAGTCGGGTGAACCCGGTGGATGGATCGAAGATGCGAACCCGGGCCTCGATGCCCTTGCCCGCGCTGTCGGTCACGGTGCCACCGATGGCGCCGGTCGTCGTGCCCTGGGCGCCCGCCGTGCTGGCGAGACCCGCCACGAGCGCGACGCCAAGCAGCGCGTTCGCAACCTGACGAAGCCAAGAAGTCATGACTGCTCCTGGGGAAATGGGACCGGCTGGTGTAACGCCCGGCAACACCACACGCGCCTGCGCGGCGCCGCCGGGCGGGTGGGACTTGACGTGTTGGCTTGACGCCACATGCACGTGATCGTTCTCGCGACGATCGGGTGATCCACGTTGTCTACAGGGGAGAATACCAACCTATCGCCCCGGCTTGCGCGCGACAAGTATATCCCCCGGCGACGCCGGCGCAAGCGAACCGCGAAGCCGTTACCAGCCGGTGACGGATCGGCAATGAACCACCGCCGAAAGCGACCGATGCGCCGGCCGGAAGACGCCGACCCTCACGCTCCGGCCCCGCGTCCCGCGGCCCGGCGCTTCCACACGAAGTACACCGGCACGCCCGCGAGGATGATCAGGAACGTGACACCGGTCCCGCCGGGGTCGGTCACCAGCGCGTTCACCACCATCCCCACCGAGCCGACCAGGAACAGGAACGGGACCACCGGATAGCCCAAGGCTCGATACGGTCTCGGCAGGTCCGGCTGGCGACGCCGGAGCACGAACACGCCAGCCACTGCCAGCGCGTAGAACGGCCACACCCCGAGGACGAACCGGTCGGCGAGTTGCTGGAAGTCGTTCTGGAGCACGTAGAACACGCCGAGCCCGCAGGCCAGCCAGATGGCTGCGGACGGGGTCTGGAACCGCGGTGACACCCGGGCCACCCAGCGGAAGAAAAGCCCGCGATCCGCCATGGCGAAGAACACGCGCGGTCCCGTGATCATCGAGCCGTTGCAGGCCCCGAAGCAGGAGAGCATCACCATGGCCGCCACCACGGACGCCCCCGCCCGGCCGATGAGCGGGATCCGCTCCGCCGCCGTGGCGGCGACCAGCTTCGAGTGCGCCATGTCCGCCGCCGGCACCAGATAGAGGTAGGCCGCGTTGATGGCGAGGTAGATGGCCACGATGAGCGCGGTGCCGATGATCAGCGCACGGGGCATGGTGCGGCCGGGATGCTTGACCTCCCCGCCGATGAACGAGAGGTCGGCCCACCCGTCGTAGGCCCACATGATGGACACGAGCGCGGTGGTCATCGCGGTCGCCGGGACCGGAGCGCCGCTCGGCGCCAGGTTCGCCAGATTGCCGTCGCCAAAGAGGAAGGCGAGCAGCACCAGCCCCGCCAGGGTGCCGAACTTGGCCGCCGTCGTGACGTTCATCACGATTGCGGCGACATTGATCCCCACCCAGTTGAGCACACCCACCAGGATGAGCGTGCCCGCCGCCACGTTCCGCACCCCCTGCGGCGTGAGATGGATGAAGTAGCCGAGATACTCCGCGAAGATCGTCGCGATGGCGCCGAGCGACGAGGCGCGCAGCACCGCCAGTTGGGCCCAGCCGAACAGGAACGCCGGGAGCGGCCCGAAGGCTTCGAGCACATACGCGAAGATGCCCCCGGAGCGCGGGAGCGCCGCAGCCAGCTCGGCGAGGGTGAGGGCCCCCGCCAGGGCCAGCGCGCCGCCCAGCACCCAGTCCGTGAGCATGGCGCCGGGGTCGCCCAGCCGCGCCGCAACGCCGGCCGGGACCCGGAAGATCCCGCTGCCGATGGCGGACCCCACGAGGATGGCCACGGCACTCCACACCCCGAGGCGGCGGGGAAGACGGTCATCGGGCGCCTGCGGGATCGGCTGGTCGGTCACGCGTTCAGATCTCTGGCCGCTCACCGCCTGCACTGTGCGCTGCGCGGCCCGTGGGTTCGCTCAGGATGACGGAATTCCGGGTGGGAAGATCATATCAATCAAAACAGGACCGGGCCCCGCCACAACCCCGATTTTGCTTGACTTCGCCGGTCCCACGGGCTCATTTTCATCGTTTCTTCCGGTTGCGGCCCGTCCCCGGAACGGTCGCCGCGCCGGGTGATCAGCGACCCGTCTCCAGTTCTGGAGTACCCACCGCATGACCGAAGTGCCGGCCCGTCCCTCGCTCCTGGCCGATTTCATCACCCTCACCAAGCCGCGCATCATCTCGTTGCTGCTGGTCACCACGGTGGCGCCGATGTTCATCACGCCGGCGGGGTTGCCGAGCTGGCAGCTGGTGCTCTGGGTGACGCTGGGCGGCTACCTGATGGCCGGCGGGGCCAACGCGATCAACATGTGGTTCGACCGGGACATCGACGACCTCATGGCCCGCACCCGGCTGCGGCCGATCCCGTCGAACCGGATCGCGTTCGTGATCTTCTAGACCCAGGTGAACCCGTTGAGTGCCTGGCTCGCGCTGGGCGGGCTCCTGTTCTACGTCCTCGTCTACACGGCCTGGCTCAAGCGCACGAGCCCGCACAACATCGTGATCGGCGGCGCGGCCGGCGCCTTCCCGCCGCTCGTAGGCTGGGCCGCGATGACCAACGGGCTCGACCTGGCGGCGGCGTACCTCTTCGTCATCATCTTCTACTGGACCCCGCCGCACTTCTGGGCGCTGGCGCTGATCAAGCAGCAGGACTACCGGAAGGCCGGCGTGCCGATGCTCCCGGTGGTCGAGGGCGATGCCGAGACCAAGCGGCAGATCCTGCTGTACACGCTGATGCTGATCCCGCTCACGCTGATGCCGGCGCTGTTCGGCGCGCTGGGCCTGCTCTACTTCATCGCCGCGCTGGTGCTGGGCGGCAGGCTGCTGTGGTACTGCCTGAAGCTGCGGCGGGACCCGAACCCGATTCCGACGGCCTGGGGCCTCTACAAGTTCTCCCTGCTCTATCTCTTTCTGCTCTTCGTGGCCATGGGCGTGGACCGGGCATTCCCCATCCGCGCGGCGGCCGCGGCCGAGCCCGGCCGCATGCTCATCCTGAGCCAGCCGGACGAATAATCGGACAGACGGCCAGGCGATCCGGCGGTCCCCGATGGTCATCCTGAGCGCAGCGACGAGCCAGCCGCGGGCGCAGCGCAGCGATCGGGTCGCGTCGCGCGTCGACTGATGCCCCGGCTTCCGTCACCCGCTCCGCTCCTTCGCCTCTGGCCGCGGGTGCGGCCGTTCCGCCGGCCGCTCGCGCTGGCGGGGCTCGCGCTGGTGGCCAGCAGCGCCATCGGGCTCGCCTTCCCCGCCGTCGTCCGCTACCTGCTGGACGCGGCCTTCGTCCACGGCGACCGCCAGCTGCTCGACCGCATCGCACTCGGCCTCGTGGGCGTGTTCGTCGTCGCGGCGGCGCTCAACTACGTCCAGACCTACTACCTCACCGCCACGGGCGAGATGGCGGTGGCGGGCCTCAGGACGGAACTCTTCAGCCGTCTGCTGGAGCAGCCGCCCGGCTTCTTCGCCGAGCGGCGGACGGGCGAGCTCACCAGCCGGCTCACGTCGGACGTCGCCCTGCTGCAGGGCGTGCTGAGCCACCAGATCGCGGAGTTCTCGCGGCAGATCCTCTCGCTGGTGGGCGGTGTGGTACTGCTCACGCTGATGCAGCCCAGGCTCATGCTCACCGCGCTGGGCGTGGCGCCGGTCGTGATCGGCGCCGCCATTCTCTTCGGCCGGCGGCTCCGCCGCGTCACCACCGGCGTGCAGGACCGCATCGCCGAGGCCACGGCGGTGGCGGACGAGGCCTTCAGCCAGATCCGCACCGTGCAGGGCTTCGCGCAGGAGGCCGCGGAGCGCAAACGCTTCGGCGACCGGATGGCGAACGTGGTGGCGAGCGCCATGGAGCGGGCACGGGTGCGGGCCACGTTTTTTGCCGCCATCACGCTTGCCGCGTTCGGCGGCATCGTCATCGTGCTCTGGCAAGGCGGCCAGATGGTGCTGGACGGCCGGCTGACGCCGGGCGCCCTGGTGTCGTTCCTGCTCTATACGGTCTCCATCGCCGCAGCGATCGGCGCGTTGGCCAGCTTCTTCGGCAGCTACCAGGAGGCCGTCGGCGCGGCCGAACGGGTCTTCGAGCTCCTGGAAGCCCCGGTGCCGATCGCAAGCCCGGCCCGGCCGGTGCCGCTCCCCCGGCCGGTGCGGGGCCTGATCGAGCTGGATGACGTCTCCTTCCGTTATCAGGCGGCCGGCGAAGCGCCACCCGCGCTCACCAGCGTGTCACTCCGGATCGAGCCCGGCGAGGTGGTGGCGCTGGTGGGCCCGTCGGGCGCGGGCAAGTCCACCATCGTGTCGCTCCTGCTCCGGTTCTGGGATGTGACTGAGGGCGCGATCCGCGTCGACGGCGTGGACGTGCGACACCTGGCCCTGTCCGACCTGCGCGGCGCGATCGGCGTGGTGCCCCAGGACCCTGCGCTCTTCAGCGGTTCGATCTACGAGAACATCGCCTACGCCCGGCCCGACGCCTCCGCGGATGCGGTCGAGGCCGCGGCGCGGGCCGCCCACGCGCACGAATTCATCGTCCAACTGCCCGACGGCTACCAGACGCGGGTGGGCGAACGGGGCGTGAAACTCTCCGGCGGCCAGCGGCAGCGGATCGCCATCGCCCGCGCGGTGCTCAAGGACCCCGCCATCCTCGTGCTCGATGAAGCGACCAGCAGCCTCGACACCGAGAGCGAGCGGCTGGTGGAGGACGCACTGGAACGACTCCTCGTGGGCCGTACCACGATCATCATCGCGCACCGGCTGAGCACGGTGCGGCGCGCGGATCGCATCGTGGGGCTCGAGAAGGGCCGGGTGGTCGAGGAGGGCACGCACGCGGAGCTGCTGGCCGCCAACGGGCTGTACGCCAGATTGTACCAGCGGCAGTTCCGGGACGAGGACGAGGCAGCCGCGGTCGACGCGTAGCATCGCCCGGATCGCTCCAGCAGGATTCCTCGCCCTCCGGGCTCGGAATAGCAACTCAGCACGCACCGGCGGGAGCGACAGAGGCACATGACCCGACGAGCCAAGGCGAAGCAACGGAAGCCGGCGCCCGCGACGACACCGGCCGCATCGCCCCCGTCACCACCGAGCGGCAGGCGCCGCCTGCTGTTCACCATCATCACGCTGAGCCTCCCGTTCCTCCTGCTGGGCGGGCTCGAGCTGGGCCTCCGTCTGGTCCGGTACGGCGACGACGGCAGCCTCTTCTATTCTCCGCCCTGGCTCCGGGGCCACTGGCTCATGGTCCGGCCCGATGCGGCGCGGCGGTTCTTCCCCGACCCGGACCTGCCGGCGCCCACGCCGCCGCACGACGTGTTCCTTGCGACGAAACCCGCCAACGGACTCCGGATCTTCGCCCTCGGCGAATCGTCCACCGCCGGCTTCCCGTTCCCGGCCAACGGCACCTTCTCGCGCGTGCTGCAGGACGCCCTCCAGGACGTGCTCCCCGATGCGCACGTGGAGGTAGTGAACCTCGGCATCCCGGCGATCTCGAGCTACGCCCTCCTGAGCCAGGTGGACGCGGTGCTGGCCCAGCAGCCGGACGCGGTGCTCATCTACACCGGCCACAACGAGTACTACGGCGCGCTGGGGGCGGGCTCCAGCATCCGGATCGCCGGCTCGCCTGCCCTGGTGCGGCTCTACCTCTCACTGCTTCGCTTCCGCACGGTCCAGCTCCTCGAGCGCGGTCTCCGCTGGGCTCGAAGCAGGCTGCCGAACCGGCAACCGACGACGAGCGACCCCGCCGCGAGCCGCATGGAACTGATGGTCAAGGACCGCGACATTCCCTTCGACGGCCCGGTGTACCGCCGTGGCCTGGCCCAGTTCGAGGCCAACCTGGGCCGCATCATCGCGCGATACCGGCAGGCCGGCGTGCCGGTCTTCGTGGCCAGCCTGGCGAGCAACCTGCGCGATCAGCCGCCCTTCGGCTCCGACTCCACCGGACCCGCCGCCCGCGCGCTGTTCGACAGCGCCTCCACGCTCCTGGCCCGGGGCGATTCGGTGCAGGCCCGCGCGCTGTTCGAGCGCGCGCGTGACCTCGACGTGGTGCGCTTCCGGGCGCCGGGTGCCTTCAACGCGATCATCCGCCGGCTGGCGGCGCGGTTCGGCGCGACATACGTCCCCGTGGCCGAGGCGTTCGACAGCGTGGCCCGCTATCGCATCCCCGGCAGCGATCTGTTCTACGAGCATGTGCATCCCACGCAGCACGGCTACGCGCTCATCGGCCGTGCCTTCTTCGACGCGCTCGCCGCACAGGGGTTTCTCGGCCGCAGGGCCGATCTCACCCGGCTCGACTCCTGGGACGGCTACGAGCGACGCATGTACCTCACCGGCCTCGACCACCGCACCGCCGACATCGTCCTCCACATCATCCGAGCGCGATGGCCGTTCGTGCCGCCCGACCACGCGACGGACTACCTCGCCCACTTCAGGCCGGCGAATCTGACGGACTCCCTGGCCCTCGGGATCGCCACCGCGCAGATCAACTGGGCGCCGGCCAAGGCGAGGCTGGGCGAGACGCTCGAGGCGGCTGGCCAGCGGGAAGACGCGTTGCTGGAGTATCGGGGAATCATCAGGGAGGAGCCGTGGCACGAGACACCGTTCCGGCTCGCCGGGAAGGTACTGCTGGACCTGGGCCGCGCGGACGAGGCCAAGGCGATGCTCGAGCGCGCCTACCTGCTCGAGCCCACCGACTTTACGTGCTATGCTCTGGGTATGCTCGCCGCGCAGGCGGGCGACATGCCTCGCGCGGTCCAGTTGCTGCAGCAGTCCCTGCGGCTCCGACCGGACAACCCCGTCGTGCTGTACCAGCTCTCGCTGGCCTACGGGCTCACCCGGGACGCGGCACGAGCCCGGGAAACGGCGCTCCGCCTGGCGCGGATCCGGCCGGATTTCCCCGGGCTCAAGGAATGGATGAAGGCGCTGGGGATGTAACGGGTATTCCGGGGCCGCGGGGCGGCTCTCCTTGCACGCCGTGGGCTAATGCTCCCGCGGCGGCTCCTGGTCCCGCCTGGGTCCCGAATACGTCCACACCGCCACCACGCCGCACATCGCATCGGAGCTGAGAAACTCGCCGGGAGTCTCGGACGGTCCGCGATAGACTTCGATCCCGCCGACGTCGAGGACGGGCAGGTTGATCGCATCGATCTCGTCGGCCTTGAGCCCGTCGAGGAAGTAGGCGGGCGCGCACTCCTGGGAGCGGGTCATGCGGATGCGGCAGTTGATGTCGCAGCGCACCTTGACGCCCCGCACTTCCTTGAGGATGTCGCCCACCCGCATGGCATGGGACTCCTCGATTTTCTTCCGGTCGATGAAGAAGCCCCGTCCCGCGTCCCTGCGTCGTTCGAACTCCGACAGGCGACCCTTGTAGACCCTGGCCTCGGTGGCAGCGCCCTTGCCTTTCACGGTGAGCGCGGGGAGCACGTACGCGCCCGTCCTGAGCTCGATCACGAACTCGGCCCGCTCCCGCGCCTCCACGTCGATCACGAACGTCACCGGCTCATAGCCCGTCGCCAGCACCTGCACCGCGTGGGTCCCGGGAATGATTCCGCCGTAGTCGAACCTGCCTTCCGCATCGGTGGAGTCGATGACGACCTCGTTCCCCACCAGGATCCGGGCGCCCGTGATGGGCTTCCTGCTCCGGTCATGAAGCACCTGGCCGAAAATCGAGGCGAATTGACGGCGCACGGGTGCCTGGGCGGCCCCGAGGGAGGGAAGGACGAGCGCGGCGCCGGCCAGCGCTACGAGCCAGCGGCACGCCGTGGGTGTGCGCGACATGCGGCACCTCCGGAGACGTGCGATGACGGCCGATCCATGCAGTGGTGTCAAGGGCCCGCCTGGCGGGCAGGAGAAGCATCGGGGGCGGCACCGACCGGTACGGCCTCCACGGTGACAATGTGTCCACCCGTGCGCCGCGAGGGAAGGGGGAAGCAAACGGGGCCCCGGTTGCCCGGGACCCCGCTCGCCTTGCTGAACAGGATCGACCGCTAGAACCGCCGCAGACTGTGCAGCGACGCACGGGCCTTGGCGATGTAGCCATCCGCGATCGTCTTGACCTCGCCCGGCGCCTTCACGGCCTTGCCACCGACGACCAGGTACGGGAGCTGGCCGAGGCTGGCCCCGCTGTTGATCGCATTCGCCGCGGCTACGCTGTCCTTGCCGGCAAAGGTATAGAGCTGGAGACGGAGCGTCTCGAGCTCACGAGATGGCACCGGGAACTGGCGCGGCGTGCCCACCAGGTCTCCTGCCGCAAGGATACCGGCGTTCAGAGCGCCCTGGACGACCGGGTTGTCGAAGCGGTCGGTGCGGCGCGCGTCGTACAGCGGCGTCACCGCGGACGATCCCATCAGCTCGACGTCCCGCTCATAGAAGAGCGCGCGGAGCAGCACGTCGTTGTTGTCCGGACCGGACAGCCAGGCGAGGCCCGGGATGCCGGCTGCCGACGTCTCGTTGCCGGTGAGCGGCGGCAGGCCGCCGCGACCCACACGGGTCTTGTTGATGAGTGCCGCGGCCTGGGCGCGGCTGCCGCCGCTCCGGATCAGGCCCTCGGCCCACAGCAGGTCGTTCTCCGCCGCGAGCAGGAACGGCACGGTGCCGAACCCACCGCCCGACGGATCCTCGAAGGAATGGAACGAATACCGGTTATGCACCAGGTTGCTGAAATGGTAGGTGCCACGGGCGGGGTTGAACGGCACGTAGTCCGCCCACAGGTAGTCCTTGGTGGGCGTCCCGAGCAGCGAGGCATCGCTCTGCACCGTCGACGCATCCACCCGCTGGTCCGGCGAGTTCACCACCGGCGGATTGTTGCCGCTGGCCGGGTACGGGTACGGCTGACTCGGGTCCATGAACTTCACGACCCGCTGATTCGCCCGATGCCAGCTGTCCCAGGCGCCCTCGACCGCCTTCCACGGATCGAAGAAGTTGACGCCGTCACCGCCCAGCGACGGATTGAACGGCGTCCCCGAGCTGATGCCCCGGCTGGCGTAGGACACCACCCGGGCCCAGTTGACGGTGCCGGTCTCGGCCCGGTTGCGGGCCGAGTAGGCCAGCAGACGCGCCGCGGTGGTGTTGGCCACCTGGGCGAGCTGCGTATTGGTCCAGCCGGCGATGTTGAGGAACGAGGACCGCAGCTGGAAGCTCGCAGTGCCGGCGGCCGCGATCGCCGCGTCGAGCTTCGCCAGGGCGGCGTCCCGCACGGCGGGGTAGGCACTGAACGTGACCGAGGTGACGTCCGTAGCCTCGTCGACGATGAAGCCCTGGTTGAAGAACATGGCGATGTTGGCCAGCGTGGCGCCCTGGAGGAACTTGGCCGCCGCCGTGATCATCGCCTTGTCCTGATCGGACAGATCCTTCAGGTTCGGCAGCTGCACCAGCGCGAGGTTGGCGGAGACCAACGCCGCGTAGTTGTTGTACCACGGGTTGTTGACGATCTCGATGATGTCCGCCTGGTCCGTGGACGAATTCACAAAGCCCACCCGCGGCACCGAGGAGTACCGACGGGAGCCCCAGTTACCCCACGACATGGAGGTATTGAGGGCCATCGTGCTCGCCGCTGTCGCGGGCGCGTAGTTCTGCATGCTGTAGTACCAGTTGATGAACGCACCGCCCACCAGGTTGATCACGTCGGCCCCGGTGGCCAGCGCGCGATCCCGGTCCGGCGCGTTCGGGTTGCTGATGTCGAGGGTGCCGCAGCCCCCGGCCACCAGGCCGAGGGCGAGCAGCGCCACGCCCGACACCGCTGAGCGCATGAATCGCATATGTGCAATGACTCCTTGTCGCCGGATTAGAACCCGAGCTCCAGGACGAACGAGAACGTCCGGAAGTTCGGGTAGCCGAAGTTGTCGAACCGGAACGTGGCGGCATCGCCCGCGCCCGCGAGAGAGCCCGTGCCTCTGCCGTTGGCCGTGCCCGGCGAGCTGGCTTCGGGATCGAGACCGCTGTAGTTCGTCCAGGTCAGCAGGTTGCGGCCCACCACGCCCACGCGGACGCGGTCGAACACGCGGCCCAGGCCGATGCCGGCGAGCTGGCTGTTGTTGAACGTGTAGTCGAGGCGCAGCTCGCGGAGCCGGGCGTAGGAGCCGTCCTCCACGAAATAATCGCTGAAGCTGTTGGCGTCGTTGATCTTGGCATAGTACGCCGCGGCCAGCCGCTGGCAGGCCTCGCCGCCACCTTGCGGCGTGCAGCCGGCGCCGGGGCGGCTCCGCTGGTCCACCGCGGCCGAGCGGAACTCCGACCGCATGAGCCACTGCTGCGGCAGGTTGTAGATGTCGCCGCCCTTGGTCCAGTCGACCAGGCCGTAGAGCGACAGGCCCTTCCACTGGAACGTGGTGTTGAAGCCCAACGTGAAGTCGGGGTTGGCGTCGCCGATCTTGACCTGCGTCGCACCGTCCGGCGCCACGTACTTGATCGGCGTCTCGCTCGCCGTGCCGCGCTGGCTGCGGAGCACGAGCAGGCCGTCCGGATTCACGACGTAGTTGTTCGGATCCAGGTTGGCATTCCGGTTCGCCGGGTTGTCGAGCAGCTCGGCGAACGAGCGTACCCACCGCGTGCCGTACATCGCACCGAACGACTCGCCCGGCTTGACGATGAAGAGACAGTTCGACTGGGTCGGCGAGTTATTGCAGTTCTGGGCGCCGGCGCCCGTGACGAACGGTGCGGCATCGAGCGACGCGACCTTCTGGCGGGTCCGGTCACCCGTGATGTTCAGCCGCCAGTTGAGGTCCTTCTTGTTGATGAGCAGCACGCCCAGGGCCAGCTCGTGGGTGTTGGCATTGAGCTGGCCGGCGTTCCGCCACTGCGAGGAGAAGCCCGCCACCGACGAGAGCGGCACCGCCAGCACCTGGTCCTTGGTCTTCTTGTCGGCGTAGGTGTACTCCAGCGAGAAGTTCCGCAGGAAGTCGATGTTGACGCCGAACTCGTTCTCTTCCGAGTAGGCCGGCTTGAGGTTCCGGTTGCCGAGCACGCCCGGCGTGATGCCCGTGGCGCTGACGTTGAACGTCTCGTACTGGGCCTCGAACGGCGGGCGCAGGCCCGCGGTACCGCGCGAGGCGCGCACGCGGAGCTCATCGATACCCGGGATCCTGGCCAGCTGCGTGATGCGCCAGGCGCCCGACACGCGATAGAACGTGCGCGAGCGGTTGTCCTGGCCGAAGAGCGACGAGTTGTCCCGGCGGACGAGACCGTCGAGGATCAGCATCTCGCGCCAGTCCAGGCTGAGCTGGCCGAAGAGGTTCCGGGCGCGGAGCCGGGTCTGGAAAGACGAGACGCTGCGGCTGTCGGTGGAGGTGTTGTCCAGCGTGGGCACGCCGAACGCCTGCAGCTTGGAGCCGCTGCCGCGCACGTAGTTGTTGAACTCGTCCTCGTACAGGTAGCTGCCGCGGAGGATCGTGTTCAGGTCGCCGAACTTCCTGGTCAGGGCGCCGGTGAGCTGCACGTTCTGCGCGGTGGTCTCGAAGTTCGAGATGAACAGCGTGCCGGTCGTGGCCTGCCCGGACACGTTCAGCGTGCCCTTGTCCACGAAGTTGCGGAACTCGTTCTTCGACCGGTCGTAACCGTAGGTCACGTCGAACGAGAACCACTCCGTCGGACGCCACCGCCCGCGGAAGCTGCCCTGCACGCGGTTGCGGTTCTCGTTGGTGTTCGTGGTGAGCACCGTGTACAGCGGGTTGATGTCGGTCGACGGCGTGGCGCCGAGCCGGCTCGCATCCACCCGGAACGGCTGGCCGTTCGTGTTCGGGGCCAGCAGGTCCACGTCCGGCGCCACGAAGAGCGCGCCGAAGAACGGCGAGCCCGTGCCGATGCAGATGCCGCCTGAGCCGCAGCCCGCCAGCTGGTTGGACGAGGTGTTATAGAAGCCGCCCACTGAGATGTCGATGGTGGGCGAAACCACCTGGTCCACGTTCAGGCGGACGTTGGTGCGCTTGAAGCCGTCCAGGTTGACCCCAGGCACGTCGATGATGCCCTGGTTGCCCTGCTGCTCCACCGACGCCTGGAAGTTGGTCCCGCCCTGCCGGCGACCCAGGGACAGGTAGCCGGTATAGAACTGGCCGTTGCCCACCAGATTGTCCTGCTGATAGCGGAACGGCGCGGCGGCCGGATAGTCCTGATCGTAGAAGATGCTGCGGTTCGGGCAGTTGACCGTACCGTCCGCGCGGCGGGGGAAGTCATTGCCGTTGCGGTCGAGGCAGTTCGTCGCCTGGTTGAGCGCGACCTTCCGCTGCACATCGGTCAGACCGTACTCGCCGCGGAGCGTCACCACCGTCTTCGAGTCCGGCGCATTCCGGCCCCGGCGGGTGATGATGTTGATCACGCCGGCGGCGGCGTCGGAGCCGTAGATGCCGGCCGACGCAGCGCCCTTGAGGACCTCGATGCTCTCGATGTCCTCGGCGTTGATGTCCGCCAGCGAGCCCTTCGTGATGATCCCGTCCACCACGAGGAGCGGCTGCTGGCTCGCGCCCGGGGTGAGCGACGTGGCGCCACGCAGGCGCACCGCCGTCTCCGAACCCGGCGTGCCGTTCGAGACCACACGGGCCCCGGACACCTTGCCGGTGAGCGATCCGAGCGGGTTGACCGAGGGCACGTTCTGCAGGGTTTCCTCGTCCACCCGGCCGACCGAGAAGGTCATCTTCTTGGTGGAGGTCGCCTCGGCCACGCCGGTCACGACCAGCTCGTCCAGCTTGAGCGGGTCGGCCGCGAGCGTGAAGTCCGCCGTGACCGTGCCCGCCGAGAGCACGATGTTCTTCGTGACCGACCCGAACCCGATCGCCCGGGCCGTGATGGCCACGGTCTGGCCGCGCACCTGGCCGGCCCCGAGGTGGATGGTATAGACGCCGTTCACGTTTGTGGCGGCGCTGGTCGCCAGCTCCCGGATCTGCACGACGGCACCGCCGAGCGGTGCGCCATCCGAGGTGGTGACCTTACCGGTCACGACGGCACCCTGCGCCGCCGCATCCCGGGCGCCGACCGCCGCCGCCAGGGCAATGAGCCCCGCCAGCAGCCATTTCGGACGTAGGGACAGACTCATGACTCCTCCGAAGAATCGACTGAGGACGTGCATTGCGCGTGTGCGGCGCCGCCAGAGCCGCGCTGCCGCCAACGTCAGGGCCGACGCCGCGGCAGGTACTGCCAGATGTTCAGGCGGGTGGTGCGGACCGGACTCTCCTTCTTTCTTCGTGCTCGAAGAACCACGCAAAGGGCCGCGGCAGACTGCCCACATCTCCGGGCGACCCGGGGAACGACGATGACAGGCATCAAAAAGAACCGACGCGCCCAGCCGCGATCACGGCCCGAAACCGACGGGAAACGCGGGGACCGAGTCTGCAGAATCAAGCCGCCCGAAGAACGTCGGCTCCGGCCCGGGCCACTGGATCGAAGGATGCCTAAGTCTATGTGACACAAGCCCCTGTGTGGGGGCCAAGAACGGCGCGGCTATGGCTCAGGTTATCAGGCCGCAATATATGGGTCACATTTGGAACGCGAAAGGGGACGGGATGAAGCCACCGGCGACGAACCGCGTCCCCGCAGGGACCGGCCGCAGCAAGAGCGGGATGGAGAGACGGATCGGGGTGGAGCCGCGCGCGGCCATCCTCCATCATGGACCAATCAACCCCTCCTGCGGTCGGGCCGGGGTCACCAGCGCCGACCCGGTATCCCAGTACACGTTCACCTCGCTCCGCACCCCGAACTCGCCCGGCAGATAGACGCCCGGCTCCACCGAGAACCCGAGGCCCGGGCCGAGTTCCCGATCGTCATGAGTCTCGTAGTCGTCAAGGTGGGGCCCTGAGCCGTGCAGGTCCCGGTCGATCGAGTGGCCCGTGCGGTGAACGAAGTACTCCCCGTATCCGGCGGCGTCGATCACCCCGCGGGCCGCGCGGTCGATCGTGAAGGCGGGGACCCGCTTCCCCGCCTCGGCCGCGCGGCGCACCGCCGCGATCGCCGCGTCCCGCGCGTCCCGCACCACGGCCCACACCCGGCGAACCTTGTCCGGCACTGCCGTCCCGGCAAAGCCCATCCAGGTCTGGTCCGCAAACACCGCGTGCGGCCCCCGCGCGGCCCAGAGATCGAGCAGTACCACCTGATCGGGGTCCAGGGTGGCATCCTCGCCGGGCACGGGCTCGTAGTGCGGATTGGCCGCGTTGGGCCCGAAGGCCACGATGGGTGGGGTCGAGAGCACGAGCCCCCTGGCCTTCATGGCGTCGATCACTTGCGCCTGGAGCTGGCACTCCGTGAGGCCAGTGCCGGCGGATGCGACCGCCCGACGCAGCGCCGCCTGCGCGATCTCGGCCAGCGCCTCGGCGGCCCAGCGGTGGTCGGCCAGCTCCGCCGCGGTCCACGTGGCGGCGAACCGGTTGACCAGCGGTGCCGAAGACACCACCTGCCCTCCCAGCCGCTCCACGAGCTGCACCACGCCGGACGGCACCCGATCCAGATACGGCACGGCGTCGAGCGGCGAGATCTCCATCGCGCAGCGCTTGCCATGCACGACGCTCCTGAGCGCCTCGTGCAGCTCGCCCCAGCGGGCGTAGGGCAGCACCCTGCCCGGGAAGCTCTTCACGTGCGCCAGCTCGATCCGGTGCGCCACTGCGATCGGCTCGCCCTCGGCGGGGATCCACACGAAGAGCCGCCGTGTAGCCAGCCCCTCGATGCCGAGCACGCGCGTGGCAACCGGGTTCAGGCCGTGGAAATCGAACAGCAGCCAGCCGTCGGCGCCCGCCCGGGTCAGCGCCGCGCGCAGTTCCACCGGGTCGAGCGCGGTATAGCCACTCATGCGTCGTATCCCTCCGCCTTGGCGGCCCGCCACTCACAGACCGCGCCGCCGCGGCCGCGGCACTGTGCGTGAACCATGACGCCCTCGAAGCCGGCCATGAGCCGGAGCAGTTCGCCGAAAGCCGCGCCGTAGAATGCGCAGGCCTTGCCGTCCGGGGCGGCCTCGAGCGACAGCGGAGCCGGCACCTTCACCTCGGCCAGACCGTGACGCGAGCGGAGGTCGGCAGCGAGGAACTTCGCCGCCACGCGACGGGCGGAGCGGAGCCCGAGGCGCCGGCGTATCCCGCCCGGCGAGGCGGTGAGAATGGCGCGGACGGAAAAGCCGCCGGCGCGGGCTGCGTACCGCGCCGCGCGACGGCCGGCATCGGCAAAGACCAGAGCCGCGTCAGGCCGCCGGGCCACGAGCCGGAAGATCGAGACCACCTCGTCGACCGGCGCGGCGCCGCCCTCGCGGGCCGCGTCACGAAACCGGTCGATCTGCGCCGCCACCGTGGGGCTCAATCCCAGGCGTTTGGCCACGATCTCCGGTGCCACATCGTTGAGCCCGTCGTCGACGGGCGTGTCGATGTTCTTGAGCGCCTCGAAGAGGCTCAGCGGGACCAGGGCGTGAATGAGTTGGGGCTGTCGCACGGGCGGAGGAATTAAGACGGGAGGGCGGCCGGAGGGAAGGACGGTGCATGCCATCCGCCATCCGGTGTTCGGTGGGGGCGCCGAGGCAGGCGACGATAACGACGGATATACCATTCATCCATGCCCTTCCATCTCGCAGCGCTCATCTCGGCCGTTCTCTGCTTCGCGGCGTGGCGGATACGGGCCATCACGGCCGGCGGGGCAGTGGCGGCGTTCACCGTGGGCCTGGCCGTCCTCGTGGGCACCGGATGGGATGGCGGGGCGGTGCTGATGGCGTTCTTCGTCACCAGCACGGCCGTGGGACGCGCGGCCGAGCCATGGCGCGCTGCCCGCCATGTGAGGCCGGCCTTCGCCAACCTGGGTCCCGCGCCCGAGGGAAAGGGTGAAACCCGCGATCAGTTCCAGGTGATCGCCAACGGCGGTGCCGCTCTGCTGGGTGCACTCGTCGGGCTCGCCACGGATCAGCCGGCCCTCGGTCTCAGGATCGTCACGTGCTCGCTCGCCGTAGCCGCGGCAGACACCTGGGCGACGAGCGTGGGCGCCGTCAGCCAGAGCGCGCCGCGGGACATCCTGAGCGGGCAGTACGTGCCGCCGGGCGCCAGCGGCGGTATCACCGCGGTCGGGACGCTGGGGGGCGCGCTCGGGGCGCTCGTGGTCGCAGTGACCGGTGCCGTGGCGGGAGAGGCCGCGGGCCTCCTTGGCGTGGCCTTCGTCATAGGTTTCACGGGGATGCTGCTGGACTCGGTGCTCGGCGCCAGCGTGCAGGGCCGGTTCCGGTGTCCGGCCTGCGACGTCGAAACCGAACGGCGGCGCCACCGCTGCGGGACGCGCACGGTGGCGATCGCCGGATGGGGCTGGCTCACCAACGACGGCGTCAACCTCGTGGCGACGACGGTGGGGGCCATGGCGGGATGGCTGGTGTACCGCGGTGGGTGACCGGACGCGGAAGCAAATGGACGACCGGATGTCGTGCTCTGCGACAAGGAGCGGATCGCCATGACGTCCCTGGAGATCGGATAGCCAATGGCGCACACGGATGTCCTCATTGCCGGCGCGGGCCCCGCGGGCAGCGCGCTGGCCATCCGGATGGCGCGCGCGGGCTACCGGACCATGGTGGTGGATCGCGCCTCGTTCCCGCGGGACAAGGTGTGTGCCGAATACATGAGTCCCGCAGCCGTGCGGGAGCTCGACGAGCTCGGCGTGGTGGCCGCGCTCGAGGCGGATGGCGGGCAGCCGCTCGCGGGTACCACGGTGATCGGGCCGAAGGGCGCGCGGATGACCGGGCTGTTCGCCGGCGCGGACGGATCCCGGTCCGCTCGCTCACACGGGATGTCCATCGCCCGGCGGCTTCTCGACGACCATCTGGTGCGGGCAGCCCGCGCCGCCGGCGCCACGGTGCACGAGCGCACCACGGTGGAGGAACTGGTATACGATGCCGCCGCGGTCGCCGGCGCGGTGGTGCGCGGCCCCGACGGCGCGCGCCGGGTCATCCACGCGCGCCTCACCGTGGGCGCGGATGGACTCCGGTCGATGGTAGCCCGGCGGATCGGCCGGCGGCGCCGCGCCGCGCTGCCCGACCGGATCGCCCTGGTGGCGCACGTGGCGGGCGTCCCGGGCCTCGCGGACCGGGCCGAAATGCATGTGGGCCCGGGAGGCTATGTGGGGCTCAACGCGATCGGGGCCGGCGTCGCCAACGTGGCGCTGGTGGTACCGCGGCGTCGCATCGGCAGCGGGCTGCGCGGGGCCGGAAAGGCCGCCCTGTTCTTCAAGGGGCTCGAGGCCTTTCCCGGCGTGCGCGGGCGGATCGATCCGGGGCGCGTGGTGCGCGAGGTGCTGGTCACCGGTCCCTTTGCCGCGTGGTCCGCCCGGGTGACCGCGCACGGCGCGCTGCTCGTGGGAGACGCGGCGGACTTCTTCGATCCGTTCACGGGTGACGGGATCTACTGTGCGCTCGTCGGCGCACGGCTCGCGGCCGAAGCGGCGATGGAGACGCTGAGCAGGGCGGGGATCGTCACCGACGACCGGCTGGCGGGCTATCGGGCCGCGCGGCGGCGCACGTTCCTCGGCAAGTGGATCGTGGAGCGGCTGATCGGCTACGCGATGTTCGCGCCCTGGCTCTTCGACCGCTGCGTGGAGCGACTGGATCGGCGCGGGCTGGCGCACACGCTGATCGGCGTGACGGCTGACCTGCTCCCGGCTCGCGCCGTGCTGAATCCGGTGTTTCTTGCGAAGATGGTGGCGTAGCGATGCGATCCGGGGGACCGAGGCGGTCCTCGCCATGACAACGAATCAGAGACCAACGACCAGTGACTCACGTTCCCGATATCGACCCCTCCCAATTCCGCCAGCTCATGGGCCGCTTTGCGACCGGCGTGGTGGTGATCACGACGCGCACCAGGGATGGCCGGCACGTGGGCATGACGGCCAACAGCCTCGCCTCGGTGTCGCTCGAGCCGCCGTTGTTGCTGGTATGCATCGATCACGGCGCCGAGATGCACGGCACCCTCGTGGCGGCGCAGCAGTTCGTCGTCAACATCCTCGCGAGCCATCAGGAGGCGATCAGCCGCCGGTTCGCCAACCAGCACGAGGATCGCTTCGACGGCATCGGCTACCATCTGAACCACCAGGGGCTCGCGGTGCTGGACGGCATTCTCGCCTCGGTGGAGTGTGAGCGTTTCGGCACCTTCGAGGCAGGCGATCACACCGTGGTGGTGGGCCGCGTCGTCGGCGGCTCGATTCACGATGGCCGGCCGCTGCTCTACTACCGCGGCGGCTATACGGCACTGCCCGGCACATGACCGGCCCTGCCCTGTCGCCCGTCGGCGCGGAACTGCTGGACGACCCGGCCGCGGATCCCCGGGTCGTCGGCGAGTCGCTGCGCAACATCGCTCGCGCGAACCGATGGTTCGGCGGGTGGTGGGCGGTGCGATACGGGCTGGAGCGTCTGGTACCGGGAGACTCGGCGCCGATCACGCTGCTGGATCTGGGCACGGGCCTCGGCGATCTGCCGGCCGCCGCGCAG
Source organism: Gemmatimonadota bacterium (assembly GCA_049323575.1). Taxonomy (GTDB): domain Bacteria; phylum Gemmatimonadota; class Gemmatimonadetes; order Gemmatimonadales; family GWC2-71-9; genus JBMOPM01. The sequence continues at coordinate 15,656 of JBMOPM010000217.1, read as the reverse complement.
CGCTGGGCGGCGGACCGCGGCGTCAGGCTCCGGGCCGTGGGGCTCGAGCGGCATCCGGCGGCAGCAGCGCTGGTGCACGCCGGCGGGCTGCCCGTGGTGATCGCCTGCGCCAGCCGGCTGCCGGTCAGGCCGAAAAGCGTGGACATCGTCCTCATCAGCCAACTGGCGCACCATCTCGCGCGGGCGTCGGCGATCGACCTGTTCCGCGCGGCCGACGGCGCGGCGCGGCGCGGCGTGATCGTGGCGGACCTTCGCCGCGGCGCGTTCGGCCGAGTCCTCTACCGGCTCGGTGCCGCGCTTCTCGGCTTCGATCGGGTGACCGTCCGGGATGGCGTGACGTCGCTCCGCCGCGGGTATACCGTCGGGGAGCTGCGAGGCCTGCTGGCCGCGGCCGGCGTGGACGCCCACGTGGCGCGGCGCCCGGGGTATCGGCTGGTGGCGGTCTGGAAGGTACGCCCGGCGGCATGATGCGCACGGTCGACCGGATCCACATCGAGGCCCCGGTCGAGCGGGCCTTCGCCGCGGCGGCGGACGTGGAGCGCTGGCCCGCCATCCTCTCGCACTATCGGTATGTGCGGATGCTCGCACGGCGGCCGGCGGGCGATGGCGGCATCGTGGAGATGTCGGCGAACCGGCCGTTCGGCCCGCTCGACTGGCCCACGTGGTGGACCTCGGAGATGTGGATCGATCGCGCCACCTTCGAGGTCCGCTACCGCCACATCCGGGGTGTTACCACCGGCATGGACGTCCTGTGGCGACTCGTGCCGGCGGCGGATGGCGGCACCGATGTGCTGCTGGTGCATGCCTGGAGCGGGCCGGACTGGCCGCTGATCGGGCGGCCGGCCGCCGAGTGGGTCATCGGGCCGGTGTTCGTGCACGGCATCGCGTCGCGGACGCTGGCGGGGATCAAGCGGGCCGTGGAGGCTGGCGGTTAGCGGGGCACGCGGCAGAGACACGATCGCACTGCAACAGGACGGAGACGCATGCCCTACCAGAACCGGTCTCGCCGAGTGGCCATCACCGGCATCGGCCCCGTGATGCCGATCGGGATGGGCGTCGAGGGTCTGTGGGACGGCCTCCGGCGGGTGCGCTCGGTTGTGGGTCCCATCACGCGGTTCGACCCATCGCCGTTCCGCAGCCACGTGGCGGCGGAGGTCCGGGACTTCCATCCGGCGGACTTCCTCGAAGCCCGGAAGGTGGAGCGCTTCGACCGGTTCGCGCAGTTCTCCATCGCGGGCGCGCGGCTCGCCCTGGCGGACGCGGGGCTCCGGCTCGAGGCCGAGGACCGCGATCGCATCGGCGTGATGATGGGCACCGCGCTGGGCGGCGTGGGCAAGGCGGAACGGGAACACGCCAAGTTCGTGACCGGCCACCTGCGCGACCTCGATCCGTCGCTCGCCCTCACGGTGTACGGCGGTGCCGCGAGCTGCGGCATCGCCATCGAGTTCGGGCTCACCGGTCCCAATTCCACCAATTCGATGAGCTGCGCCTCGGGCACCATGGCGGTAGGCGACGCCTACCGCGCCATCGCGCGGGATGAGGCGGACGTGATGGTGGCCGGCGGGTCGGAGGCGCCGCTCAATCCGTTGTCGTTCGGGGCCTTCGCCATCATCCGCGCGATGTCCACGCGCAACGACGACCCGGCGACGGCAAGCCGCCCGTTCGACGCCGGCCGGGACGGCTTCGTGATGGCCGAGGGGGCGGCGGTGCTGATTCTGGAGGAATGGGAGCGGGCCCGGGCGCGCGGCGCGAAGATCTATGCCGAGGTGTGCGGTTATGGCGTCTCCAACGATGCCTTCCACATGACGGCGCCGAGGCCGGATGGCTCGCAGGCGGCGCGCGCCATGCGGCTCGCCTTGCGGGATGCGCACATCGAGCCGCACGAGGTGACCTACATCAACGCGCACGGCTCGTCCACCGCCCTCAACGATCCGACGGAGACGAGCGCCATCCGCCAGGTCTTCGGCGACCACGCGGCCAGGCTCATGATCAGCGGCACCAAGGGTTACTACGGCCATGCCCTGGGCGCGAGCGGCGCATTCGAAGCGGCGATCTGCGCGCTGGCCAGCGAGCGCGGCTGGCTGCCGCCGACCGTCAACCTCACCACGCCGGACCCCGCGTGCGACCTCCCCTACCTCCGGGGCGACGGCCGAGCGGCGTCACCCGAGTACATCATGAGCAACTCGTTCGGGTTCGGCGGGATCAATGCGGTGCTGGTGTTCAGGAGGGCATAGCGCTCGTCCATCGCAGGTCATCACTCGTCACCCGTAACCCCGTCTACCTTCCGGAGTCTCCATGAGAAAACTGCTCACCGAATTCATCGGCACCTTCTTCCTGGTCCTCACCGTCTGTCTCACCGTGGCCGGCGGCGTCCCCTGGGCGGCGCTCGCCATCGGGTCCGCGCTGATGGTCATGGTGTACATGGGCGGGCATGTCTCGGGCGCTCACTACAACCCGGCGGTGTCGCTCGCCGCGGTCCTCCGAGGCGCGCTGCCGCGCGGGGAGCTGGTGGGCTACTGGGTGGCGCAGCTCCTCGGCGCGGCCGCCGCGGCGTTCGCCGGGTCGCTCATCGCGGGGAAGACGATCCCGTTCCAGCCCGGCGACGGGGTCAGTGCGTTCTCCGCGCTGCTGGTGGAGATCCTGTTCACCTTCGCTCTGGCGCTGGTGGTGCTGAACGTGGCCACGTCCAGGCAGACGGCGGGCAATTCCTTCTACGGCCTCGCGATCGGCTTCACCATTACGGCGGCGGCGTTCGCCGGCGGCCCGATCTCGGGCGGCGCCTTCAATCCCGCCGTCGGCACCGGGCCCATGCTGGTCCACGCGCTCTCGGGCGGCGGGTCGTTCGGCTGGCTCTGGCTCTACTGGGTGGGACCGCTGGCGGGCGGCGCCTTGGCCGCGCTGGTGTTCCGCATGCAGGAAGGGGAGGGCGGAAGCTGAGCGACGCTCTACGTGAGGGCTTTCCTGGCCTTCCTCCACAGCAGCACGGCGTACACGACATAGATCACCGCGGCGATCGTGTAGGCGGCCACCAGGTAGCCGCCGTTGTCCGGCGTGTCAGTCATGGTCCGTCACTCCCCCGGCCTCGGCCGTGAGCGCGATGCCATAGCGCGTCGTGACCAGGCCGACGTACAGCAGCGTGGTGGCCGCCACGGAGACGAGCAGCGTGCGGAGCATCTCGGGCGGGAGGGATGGCGCGCTGGGCTTGAGCACCACCGGCATCGGGTGCAGGGTGCGGAACAGGTACACGCTGACGTGGATGAACGGCACCAGCAGGAGGCCCATGATCGCCACGACCGCGCTGAGCCGCGCCCGCTCGGCGCGGTCGCTGACGGCGGCGCGCAGGGCGTGGTAGCCCAGGAAGAGGAAGAACAGGAACAGCGTGAGGGTGAGCCGGGCATCCCAGCTCCACCAGGTGCCCCAGATCGGCTTGCCCCAGATGGGGCCGGTGGTGAGCATCACCATGCTGAACACCACACCCACTTCCGCGGACGACGCGGCGAAGAGGTCGAGCCTGGCGTCGCGCAGCCACAGATACAGCGCGCTGACGATCCCGCCGAGGGAGAAGGCGAACAGCGCCGACCAGGCGGCCGGCACATGCACGTAGAAGATCTTCTGCGCCAGCCCCTGGTGCGCCTCGATCGGCGTGAACGCGAGCGCGAGGATGCCCGCGCCCACCACGAGCACGGAGGCGATGGCGGTGAGCCAGAGTCCGCGCCGAACCACTGCCTTGGCCTGGGCCAGATCGGGAATCATTCGTCCACCACGGCGGCAAACGCCAGCGTGCAGAGCGTGAGAAAGACGACGTCGTAGAGCGCCAGAATTCTAAGCGCGCCCCATTGCTCGCTGAAAGGTCGGCCGCCCAGCACCCGGGCGGTCACCTGCACGGCCGCGATGAGGGGCGGGACGAGGAAGGGCAGGAGCAGCACGGGAAGCATCAGCTCGGCGAAGCGGGTCCGCACCACCATCGCCGCGAACGTCGTTCCGACCGCCACGAAGCCGATGGTCGCGAGCACCATGGTGGCGACGATGCCCGGCAACGCGTTCCCCAGGTTCACGTTGAAGAACAGAATGAAGAGCGGCAGGGTCACGGCCTCGACGATCCCCACGAACACGAGGTTCGCCAGGTACTTGCCAAGGAACAGCGACTCGCGCGGCACCGGGGCGAGCAGGAGGCCATCGAGAGCCGCGTTCTCCTTCTCGACGTTGAAGGAGCGGTTGAGCGCCACCGTCGCGGCAAACGCGATGGTGATCCACAGCACGCTGGGCGCCAGAAACACCGTCGGCAGCGCGGTGGGGTCGCGCGAGAAGTTGAAGACGACCAGCACCAGCGCCGCGAAGACCAGCGCGGAGAGCAGCGCGGTCCGGGAGCGAAGCTCGAGGCGAATGTCCTTTGCCGCGATGGTCAACGCCAGGCGGAGGGCCCTAGCCATGGGCGGCGACCTCCCGGTAGCGGTCGAGAAATCCGTCGAGACCGCCGCCGCACGGTTCCTCGAGCACCCAGCGGCCGCGCACCAGCACGGCCACCCGGGTGGAGAAATCCCAGGTCTCGGAGGCGTGATGGGTCACGATCACGAGCCCCTTGCCCTGGGCCGCCTGCGCCGCGAGCAGGGCCCGGAACCGCTCGGCCGAGGGCGTATCGAGGCCCGTGAAGGGCTCGTCGAGCAGAAGCAGCTCGGGCCGATGGATCAGGGCTCGCGCGATCGCCGCCCGCTGCTGCATGCCCCGGCTCAGCGACCGGATGGGCTCGTCGGCCTTGGCCTCGAGCTCGACCTCCGCGATGGCGGCGGCCGTCGTGGCCGCGGGGTCCGGCAACTGGTAGAGCCGCGCGGCAAAGAGGAGGTTCTCGCGGACGGTCAGGTCGTCGTAGAGGTGCGACTGGTGGGAGAGGAGGCCCACGCCGCGCCGCGTCTTCGCGTCCCGCACGCTGAGCCGATCGCCGTTGAGCCGCACCTCGCCGGCGGTGGGTCGCATCAGGCCGGCGAGCAGCCGGAGCAGCGTGGTCTTGCCGGCCCCGTTCGGGCCCAGCACCGTGAGCACCTCGCCGGAGCGCAGCGTCAGGTCCACCCCGCGCAGCGCCGTCAGCGCGCCGAACGAGCGGCGGAGCCCCGTGGCCTCGAGGAGCGGCGGCGAGACCACCGCAGGCTCAGCGGGCGGCATCGATGCGAGTGCGCAGGTCCTCGAGATCGAACGGTTTGAGCAGGTAGTCGGTGAAGGCGAGATCGAGCACCCGGAGCTGCGGCTCCACGCTCATGTAGGCTGTCGTGATGACCACGGGCATGGCAGTGGCTATCGCGCGGATGCGCCGGAGCAGGTCGATCCCGTCGGTGTCGGGCAGGCGCATGTCCAGCACCACGACGTCCGGCGGGTCCGTCCCGAGCTGGGCCAGGGCCTCGGCCCCGGTCGAAGCAAACCGCGCGTCATACCGGTCGCCGAAGAACCGCTCATAGCTGGTTTGGATGGCAGGCTCGTCCTCGATGAAGAGAACGCGCCGGCGCACCGCGGGTGCGGTCATGTCGATGCTCGCCCAGTCGCGGGTGGCGTGAGCTGGCCCGCCAACCTTCCAATATAAGGCGATCGGGCGCCGAATGCCCCCGGCGCTGGACGCCAATGCCCCGAGGGGCGTCAGGCGGAGGATCCCCTTCGAACGATCACCAGGCAGCTCCGGCCCGGCTCGTGGGGCGTCTCCGCCATCCCGACCCACCCGGCGGGCGAGGCCGCCAGCACGGTGAGGATCACCCGCGGGCCGGTGTCGAGACGAGCATGCCTGCGCAGGCTGTCGAGCGAGGGGGCGTAGCTGCCGAAGCGCTCGAGATAGTGCTCCTGCGCCTCCACGGCGCGCGCCAGCGCTTCCCGAGGACCATCGGGATCGGGCAGGCACTCGGGGACAGGCCCCGCGCTGCCCGCGAAGGAAGGTCTCGTGTGCATCGTCAGCGCCCCGCCGGTTCGTGTTCGGAGTACGTTCCGTTGGGGTCGAACTCGAAGAGCGCATCGAGCTTGGTGAGGACGAGCAGGAACCGGAGTTCCTCGTTCACGTTCCTCAGCGCCACCCGCTGGCGACGTTCGGCGGCACGCCGTTGCACCAGCATGAGCGCGCCGAGCCCGGCGGAGTCCACGTGGTGCGTGGCGGACAGGTCGATCACGAGGAGGCCGCTGCCTTCCGGCAGCTGCTCCAGCAGTTCGACCGCTTGTTTGCGGAATTCGGTACGAGTGTCGAGCCCCAGGCTCGGGGGAGCGGCCAGCTCGCGGGAAACCAAATTGGACATGGGCTCCTTCTCCCATGCCCGACAAGTGCAGGGGCGACGGCGCGTCCCTGCGATCCGAAGACAACGCCTTCGCGTCATCCCACCTTCGGCACCGAGCTATCTCGTGGACCGGAACGGTCGTCCGGGCGAGACCTCAAGTTTTGCGGCCCCGGGTCACCCCGGGTGTGCTCTTATCGGGCGGATCGAGGTTGTCATGCTGCCGGGGCACCGTTGCCCCGCGCCCAGCGAAAGGGCCAGTCCGGTGCCACCGCGCCAAGTCGCACAATGATAGGAACTTACCTGCCCACATGCCAGCTCCTGCAGCGTCGCTCGTAACGCACTCCGCGGCAGGCAGATGGATTCTGCAAACCAAAGGCTGCCCGGTCGGAACTTCCCGCCGCGCCCCGATCGCGATAACATGACCGGCACCCACACCAGACTCCGGCTCCCATGACCGACCAACTGGACACGCTCCTCTCCGAGCAGCGGCGTTTTCCGCCCCCTGCCGCTTTCGCCGCCCAGGCCAATGCCACCGCGGCCCTCCAGGAGGCCGCGGCGGCCGACCGGCTCGCCTTCTGGGCCGAGCAGGCGCGCACGCTCGACTGGATCAGACCCTTCGACCGGGTCCTGGAATGGACGCCGCCGCACGCCCAGTGGTTTCTGGGCGGGCAGCTCAACGCCTCGGTGAACTGTCTCGACCGGCATCTGGCCGGCTGGCGGCGGAACAAGGCGGCCCTCATCTGGGAAGGGGAGCCAGGGGACCGGCGGGTCTACACCTACTGGGAGCTGGCGCGTGAGGTGAATCGCGCCGCCGCGGCCCTCAAATCCCTCGGTGTGAAGAAGGGAGACCGCGTGGGGATCTACCTGCCGATGATCCCGGAGGCGGCCATCGCCATGCTGGCATGCGCGCGCATCGGCGCGGTGCACTCCGTGGTCTTCGGCGGGTTCTCGGCCGAAGCGCTCCGCGACCGGATGCACGACGCGGAGGCGGTGGTGCTCATCACCGCCGACGGCGGGTATCGCCGCGGCCAGGTGGTTCCGCTCAAGCGTTTCGCGGACGAGGCCGTAGCCCAGTGTCCCAGCATCCGGCACGTCGTGGTCGTGCGCCGCCTCGGCGGCGGCCAGGGCGACGAGACCTTCGCCAACATGATCGATGGCCGGGACCACTGGTGGCACCGCCTCCTGGATCAGCAGCCCGATCACTGCCCGCCCGAGCCGGTGGACTCGGAACACATGCTGTTCATCCTGTACACCTCCGGCACGACGGGCAAGCCGAAGGGCATCGTCCACACCACGGGCGGCTTTCTCACCCATGTCGCGGTCACCACGAAATACGTCTTCGACCTCAAGGACGACGACGTGTTCTGGTGCACGGCGGACGTGGGCTGGGTCACCGGACACTCGTATGTCGTCTACGGTCCCCTCGCCAACGGCGGCACGGTGCTGATGTACGAGGGCGCGCCCGACTGGCCGGAGCGCGACCGGTACTGGCAGATCATTCAGCGTCACGGCGTGACCATTCTGTACACGGCGCCCACCGCGATCCGCGCGTTCATGAAATGGGGCGCCGACCTCCCGGCCCGGCACGACCTCTCGACCCTCCGCCTTCTCGGCACCGTCGGCGAGCCGATCAACCCCGAGGCATGGATGTGGTACCACGAGCACATCGGCCGCGGACGCTGCCCCATCGTGGACACGTGGTGGCAGACGGAGACAGGCGGGATCATGATCACGCCGCTCCCCGGTCTCGTGACCACCAAGCCCGGTTCGGCCACGGTTCCCTTCCCTGGCATCTCGGTGGAGCTGGTGGACGCCAAGGGCACACCCATCGAGCGCGGCGGCGGGTTCCTGACCATCACCGAGCCATGGCCCGGGATGCTCCGCACGGTCTACCGGGACGACGAGCGCTACCGGCAGACGTACTGGAGCCGCTTTCCGGGGCGCTACTTCGCGGGCGACGGCGCCAAGGTGGACGAGGACGGCTACTGGTGGATCCTGGGCCGCGTGGACGACGTGCTCAACGTCGCGGGACACCGGATCGGGACGATGGAGGTGGAATCGGCGCTGGTGGACCACCCGGCGGTGGCGGAGGCGGCCGTGGTCGGCAAGAGCCACGACCTCAAGGGTCAGGCGGTGGCTGCGTTCGTCACGCTCAAGGAGGGCAATGCGCCGAGCCCGGCGCTCAAGGAAGATCTCAAGGAGCACGTCACCAGGAAGATCGGTGCCATTGCCCGGCCGGATGACATCATCTTCTCCGCCGATCTCCCCAAGACGCGAAGCGGGAAGATCATGCGACGCCTGCTCAAGGACATCGCCGAAGGGCGCGCGCTGGGCGACACGACGACGCTGGCGGATCCCACCGTGCTGAGCCGCCTCAAGGACATGTACGAGGAGCAGGAGGGCTAGGCGGTCGGGCCTACAACTGGATCTGCGCCCCCATCTCCACCACGCGGTTCGGCGGGAGCCCGAAGAACTGCGTGGCGCTCTGGGCGTTGCGGGACATCACGATGAACAGTTTCTTCCGCCACCGGGCCATGCGGGACTGCCCGGTGGGCAGCAAGGTCTCGCGCCCGAGGTAGTAGGTGGTCTCGAGCGGCTTGAGCGTGAGCCCGCGTGACGCCAGCGATTTGATGACCGCCGGGATGTCCGGCGTCTCCATGAAGCCGTAGCTCGCCATCACCTGGTAGAAGCCCTGGCCCAGCGCGGTACACTCGACCCGCTGGTCGTCGGGCACCTGCGGAATCTCCTTGGTCGCCACCGACAGCAGCAGCACCTTCTCGTGCAGCACCTTGTTGTGCTTCAGGTGATGCAGCAGCACGGGCGGCGCGCCGGTCGGGTCGGAGGTCATGAACACCGCGGCGCCGCTCACGCGCACAGGCTGGCGCCGGCCGATATCCTCGAGGAAGAGATCCACCGGCAGCGAGTTCTCCTTGAGCGCCTTGGCGAGCGTCGCGCGGCCCACCTTCCAGGTGGACATCAGGAGGTAGACGGCGGCGGCCACCGCCAGCGGGAACCAGCCGCCCGCCGGGATCTTGGGCAAGTTGCCGAGGAAGAAGCCGAGGTCGATCAGCAGGAACAGGCTCACAAGGCCGGCGGCCCGCCAGCGGGGCCAGTGCCACAGATCCCGGGTGACGCGATAGAACAGCAGTGACGTGATCGTCATCGTACCGGTGACCGCGATGCCGTACGCGCCAGCCAGGCCGTTGGAGGACCGGAAGGAGAGCACGAGCCAGACGCAGGCCAGCATCAGGACCCAGT
>JBMOPM010000217.1:0-6146 GCA_049323575.1 Gemmatimonadota bacterium | reverse complement strand
ACGTGTGGATGATCGTCACCCGCGGCGAGAAGCCGAGCTGGACGGCCTGCTGCGTGAGTGAGAAGGAGCCGGAGATCAGCGCCTGCGAGGCCACCGCCGCCGCGGACGTGGCAATCACCACCATCGGATAGAGCCCCCACGACGGCACCAGCGCGTAGAACGGGTTCGGCGCGGCATCCGGATCGGAGAGCAGCAGCGCACCCTGACCGAAGTAGTTGAGGCAGAGTGCGGGCAGAACCAGCGCGAACCACGCCAGGCGAATCGGCCGCCGGCCGAAGTGCCCCATGTCGGCGTAGAGCGCCTCGCCGCCCGTCACCACCAGCACGACCGACCCCAGGATGAACATGCCCCGTGGGCCCTCTCGGGCGAAGAACTCGATCGCGTGGAGCGGATTGACGGCTCCCAGCACCGACGGATTGCCCAGGATGGCCCGCACGCCCAGGAGGGCGATCGACCCGAACCAGAGGACCATGATGGGGCCGAACAGCATCCCCACCCATGCGGTGCCGTGCTTCTGGATCAGGAAGAGGCCAACGAGGATCGCCACCGCGATCGGCACCACCCAGTGCTCGAACGCCGGCGTGGCCACGCCCAGGCCCTCGACCGCACCCAGCACCGAGATCGCGGGGGTGATGACGCCATCGCCGTAGAGCAGGGCGGACCCGAAGAGGCCCATCGCGATCAGGGCGTGGCGGGATCGGCCCTGCGTGTGCTTGCGGATGAGCGCGAGGAGGGCCAGGATGCCGCCCTCGCCGCGGTTGTCCGCCTTCATCACCAGCGCGATGTACTTGAACGACACCACGAAGTTGAGCGACCAGAACACCAGCGAGAGCACGCCCAGCACATTCTCGCGGGTGGGCGGCAGACCGTGCGGGGGGGTGAAGCACTCCTTGATGGCGTAGAGCGGGCTGGTGCCGATGTCGCCGTACACCACGCCCAGGGCGCCGAGGGCCAACGCCGCCAGCACCTTGCCCGTGGGACGCGCCACCGGGTGGAAGTGATACTCCCCGCCGACGGCGGGCGTGGAAGGAGGCTCTTCGGTAACCGTGGCGGGCTCACTCATGCCGGGACGCTCACGGCGTCGCAGACCGGGCCGCCACGACCGAGTCGGCGAGAGCGGCCAGCACATCCGCGGTGATGGTGCCCTGATAGAGCTTGCCGTTCACCACGAAGCTGGGCGTGGCCGGCACGCCGATCCGGTTCCCTTCGAGCACGCTGGCCTGAATCCGGCCGGCATACCTGGCGCTGGTCATGCACGCGTCGTACCGGTCGAGGTCGAGCCCGTTCTGCTCGGCATACTTGCGGAAAGTGGGCTGCGCGTCTCCCTTCCCCGACCATTCCATCTGGCCTGCGTAGATGCTCGCGTGCTGCTGCCAGAACTTGCCCTGCTCGTCGGCGCAGGCCGCCGAGTGCGCCGCGGTGCGCGCGTGCGCATGCTGGCTGAGGGGGAAGTCGCGGTAGCGCCAGCGGACCTTGCCCGAGTCGATCAACCTGGCCTTGATGTCCGGAAACTGGACCGTCTCGAAGGCCTCACAGGCCGGGCACTGGTAGTCGGCGTACTCGGTGACCTCGAGCGGCGCAGTCTCCGAGCCCAGCACGTAGCCGCGGAAGCCGGCCGTGTCCGCCGCGGTCACCGTGACGTCTACCGGGATCGGCGCGGCGCCGGGCCTGAGCGCCTGCCACAGGATGGCCCCCCCACCGATCACCCCGATGCCCAGCAGGCCGAGGTAGAAGTTTCGCATCCCGCCCCGCTGGTTCTTCTCCTGCTTCATTCGTCGGTCGGCTTGCGCCATGGTTCCTCGTCCTCGTCGTCGAGAAATGACGCGCCCGAGATGGCCTCCTCGACGATGCGGCGGCTTTCGGCGATCTCGGGCGTGTCGTAGGTGCAGCGGACTTCGTAGTGGAACAGCTCGCTCCGGACGTCGCCCAGGAGGCGTTGGAGCTCCCCGGCGCTGGCCAGCAGCCGGCCCTCCCGGTCGAGCTCGAGAATGCGCCCGGCCAGCGAGCGAAGCAGGGCGGCCAACCGCTCCGCCCTTGCGTGGTCGTAGACTTCGTCATGCTGCGCCATCGCATCGAATCTAATTCCGCGCGCCGCCGGATGAAGTTCCCCTCATGCAAGCGCGGGTTTCGTCCCGATTGCGACGCGGCCCCGGCTCGGCTACTTTTTTCGCGAGCCGTATACTCGGGCAGCAACCGGGCGAGAGCCCGAAGGATGGCGAATGACGAAGAAGAAGGCACGGAAGAGCCTGTCGGCACCGTCCTCGTTCGAGCAGGCACGTGACGAAATGTTCAGTCACATCCTGCGCTGCGGAGTGGTCGAGGCACTTCCGGAGCACCAGAAGGAGTGGTTCGACGACACGATGCTGTACCTCGCCGAGCGGTACGCCGATCTGACCGAGGCGGAACTCGGCCAGCTCCGGGTGCTGGGCGAGCGGTACTGCCGGCCGGTGGTCCGGCGGGCCGAGACAGCATCGGTTTGAGGCCAGCAGGTCAGCCGCAGCGGGCCGGACGTCGTTCCGTTCCCCACTTCGCCTCCCGGTGCACTGCACCGGGAGGCTTTTCCTGAGCTAGCGCCCGGGGGTCCGCCATCGGTACCCCGCCGCCACGCGAACCCCGCCGCCTACACCCACCTCCGCCATCCAGCCGTGTCTCCCGCCCGGCCGCTCCTCGATGCCGAGCACGAGCAGCGCATAGCCTTCGTCACGCGGGCCGATGACCCCGGCCACGCCACCGCCGGCATAGACGCCGACGCCCAGCGCCTTCCGCGGGCTCAGCAAAAAATGGAGGGCCAGCTCACCCCGGCCCGCCACATCCCCATCCGACGCGCCGATCCCCAACGCCAGCGCCCCACGGGTCCGCTCGCCGAAGCGCGCGGCCGCGTAGCCGGCGCCCGCGACGAGCGCCGGGTCGGCGAACGTGGTGATGGCCTCGAGCCCGAGTTCCCGCGGGCGCTGGGCGTAGAGCGGCGCGGCCACGACGACGCCCGCGACCGCCAGGCCGAGGCGGCGGAGCGGCCGGAGGATCGAGTGACGATCGCGCCAGGCGAGCCGGTCCGTCGGGCGGTCGGGGCCCTCAGGATGACGGCGCATCAGCCCAGCTTGAGTTCATGGCCGATGGTGATGTCCGGCGCGAGCGAGTGAATCACGGAGCAGTACTTCTGCAGCGAGAGATCGATCGCGCGGCGCGCCTTGGCCTCGTCGAGGCCCTCGCCCGCGAGCTCGAAGACCAGGGCGATGTCCACGTACCGTCGGGGATGGTCCTCCCGCCGCGTGCCCACCACCTCGATGCGAAAGCGCTCGAGTCGCACCTGCATCTTGGCGAGGATGCTCACCACGTCGGCGCCGCTGCACGCGGCGGCAGCAATGAGGAGCATGCTCATCGGATCGGGGGCTTCCTGGCCATCGCCGTCGGTGAGCACACCGGGGCGGTCGGGGGCGCCGCCCCGGAATCGAAGACCGCCGGCCCAGTCGAGGATCACGTGTTTGGCAGGTGCGGACAAACCGGACTCCAGACAGAAACGAGGTGGAGAGGGAAGGGCGGACTCAGGCCGCCGGTCGGCCGGCCGACGGAGGCGCCGGATCGCGCAGCGCCCGCCGCTCCCGGTCGGCCACGTGGGTGTAGTCCCAGATCGCGTACAGGCCCATCGCGGCCGTGCCCCACGCGAGCTGGCGGACCAGCGGCGAGCCCGCGATGAACGCCAGCAGGGTCAGCACCTGGCCCACCGTCACCGCCTTGCCGCCGGCGCGGGCCGGAATCGCGGCGGCGCGGCCGGACACCGATACCACGACGAAGGCGACCGTGGCCACGATGTCGCGCAGCAGCACGCCCACGATCTCATACCAGCTCAGCACGCCGGCGAAGAGCACCACGCCGAAGGCGGATGCCATGAACAGCTTGTCGGCAATGGGGTCCAGCACCGGGCCGAGCCTCGAACCGCCGAAGCGGCGGGCGATCGCACCGTCGAGCAGATCGGTGGCCGCAGCCACGGCCACGATCGCCGCGCGCCAGGCGGTGCCCGTCACCAGCGGGAACGCGACGGCGAGCGGGATGCGAATGCCGGTCAGGACGTCCGCCACGGTCACGCGCGCGCTACCTTGCTCGCGTTCCCTGGGCGGACTAGCTTCGGCTGACCCGTGCCTCATGCCATTCGTGCCCGAGCTCATGGCTGTCCTGCGCCCTCAGGCGCCGCTACACTCTGCGTGTCGCCGGTACTCCGGCCCGCGACCGGGAAAGATACCCACCCCGGGGATGCGTCACGTGTCCAGGACCTGACATGCTCGATACCGTTGTGATCCCCTGCGGGGGCCTGGGCCGGCGACTGCAGCCCATCACGCGCTGGGTGCCCAAGGAATTGCTGCCGGTCGGGCTCAAGCCGCTCCTCTACTGGGCTCTGGACGAGGTGGCCGACGCCGGCTTCATGCGGGCCATCATCGTCACCAACCCCCACAAGCCGATGGTCGAGGCCGCTGCGCGCCAGTATCAGGGCCCGATCGATCTCGAGTTCCTGCCGCAGGAGCAGCCGCGCGGTCTGGGTGACGCGCTCGCCCGTGCCCGCGACGAGCTGGCGGGCTCGCCGTTCGCCGTGGTGTTTCCCGATCACATCGTGGCCGGCCGCAACGCGATCCAGCAGGTGGTCGACGCCCATCGCGCCACCCGCCGCGCCGCGGTGCTGCTGGCCCAGGTCGCTCCGGACGACCTCGTGCCCCACGGCAGCGCGGGCCGCGCCATCACGTCCGCCGGACCCGACGGCACGCTCCAGGTGACCGATATCGCGGAGAAGGGGTCGGCGCGATTCGAGGCGGCGGGCGAGCCGGTGGCGCTCCGGCCGGTGGGCCGCATGGTGCTGCCCGCGGACGTCTTCAAGGACGTGGACGACATCGCCCGGCACCTGGCACCCTGGGCACCGTTCGACAACGTCCCCCTGCTGCAACGCCTGGCGTGGCGCGGAGATCTCGTGGGCACGATCACCAGCGGCCGCTTCTTCGACGTCGCCGAGCCGGAAGGATTTCGCCAGGCGGTCGTGGCGTTTCCCTCGCGCGTCTAGCGACGCTCCCCGACATGTAGCGCGAGGGCCGTGACCACGGATCGCCTCAACCCGTCGTGCCGCGCACCACACCCTCCGCCCGAAGTTCCGGCCTGAGCCATTCTGCCGCGAGCTGCCGCACATCCTCCGCGGTCACCTTGCGGTAGGGCGCCCCCGCGTCCCCCAGCTCGTCGAGCCCGCCGCCCAGGAGCCACGCCTCGAGGATCTCGCCCAGCACGGCCGAGCCGCTCTGCCGGCTGACCTCGAGCTGTCCCACCACGTAGTTCACCGCCCGCACCAGGTCTTCGTTCGCCACCGGCTCGGTCGCGAAGCGCTCGAGCTCCACCAGCATCTGCTCGCGCGCCTCCTCCTCGCGCTCCGGCGACGTGGCGATGTAGGTGAGGAGCGCACCCGCCCGGGCGCGCGGCCAGGCGGCAGCCACCACGCTGTAGGCCAGCGAGCGGCGCTCGCGGAGCGCCTCGAAGAGCCGCCCGCCGAGCCCGCTCGCAATGGCGGCCCACACGGTGGCGGGCCCGCGTCCCGGGTCGCCATGCGCGGGACCGGGAAACGCCATCGCGAGCGCGCTCTGCGCCTTCTGTCGCTTTACCACGCGCTGGCCGCGGCCGCGCGGCGCGGTCCCGCCATCGGGCGCGAGCAACACACGCGGCACCGCGGGATGCCCGCCGAAGGCGCCGGCCAGCGAGGCCAGCGCCTGGTCGGGGTCGACATCGCCCACCGCAACCACGGTAAGGCGGCGCGAGAGGAAGGCGTCCTGCTGGAAGCGGCGGACCGCGTCCGGCTCCAGCGTCTCGAGGGTCTCGGGCAGGCCGGCCGCGGGCAGCCCGTAGCCCGCATCGCCGAACGCTTCGCGCAGCGCGAGCTGGAACGGGTAGCGGAACATGTCGTCCGCCACCTGCCGCGCCTCCTCCACCAGCAGAGCCCGCTCGATCAGTACCTCCGCATCGGTGAGCGAGGGTTCGATCAGCACGCGGCGCAGCAGCTCGGCCGCCTCGCTCAGGTGCTCCGACAGCACGGGGATGGAGAACCCGAGCCAGTCCGGCGTGATGCTCGCGCCGAGCGAGCCGCCGAGCTGCTCGGCGGCAAAGGCGAGGGCGGCCGCATC
>JBMOPM010000216.1:0-3083 GCA_049323575.1 Gemmatimonadota bacterium | reverse complement strand
GACCACGCGGAGTCCGGCCGCGCGGAGCCGCCGGGCGACGCGATGGGCGGCCTCGGCCTGGGCATCCGAGATCGGCAGCACCCGCACCTGCTCGGGCGCGAGCCAGACGGGGAACGCCCCCGCGAAGTGCTCGATCAGGATGGCGATGAACCGCTCGAACGACCCGCACATCGCCCGGTGAATGACCACCGGCCGGTGCTCATGGTTGTCCTCGCCGACGTACGTCAGGTCGAAGCGCTCGGGCGCGGCATAGTCGAGCTGGATCGTGCCGAGCTGCCACTTCCGGCCGATGGAATCGGCGACGTCGAAGTCGATCTTGGGCCCGTAGAACGCGCCGTCGCCGGGCTTGAGCTCGTACGGCAGGCCCGTCGCCTCGAGCGCGGCCCGCAGATCGGCCTCGGCGCGATCCCACATCGCGTCGTCCCCGATCCGCTGCTCCGGTCGGGTGGCGAACTTGGCGGTGGCCTCGAGGCCGAAGGTCCGGTACACGGTGAGGATCATGTCGGCGACGTGCCTCACCTCCTCGGCGATCTGCGCGCTCATGAGGAAGATGTGGCAGTCGTCCTGCTGGAACTGCCGCACGCGCGTGAGCCCGCTCAGCGCTCCGGTGACCTCGTTGCGGTGCAGCACATCGAACGTGGCGAAGCGGATGGGCAGTTCGCGGTACGAGTGCTTTCGCGCGCCGTACAGCACGTAGTGAGACGGGCAGTTCATCGGCTTGAGCGAGATGTCGTGCTCCCCGGTCTCGGTGTCGAGCACGAGGAACATGTTCTCGCGGTACTTGCCCCAGTGGCCGGACTGCTCCCAGAGCGCCTTGTTGTACAGCAGCGGGGTCTTGACCTCCTGATACCCCGCCTGCTGCTGCAGCTCGCGGATGTAGTCGTTGATGACCCGGTACAGCGTGGTGCCGCGATCGGTCCAGAAGGCAGCGCCCGGCGAGACCGGGTGGAACAGGAAGAGGTCCAGCTCGCGGCCGAGCTTGCGGTGATCGCGCTTGCGGGCCTCCTCGAGGCGGTGCAGGTAGGCGTCGAGGTCGTCCTTCTTGAACCACGCGGTGCCGTAGATGCGCTGCAGCATCTTGCGGCGGGAGTCCCCGCGCCAGTAGGCGCCTGCGCCTGACAGCAGCTTGAAGTGCTTGAGCCGGCCGGTGCTCGGGATGTGCGGGCCGCGGCACAAGTCCGTGAACGGGCCATCGGTGTAGACCGTGATGGTCTCGTCCGGGCCGAGTTCGCTGATGCGCTCCAGCTTGAGCGGATCGTCGGCGAAGCGCCGGTTGGCCTCGTCGCGGTCCACGACCTCGCGGATGAACGGGTAGTCGGCCCGGGTGACCTCGGCCATGCGGGCCTCGATCTGTGCCAGGTCCTCGGGCGTGAAGGGCCGCGGCACGTCGAAGTCGTAGTAGAAGCCGTCCTCGATCGGCGGGCCGAAGCCGATGCCGGCGTCGGGAAAGATTTCGCGCACCGCCGTCGCGAGCACGTGCGCGGCGGAGTGGCGCAGCACCTCGAGCGCCTCCGGATCCCGCTCGGTGAGGATGGCGACGGTCGCGTCCTCCTCGATGGGACGGGAGAGATCGCGAATCTGGCCGTTCACCTTGATGGCGATCGCGGCCTTGGCCAGGCCCGGTCCGATGGACGCGGCCAGCTCCGCGCCGGTCATGCCGCGGGGCACTTCGCGCACGCTGCCGTCGGGCAGGGTGAGACGGATGCTCGTTACCGTGGTCACCGCGACTGCTCCACCGCCGGCTTCACCAGCGGTTCGCGGTCCGGCGCCGCCCAGAAGTAGAGCCCCACCGCGAACACCATGAGGGCCGCCGCGAGGGCCCAGCGGGCCAGCTGGCCGGCGCTCGCCGAGATCGTTTCATCCGCCATGCTATGTCCTTGCCATCGAAGGATATCACTGCGCCCGAACGGGCGAGCGTGTTAAGTTAATCGACGATTCACCCGAGTGGGACGGATCGTCTCCCAGCACCGGTGCACCGCCCGCAGGGCCACCGGCAGCAGCAAGTGAACGTAAGGAGCACGCGTGGCGCGCAGGCGCGGGAACATCGGTTCAGGCTTCGGCTGGCTGGCCTTCGGCTTCGGGACCGGCCTCCTCACCGGCTACCTGGTCGGCGAGATGATGATCGGCGCCCGGATCCGGGTCCGGGGTTCGGCCGGCGCCGAGGCCGCTGCCAGGCGCCGCGCGACGCTCGCGGCCGTCACCGCCGCCCTCGACGCCGATCCCGAGCTGCGCGAGCTGGGCCTCACCGCGCTCGCCGTCCGGCCCGGCGAGGTCGAGCTGCACGGGTGGGTGCCGAGCCGCGCGGTGCGGACCCGGGCCACGCGCCTGGTGCGCCAGGCCGCGGGCGGGCAGCGGGTGGTGAATCATCTCCTCGTGCGCGGCGAAGACGATCGCGACCTCCCCGACAGTTTCGACGCCGACCCAACCGACCAGACCGCATGACCGAACCGCTGTCCGCGCAGTACACGCCCAACGCGGTGGAGCCCGAGCTCTACCGCCGCTGGACGGAGCGGAAGCTCTTTCACGCCCGCCGCGATTCCGGCAACGAGCCCTACGTGATCATGATGCCGCCGCCCAACGTGACGGCGGTGCTGCACATGGGCCACGGTCTCAACAACACCGTGCAGGACGTGCTCTGCCGCTTCGCGCGGATGCGCGGCCGCGAGGTGCTCTGGCTTCCGGGGACCGACCACGCCGGCATCGCCACGCAGAACGTGGTCGAGCGGCTGCTGGCCAAGGAAGGGCTGACCCGGTTCGACCTCGGCCGCGAGGCGTTCGTCGAACGGGTGTGGGCCTACGTGCGGGAAACCGGCGCCATCATTCTCGAGCAGCTCAAGGCGCTCGGCGTGAGCTGCGACTGGGAGCGGACCTACTTCACGCTCGACCCGGCCCTCTCGCGCGCCGTGCGCGAGGCCTTCGTGCGGCTCTACGAGAAGGGCCTGATCTACCGCGGACACTACATCATCAACTGGTGCCCGCGCTGCCTCACCGCGCTCTCCAATGAGGAGGCCGAGAAGGAAGAGACCGACGGCCGCATCTGGCACCTGCGCTATCCGCTGGCCGGCGGCGGGCATCTGGTGGTG
>JBMOPM010000215.1:0-38426 GCA_049323575.1 Gemmatimonadota bacterium | reverse complement strand
AGCGGCCGCGGGCGAGGCGGCCAGCGCGGGAGCGGTCGAGCCCGCGGCGATCGGCCAGGCCGGGTTCCAGAGACAGACGTAGGTCATGTGACACCACCGGCAGCAGGAGCTCGGTGCTCCGGTTCCAGCCCAGGGCCTGCGCTTCGATGCGCAAGGTGACCTGCTCGGCGAGGGCGGGTTCGCCGAACGGATTGCGCCGCCAGCGACAGCCCGACGGCACGAGGCGCGACGCCAGGCGCAGCGAGGCCAGCGCCGAGGCATGCGTCACCGCCACGAACGCCCCTCCGCCCTCGTGGACGGCGCGGGAGAGACGCACCGCTTCCCGCGGCCCCGCGTCCAGGCCGGTCAGCACCACCAGGGCAAACCCGCCCGAGCGCAGCAACTGTTCCACGGCGCGGAGCGCGGGCATGCGGCCCGCAGGGCGGAGGAGCAGGGGACCGTCGTCCCAGTACGCCCCCGCGATCGTGCCCTCGCCATCCACCCACGCGGCGCGCTCCCCCGCGGCGATCGCGGCGTGACAGGCCGCTCGCAACAGCGCTGCGGCGCCCCCCCGCGGCGCCCAGACCGTGACGCGTCCCCGCGGCAGCCCTCCCTGCGGGAGGATCCCGTCCAGCTCGGCCACCCCGGTCGGGACGGGCCGCGCGGTCTGCCGAGTGACCGGTGTCGCGTCGGGAAACCGGCGGTCAAGGAGGTCTCGGAGCGCGGCAACGGCGGACATGACGGGAAAGGCCAAGGTATACCGAAGAAACACCGAAAGCAAGGTGGCAGACGGAGGCGACTCGCGGCCAGTCTCCGGCTGGCTTCCCCCGACCCCCGCCACTAAAATCCGGGCGCGCCGAACCGATGGCGCGTGCCCGAGGAGAACCGTTTTCCGATGACGATACGATCGCTTGGCGTGCGGGTGCTGACCCTGGCCGCGTTGCTCGCGGCGCCTGCCTCCGCGCTGTTCCATACGCGCCTGGTCAAGTCCATTCCCGCCGCGAACGACACGGTGGCCGTCGCGCCGAAGCAGGTGCGGCTCTGGTTCTCGACCCGGCCCGAGCTTGCCCTGACGTCGATCACGATCACGAAGGCGGACGACACGCCCGTCGTGAAGCTCCCCTTGCACGCCACGGACGACTCGCTCTCCGTGGCGGGCACCATCCCCGTGACCCTCGAGCCCGGCGCCTATGTGGTGGCGTGGAAGACGGCTTCGCCCGATGGCCACGTGGTGCGCGGGAAGATCCCCTTTACGATCGCGCCCCGGCGCGGTACCAGCTCCGTGAAGCAGTGACGCCGGACACGGTCGGCACGGCTGCGGGCGTCGTGGTCGACGCCGCCTTCCTCAGCCGATGGATCGGCTACCTCGCCTTGCTCACGCTGATCGGGGCCGCCGTCTTCCTGCCCCTCGCCCGCAGCGTGCTGACCCCCGCACTCGCGGAGCGTCTGGGGCCGGGGCTGCTCGCCCGGACGCGGGCGCTCGCGCTCGGCGCTGCCGTCCTGCTCCTCCTCGCCGACTTCGGCCGGCTCTACGGCCAGGCCATGGCCTTCCTCGACCCGGGGGAGTCGCTGTCCGTCGAGGCCGTCCGTCCCATCGTTACGGCATCGTCCTGGGGGCGGGGCTGGCTCATCCAGCTCGCGGCGGGCGGGATCGCCCTGATCGGCTGGGCCGTGGCTGGCCGCAGGCGGTCCTGGGGGCAGCGCATCGGGGCCGCGGCTTCGCTCGGCGCCGCGGCGACGGCGCCGTTCACCGGCCACGCGGTGGAGCATCCGTGGGGCGCGATGGCGGGACTCGCGCTTCACGCCGTGCACCTGCTCGCCGGCGGGGCCTGGCTCGGGACGCTCTTCCTCGTCGTCGCGGTGGCATTCCCGGTCACGCGGGACCTGCCCGGCGAGGAGCGGGCGGCGGTGATGAGCAGGCTCATCGCCGGGTTCTCCCGGATCGCGCAGGTCTCGGTGGTGTTGCTCGCGCTCGCGGGCCTCACGCTGGCGCTGGTGTATGTCGGATCATGGAAGGCCGTGCTGACGACGGATTACGGCACCACGCTCCTCATCAAGACGGCATTCGTCATGATCGCGCTTGCGCTGGGGGCCTGGAACTGGAAGCGGCTGACGCCGCGGCTGGGCGAGGCGACCGGTCTCCGGGCGCTGGGCCGCTCCGCAGGAGCGGAGCTGGTCATCGGTGCGCTCGTCCTTCTCGTGACGGCCGGGTTCGTTGCCCTCGGCGCGCCCAGCCTGGGACACACATGATGCACCGATTGTTGCTGGTATCGCTCGCGCTGGCGCTCGCGGGATGTGCGCGCGAGGACCGGGAGGTTTCGCCCGGCGGGTTCGTCGGCGCCGAGCTGACGCGACCGAAGCCGAAGCCCGAGTTCGTGCTCACTGACATGCAGGGGCGGCCGTTCGACTTCAAGCGGGAGACGGACGGCCATGTCACCCTCCTCTTCTTCGGCTACACGCACTGTCCCGACGTGTGTCCGCTCCATATGGCCAACATCGCCGCCGTGCTGGAGAAGCTTCCAACGAGCGTGACCCGGGACGTGAAGGTGGTGTTCGTCACCACCGATCCCGCGCGCGACACGCCGGAGCGGCTGCGCGAGTGGCTCGGCGGCTTCAGCCAGGCGTTCATCGGCCTTACCGGCACCCAGGCCCAGATCGATTCGGCGCAGATCGCCGCCGGCATGCCGCCGGCTGTGAAGGAGACGCCCGACTCCACCGTGACGGACTACACGGTGGGCCACTCCGCCGTGGTACTGGCCTACACGAAGGACGGGCTCCTGCGCGTGCTGTATCCCTTCGGCACGCGGCAGCAGGATTGGGCGCGCGACATTCCGAAGCTCGTGGCATTCGGGGAGTGAGTGATCAGGCGACCAGCGACCGGCTTCTGGCTTTTCTGCCTCCTTGCGCTCGCTGCCTGCTCGTCGGAGCGGGCGACCCGCGCCGGCGATCTCGAGATCGCCCAGGTGCGGGTGATGCGGCCGCCCACGCCCGATGAAACCGCGGGCTATCTCACCGTGCACAACCGGGGCAGCGTCGCTGACACCCTGGTCGAGGTCTCGTCGCCGGTGGCGTCGATGGTGATGATCCACCGGCAGGTGATGGCCAACGGCCGGGGAACGATGGAGCACGTGGCGGCGCTGGAGATTCCCGCGCGGGGGGCGATAGTGCTGGAACCGGGCGGCGTGCACCTCATGCTGATGGGCATCACTCGCCGGCTCGAGGTGGGCGACACGGTGCCGCTGGCGCTGACCTTCCGGCGCGGGGGGACCGTCAACGTGGTCGCCGCCGTGCGGCCCTATGGAGACTAGAGACGCCGCATGACGTGGTGGTGTGCCGCGACCGATCTGCCGTGGTCCTGGACCTGGCGGCCCTATCCGGGCGTGTGGCTCTTCGTGGCGCTCATGGTTGCCGGGTATACCTGGTTGCGGATCCGGCGCGGCGACCGCGCGGCCGTCGAGGGCTGGGGCGGGCGCCACGTGGCGTTCTTCGCGCTGGGGACGCTCGCACTGTGGCTTGCGCTCGACTGGCCGATCGGCACCCTCGGCGCCGGCTACCTCGCCAGCGTGCACACCGTCCAGTATCTCCTGCTCGCGCTCGTGGCGCCGCCACTCATGCTGCTCGGCTTTCCGTCGGACTTCTGGCAGCGGCTCGATCGGAATTCCGTGCTGTGGCGGCTGGCGCGGCGCTTCGCGAGCCCGCTGCCCGGCTTCCTGGTCTACAACGGTGTGGTGGTGACGACGCACATCCCGCAGGTGGTGGACGGGCTGATGGTGTCGCAGTGGGGATCGTTCCTGGTGGATACGTCGTGGTTCGTGGCGGGGCTCACGCTGTGGTGGCCGGTGCTCGCGCCCGACGGGGTGGGCCGGACCTCGCCGCTCGGCAAGATCGGCTATCTGTTCGCCTCCACGATCATTCCCACGGCGCCGGCGATGTTCCTCGTCTTCGCGGACTACCCGGTCTACGCGATCTACGAGAAGGCCCCGCGGGTCGGTGAATTCACCGCGACGAGTGACCAGCAGCTCGCAGGGCTGCTCATGAAGCTTGCCGCCGATCCGATCCTCTGGGTGGCGATGACCGTCCTCTTCTTCCGCTGGAGCAGGGAGCAGAATCAGGACGAGCCGGTGTAGCCGTCACCCTGGCCGCTGAGGCCCTGCCGATCTACGCCTCCAGCACGCGCCACATGTACCAGCTGCCGACCGACCGGTATGGCCGCCAGCGTTCGGCCCGGGCGGTGAGCAGCGCGGCATCCGGCAGATCCCTCATGCGGTAGGCAAGCTGGAACCCCTTGCGCACGCCGTAGTCGCTCACCGGGAGCACATCGGGCCGGCCCAGCCGGAACATGAGGAACATGTGCACGGTCCACGGGCCGATGCCGCGGATCACGGTGAGCCGCTCGACCAGCTCCTCGTCGGAGAGGCGATGGGCCTCGGCAATGGTCGGGAGTTCGCCGGCCGCGGCATGGCGGGCGAGATCCTTGAGCGAGCTGGCCTTCGTGGCCGAGAGCCCCGCGGCGCGCAAGTGTTCGTCCGGGAGGGCCAGCACATCCGCTGGTCGCAGGACGCGTCGGGGTGCCACGAGCCGGCGGACCCGGCTGAAGATCGTGGCCGCGGCCCGCCCGTTGAGCTGCTGATAGACGATGGCGCGCGCGAGGTAGGCGAAGAGCGATGAGGTCGGGTCGATCCTCAGCTCGCACGGGCCGTGTCGATCGATCACGCGGCGCAGCACCGGATCCCGCCGGGCCAGATGCGTGACGGCGGTGCACGGGTCGAACGGCGGGGCGACGAGACGCGCGGGGCTCACCAGTCGAGGGCTTGTTCACTCATGGCCGGGGGATTCTTATCCTTCCGGTGGACCACCGCAAGCACCCCCGATGCTTGGGGATCCTCCAGGCCAAGCCCTGATGCTCCGGGCGGGAGGGATCGACCCGTGACCCAGTTCCTCAGGACCACCGCCCTCTCCACCCGCGGCGCTCGCACGCTGCCGCAGCGGGCGTATGTGTCGGCCGACGTGTTCGCCGAGGAGCAGGAGCGCATCTTCGCACGGCGCTGGCTGTGCGTGGGGCGCGAGTCCCGGCTGGCCGGGGCGGGGGACTACCTGCTGTACGAGATGGGGCGCGAGAGCCTGATCGTGCTGCGCGACCAGGCTGGCGTCATCCGGGCGCTTCACAACGTGTGCCGGCATCGGGGCACGCGGCTCTGCGAGGCGGCGGAGGGCCGGCTCTCCGCGACGATCCAGTGCCCCTATCATGCCTGGACCTACGCCCTGGACGGGCGCCTGATCGGCGTACCCGACGCCAAGGAGATCGAGGACTTCGACAAGGCGGACTATCCGCTGGTCCAGGCCGCGGTCGCCCGGTGGGAAGGCTTCGTCTTCGTGAGTCTGGCCGACGAGCCCGAGCCGTTCGAGGAGGCGTTCGCGCCGCTCATCGGCCGGTTGCGCCGGTGGCATCTCCCGTCGTTGGTGACGGGGCGGCGTGTGGATTACGACGTAGCCGCCAACTGGAAGCTCCTCTTCCAGAACTACTCCGAGTGCTATCACTGCGCGCCGGTGCATCCGTCGCTGGTGAAGCTGTCGCCCCCGACCAGCGGGGAGAATGATCTGGTGGACGGGCCCGTGCTGGGCGGCTTCATGGTGGTGAACCGGCCGGGTGGGAGCCTGACGGCAAGCGGCCGGTCCTGCGGCCTCACGGTGGGCGAGCTCTCGGACGGCGATCTGCAGCGGGTCTACTACTACTCGATCTTCCCGAACATGCTGCTCAGCCTGCACCACGACTACGTCATGGTGCACACCTTCCGCCCGCTGGCCCCGGACCGGACCGCCATCACCTGCGAGTTCCTCTATCACCCGGAGACGCTGGTACGGCCGGAGTTCGATGCGGATGACGCCGTGCGCTTCTGGGATATGGTGAACCGGGAGGACTGGCACATCTGCGAGCTGACCCAGCGGGGCGTCTCCAGCCGGGCGTACCGGCCGGGGCCGTACTCGCGGCGCGAGAGCCTGAGCGCGGCGTTCGACCGGTACTATCGGCAGGCGATGGAGGGGACGGGACAGCCGTGTCCGGCTACTTCAACTCCTCGTAGCGCTCGATGATGCTGCCGACGATCCCGTACCGCAGGGCTTCCTCGGCGGTGAGCCAGAAGTTGCGGTGCGTGTCTTCCTCGATCCGCTCGAGCGGCTGGCCGGTCTGCTTGGCGAAGATCCGGTTGAGCCGGTCCCGCATGCGGACGATCTCCCGGGCCTCGATCTGGATGTCGCTCGCGGCACCGCCCACGCCGCCCGCCGGCTGGTGCAGCAGGAAGCGCGTGTTCGGCAGGCAGTAGCGGTCTTCGCGCGGCACGGCCACGTAGATCAGCGCGCCCGCGCTCGCCACCCACCCGCTGCCGACCATGCGCACGCGCGGCGTCAGGAAGCGGATGATGTCGTGGATCGTATCGCCGGACTCGACATGGCCGCCGGGCGAGTTGATGAAGATGGTGATGTCGTCGGACGACTCCGACGCCATGGCCAGCAACTGTTCGGTCACGCGGGCAGCGAGCCGCTGGTTGATTTCGCCGGTGATGACGAGCGTGCGGGCGCGGAACAGCCGCTCCGACACGAGGTCGCGGTATGGTGTGCCGCTGGGTTCGGTCGCGGTGGGTTCGTCCATGGACGGATCCTCGTAGAACGGGCAGCGTGGTGCCGATCGAAGGCCTTTGCCGCGCGCGGTCCGGCGCGGCACGAGCGACAAACGTACAACGGTGCGCGCGTCAATGCATCCGGCATGCGCCGATGTCCGGGGCCCATCGAATCACGGCAGCGCCTGCGCCAGATCCTCGATCAGATCGTCGGGATCCTCGCATCCCACGCTGAAACGGATGAAGCCGTCCGACACCGGATCGCCGCCCCAGCGGGCCCGGCGCTCGGCCGTGCTGTGGATCCCGCCGAAGCTGGTGGCTTCGCGCACCACGCGGAGCGCGCGCAGGAAGCGTTCGGCGGTGGCGCGGTCGGCCAGCTCGAAGCTCACGACGGGGCCGAGACCGGGGTACCGCAGGCCGGTCACGCCCGGGCGCGTGCGCAGGAACTCGACCACGCGGCGGGCATTCTCCGCCTGCCGTTCGACGCGCAGCCCCAGCGTGCCGAGCGAGCGGTGCGCGAGCCACACCTCCATGGGCCCCGGGATGGCGCCCATCTGGGTGCGGATCGTCACCAGCCGGTCTTTCAACGCCGGATCCGCGACCGCCACGTGCCCCAGCACCAGGTCGCCGTGTCCGGTGAGCATCTTGGTGTCGGAGGCCACCGAGAAGTCGGCACCAAGCGCCAGCGGCTGCTGGAGAGCGCAGGTGGCGGTGGTGTTGTCCACGGCCACGAGCGCGCCGGCCCGGTGTGCCAGGTCGGCCAGGCGCGTGATGTCACAGGTCTCGAGGAAGGGGTTGGACGGCGTCTCCAGCCAGAGCAGCCGCGCGCCGTCGAGCACCGCGCCTTGGGCATCGCCGCGGGTGGGGGCCAGGCGCACCGCGACGCCGGCCTTGGCGAACCAGCCGTCCACCACCAGCCGTGTGGTGTAGTAGCTGTCGCTCGGCAGGACGATCACGTCTCCCGGCGACAGCACGGCGTGCAGGACCGCCGTGATCGCGGCCATGCCCGAGCTGAAGGCCACGGCGGGGCCGCCTTCCAGCTCGGCGAGCGCCGCCTCCCATGCCGCCCACGTGGGGTTGTGGAAGCGGCCGTACGTCCAGGTCGAGGTGGCGGGGTCACCGGGGGCCACATAGGTGCCCGCGAAGGTGGGCCCGGGCAGGAAGGCACCGGGGGTGCCCACCGGCGGGAGGCCGGCGTTCATCGCGCGCGTCGCAAAGCGCATTCGGTTACTCCTGGCCGACGCGTGTCGGCTGTCTCAGCGGGGATCGAGCGAGCAGCTCATCACGAGGTCGTTCTGCGGATCGGTGCCGACGACGTACACCTGGCTGCCCACGGGGGAGAAGCCCTGCTTCCGGTAGAACGCGATGGCGCGCGGGTTTCGCTCCCACACGCCGAGCCAGAGCGTGCGGCCCCCGCGACGGCGCGCCTCGGCCTTCACGGCGTCCATCAGGGGGGCGGCGATGCCCCGGCCATGCCACACGTGGTCGACGTAGAAGCGCCACAGCTCGATGGGGCGCGGACCGCTGACGCATGCCGGAGCCGGGCCGTCGCGCACCTGAGTGTAGCCCGCGATCATGCCGTCGGCCTCGACGAAGAGCGCGGTCATCCGGGGATCGGCCAGCTCGGCCGCCTGCCGGGCCGCGCCGTAATGGGTGCGGATATGCAGCTCCAGATCGACCGCCCGATTGGCCGCGCCGAACGCATCGCGGAATGTGCGCGCAGCCAGGTCGGCCAGGATCGCCGCCTCGCCGGGCGTGACGCGCCGGATCGTGATGCGCGGCTCATGCATCGCAACAGTCATCCGGCAGGCTGAGGAGTCCCTCGGCAACCCGCACCGCCGGTCCGCCAACGTGCACGGCGTCGATGCCGCCCGCGGTCTTCTCACACTCGATCTCGATCCGGCTC
Source organism: Gemmatimonadota bacterium (assembly GCA_049323575.1). Classification (GTDB taxonomy): domain Bacteria; phylum Gemmatimonadota; class Gemmatimonadetes; order Gemmatimonadales; family GWC2-71-9; genus JBMOPM01. The sequence goes on along the minus strand of JBMOPM010000215.1, from coordinate 29,927 downwards.
GGCCGCCCCATCTCGACGCCCTGGAGAAGGGTCCAGCCGAGCACACCGTTGGCGAGCGGATCAGCGGCGCCGAGATGGGCGGCCAGCACGGCGGCGGCCGACCCGGTGGCGGGGTCCTCCGTGATATCCGGTGCCGGGGCGAACATGCGCGCCCGCAACACGTGCGGCCCGTCTTCGGGAGAGCGGCAATCGACGAAGACATTGGGCGCCCAGAAATCGGCGAGCACGGTGCGCCAGTGCTCCATCGACAGCCGGCAGCTGCTCATCGCCGTCCGATCCGCGACCTCGACCAGCAGGAACGGAATCCCGGCGGACATCGGCTGCGCCCACCGATCGTCCGGGGCGAGCCGGGCGGGCTCCAGGCCCAGTGCCCGCGCGATCTCCGCGCGTTCCGGCGGTCGAGGCCCGATCTCCGGGAGCCGCGACAGCGTGAACCGGGCGAAGCCGATGCCATCGCCGGCCCTTCGCACCCATACCTCGATCGGGCCGATCGTTTCCTCCATGATGAACGACAGGCCGGAGGGCGACGATGGCACCATCCCGAGATCCGCCAGCAGAACCGCCGTGCCGATCGTGGGATGACCGGCCAACGGAACTTCCCCGCCCGGCGTGAAGATGCGCACCCGGCAGGCACCGGACGGCGTCGCGGGCGGGAGGACGAACACCGTCTCCGAGTAGTTGACTTCGCGGGTGATCGCCTGCATCAGGTCATCCGAAAGCCCTTCGGCGTCGAGCACGACGGCCAGAGGGTTGCCACCGAACGGATGCCGGGTGAATACGTCGAGCGTGTGGAAGCGGAGATGCATGGATCCCAAGATACCGCGATCCGTCCTCGATTCCCGGTTCACCTGGTCGGGTCGCGACGCGAACCAGAGGCCAGCCCCTAGATCACCGTCCCCGCGGGAATGATGGTGTTTTTCGGGATCACGACGATCCCGTCGCGGATGTAGAAGTTCGGGCCGTCCATGTGGGCCGGCTTCCCGTCCGGCGAGATGCGTACACCTTCACCGATGCGCGCGTTCTTGTCCACGATCGTCCGTTCGATGTAGGTCATGGGGCCGATGCCCATCGGTGGAGCCCCGGGCGGCGGGACATGGCCCGACGCGGTTTCGTAGAAGTCCTGGCCCATGATGATGCTGTGCTTGATCGTGGCGCCGGCGGCGATGTTGCTCCGCACGCCGATCAGGGACCGCTCGATCCAGGCGTCGTTGATGATGCACCCGTCGGCAATGACCGAGAGCTCGATGCGGCTCTTGATGACCTTGCTGGCGGGCAGATAGCGCGGGTGGGTGAAGATCGGCGCCGAGGGGTCGTAGAAGTTGAACTTGGGCACCGGCGCGCAGAGGTCGAGGTTGGCCTCGTAGAACGCCCCGATCGTCCCGATGTCCTCCCAGTACCCCTGGAACAGGAAGGCGAAGACCCGCCGCCGGTCGATCAGCGACGGGATGACGTGCTTGCCGAAGTCCTCTTCGGTGCCGGCCAGCGCGTCCCGCAGGACCTTCCGATTGAACACGTAGATGCCCATCGAGGCCAGCAGGCAGTCGTCACAGCCCTGGAGCGAGAGCGCGTCACGGGTATCCGGCTCCATCCGGAGCGACTGCAGCACAACAGGGTCCGTGGGCTTCTCGACGAACCGCGTGATCCTGAGATCGTTCGCCACCTGCATGATGCCGAACGCGCGCGCGGCTTCCGGCGCCACCGGGATCGTTGCCACGGTCACCTCGGCGTCGGTGGCGAGGTGCTGGCGGATCATGGTCTGGAAATTCATGCGATAGAGCTGATCGCCCGAGAGGATGAGCACCAGCTGGTGCGGGTAGTCGTCGAGATGCGGCAAGTTCTGGCGCACGGCGTCGGCCGTGCCCTGGTACCAGTTCTTGCGAGCCGGCGTCTGCTGCGCCGCGAGGATCTCCACGAACCCGCCGGAGAACTTGTCGAACCGGTAGGTCTCCTGGATGTGGCGGTGCAGGGAAGCGCTGTTGAACTGGGTCAGGATGAAGATGCGGCGCAGGTCCGAGTTGATGCAGTTGCTGATTGGAATGTCCACGAGCCGGTATTTGCCGGCGAGCGGTACCGCGGGCTTGGACCGGTCCTTGGTCAACGGGAAGAGCCGCGTCCCGGCGCCGCCGCCCATGATGACGGTGACGACGTCGTTCGCGCGCAATGAGCCAGGCCACGTCATGAGGCGATTGTGGACTTGGGGATGAGAGAGCCGCGCCCCGCGCCGGGCGGCAGGCCCGATGCGTGAGGGAACGTCGGGCCGCCAGGATGAATCGTCAAGATCCGCCGGGGATCGCGGTCCCGTGGCATACCGTGCACTGCTGCGGATTCTTCTTGCGGAGCCGGTCCGGATCGAACCCCGGGCCGTGCGGGTTGAACCGGCGGCCACCGAGCGCGGAGTGGCAGGTGAGGCAGTCGCGCTCGGCGTGGCAGGCCACGCAGCTCTCGAGGTTCTGGCGCGCCGCCTGACCGTGCCCCAGCGCGAAACGCTGCTTGGCGTCGTGGTACCCGCCCACCAGCTGGCGCCGCGCCGTGAGGCCGGCCTGCTCGTGGCAGGTGCGGCAGAACTGATTGCTGTTGTGGCAGTCGCTGCACGACGTCTCGCGCGAATAGGCCGCCGTCGGGTGCCGCTGCAGGAAGCCCGGTGCGTGATAGCCGCTGGTGCCGCTGGATGCCGCCGCGTGGGGTCGATGGCAGGCGAGGCATGAGGTGCGGGCATGGCAGGCCGCGCACGTGCTGCTCTTCGACGACGCCATCCGCCCATGCGTGTCGGTGAAGTCGGCGCCGTGATTGTCGGGACGGCGGCGCACCACCCTGGCGCCCGCGCTGCGACCGGGGCCCGCCTCGTACATCGCGCTCACCAGGGAGGGTTGATCGATGTGACACGCCAGGCAGCTTTCCCGGGTATGACAGGTCTGGCAGGCGCGCAGCGATTGCCGGGCCTGGGCGCGATGATTCCAGGCGAAACCGTAGGTCGCGTGGCTGGCGGGGGCCCCGATCTCCTTCCTGTTGAGGACCGTCGACCGCACGTCGGGAGCCAGCGCCTGGATCGCCGGCGTCTCGGGCGCGTTGACGTGGCAGGTAACGCAGAAGTCGCGCGCGTGGCAGGTGGCGCATGACGCGGCAACGCCGCCGCCGGCTCGCTTGCTGGCCGCTGGGCGGCCCTTCGTTCCCCCGGCCAGCTTGCCATGCCGCTCGAGGAAATCCGCCTGCTTGTGGTTGTCCGGCTCGGGAAAGTTCCCGATCTCAGCGCGCGTGAGGGTCACCGCCTCCGCCAGCGGCACGTGGCAGGCCGCGCAGGCCGAGTCCGGTGCGGAGAGATGCGCCGTTTCGAGACCGTGGCAGGCAAAGCACGGGCCGGTCTCTGCCTTCCGCACCTCCATCCATGGCGCACCCTCGCGCGCATGGCATGTCGCGCAGGCGATGACCGAGTCCGTCCCGGTCCTGCGGGCGTTATCCTCGGCGTGGTCGACGTGGGTAAAGCGGAGGTTCGAGTGGGGCGGCCCCTCGCGCGGTGCCCAGCGCACCCGCTTCCGGATCTTCCCATCGTGACAGGACGCGCAGGACCGGGCGGCGGGCAAGATCGGCCGCCCTTGGGTCACCGCGCCCACGTGGCAGCTCGTGCAGGTGGGGAAGAGTTTCCGGTGCTGCCAGTGGTCGAAGCCGTCGTCCTGGAGCGCGAAGACCGCCGCGACCCCAGCGATGGTCGCGGCGGCGATGGCGCCAGCGGCGCGGCGCGCGATCCGCGCGGCCGGCATCGTCATCGGCCCGCTGGGCGGCGCCGCGCCGCGGGAGGCAGCGGCGCGCCGTCGGCGTTGGTCGAGAACAGCAGGGTCACCCGCCCGGCGACGCGTACCTGCCGCCAGTCGACGGCTGCCGCGTCGGGGCGGCGTCGATCCTCATCATACACGGCGGCGTCGAGACCGAAACGCACTCGGTCGCTGGCCTGATACCGGACATCGAGCCCGTACCAGTAGAGCGCGGATTCGCTGAAGCGGAACTCCAGCGGACGCTGCAAGGACGCTCCCTGCGCGGTCAGGCTCAGCCGCTCGGTCGGCGTCCACGTCACGGAGCCTTCCCAGCCCTGGGAGGCCGCCCCCGTGCCGAACTCCCGCTGGTAGCCGAGGTCGGCGTTCCACTCGGGTGAGAACACGTAGGACACGCCGCCCGAGGCGCGGTAGCCGTGATCCTCGACCGCCACCAGCCCCGTGGTTACCTCCGCGTCATCGAACTTGTAGTACTCGCCTCGGGCGCGGAGCTGCAGCCTGGCCGTGGCGTTCACCGCCACGTTGGCGTTGACCGCGCGGTAGGCCACCGGGCTGAACGCGCCCCAGATCGTCCACAGATCGAAGCGCGGGCGGTACTGCCGCGCGCCTGCGATCAAGGTCACCCTGGGCGTGGTGTAGCGCAGCGAAAGGTCCGCGGAACCCCACAGGCCCTGCGCGAGGTCATAGATTGCGCCGCCGGTCAGGGTGAACCGCTCGTGCGGCCGGACAGTCACCGAGCCGGCCACCTGTTCCGACACGAAATAGCGCACGTCCGGATCCACCTCGCGCAGGTAGTCGAGCCGCGCGTCCACCGGCGTGGTCGCGATGCTGGCGGCGGCGCCCGCGGTGACGAAGCGGCGCCGCGGCTGGAATTCATCGAGGGGGTTGAGTACGGGGTTCGTGACGGGCAGCGCGGCGCCGCGGGCCAGGCCCCCGCCGCCGTAGGCGGTCAGCTCGAGGTTCAACGCCTCCGGAATGCGCACCGCCACGCGCCCGCCGTCGAACCCGTTGTAGCCCAGGCGGTTGTTCTCGATCAGCCGGCCCGCCCGGGCCGTGATCCGCCGCGACGTGTAGTCGAGGTAGCCCTCGAACAACTGGAACGCGGGCTCGGTGCCTGGCCATACGCGCGAGTCGCCCATGTCCACGCCGATGCGCGCGTCGCCGTGGAGGCTGAGCCCGGGCAAGCCGAGTCCCCAGATGACGAGATTCGCACTGGTGACGAAGGGGCCGCCGTTGAGGATCGGCCCCGGGCGGTAGAACGAGCAGAACGCGCGGCCCGGCTGACAGAAGACGGGGTAACCCTCAGGGGTCTCGCGCCCACCGTTCGTCCCCGTCACGACCTGGCCGGAACGGATGCTGTCCGCGGTCAGGCCGCGGTAGCGGACGGTCTCGGCCCGGGTATCGATCCTGAGCCGGAACCCCTGGGCGTCCGCGGCGGGCGCGCCGGCGATCAGCAGACCAGCGAGCCATCCGCCCAGCCTCAGCCACCCGCCACCGTTCATCGCTCTCACGTCGGCCGCCGCTTCATCAGGTGCGTCTGCCATTCCTCCGGCGTGGCCTGCAGATGGCAGACGGTACAGCTCTCGGGCGCGTAGTGATCCACGTCCTGGCTCGCATGGCACGTCAGGCAGAACTGCCGGTTGGGTGTGAGTTGCCGAATGCGGGCCGGCGTGTGGCAGGCGTCGCAGGCCACGTGCGCCGTGCGCTCGTGGGCACCCTCGGCTTCCGCCGTCCCGGCGTGACACGTCGCGCAGGAGCGCTCCGCCGAGTGGTGCTGGTCGTGGCAGGTCCGGCACTCGGCCGGCTCGCCCGCCGGCTCCATCGTCACCGGCGTGGTGTGGCAGTCGACACACTTCACATTCGCCCTGGCGTGTTTGCCATGATCGAACGGGACGGCGCGCTGTCGCGGCTCGCGCTTCGGCATCTGCACGCTCATCCGCACCTGCCTGGTGGCGCCGTAGTCCTCGGCACGGTGGCACTGCGCGCAATCGCTCCGGGCCCGATTCTGATGGTGGCAGATCTGGCAGCCACGGGGCCGTTCGAATACGAGCGAGCCCTTCCCCGACGTGACCGTGTGGCAGGTCAGACAGGTCAGCGACTTGTGCTGCGAGTGCGAAAAGGAATCGGCGGGCGGGGGCACCACTGCGGCGGGAACGGGCGGCTCCCCGGGCGCGTCCCGGATATCGATGTCGCCCTTACCCCGCGGCGTCGGTTCCTCGGCGGGCGCATGCGCCTGAACCCGCGGCCATCTGTCGAGGTGAGGTGCGGAGCCGGTCGGCCGGACCGACGACCGCAGCGCCTTCAGCGTGTCGAACGGAGCCGGTGGGCGGAGCCGTGTGCCCTTCATTCTGCGGGCCTGATCGTGGCAGCCTGCGCAGTCGGAGGCATCCACCCGCGCGGCGTGCGGCTGGTGGCACAGCACGCACTGCTCGCTCACCTTCCGGTGCGCGGCGCCCACGTGGAACCTGACCTTGCGCCAGTCGGTGTGGCAGCCCGCCGAGGCGCAGGTCTGTCGCACTTCGCTGACCTGCTTCTGCTGGTGCGGGTTGTGGCACATGCCGCATGTGCCCTTGTGCGGATCCATGGCCACGTCGAACTCGACGAGGCGCCGGCGCATCGCATGGCAGGTGAAGCATTGCCGGCTCCCGGGGCGGAGCACGCCGGTGGCCGAGTCGCGGGACGCAAGCAGCGGCACGTCGGCCGTGAACTGGTGGCAGACGATGCAGTGCAGCTCGGTCTGCCCCTTCATCGGCCCGATCGCGATGCCGACGCTGTCGCTGAGATGACACCCCTTCTGGTAGCACGTGCTGTCGACCGGCGGGAAGCGGTGTACCTGCTGGCCGTGGCAGGTGACGCACTGCGTGCCCCCCTCCCGGCTGAACTGCTTCTTCAGCGAATCGGACTCGAGGTGCGCGCGGTGCCCGGCGGTCGTCACGATCCGCTTCCACTTCTCCTTCTCGGTCGGCGACTCCATGTGACACTTCTCGCACCGGAAGTTCTCGACTTTGCCGTGATCCGGGGGGACGCGGGTGGGGCGCGCGAAGACCCACAGTCGCAGCTCGTTGATGAGCGCCGGGATCGTCTGCACGTGGCAGTTGTGGCAGTACAGGGTATCGTGGGCGATCGGGTGGTAGGGATATGGATATGGCGTCGAGTCGCTGGACGTGAGCTTGACATCCGGCTGGCGATAGTGGCACCCGTAGCAGAAGTCCCGCGAGTACATCGAATACTCCCACCCGAAGTGCCCGGCCCACGCCGCGGCCACGAGCAGCACGCCGAACGCCCCGGCCAGCGCGATCTTCCCGGCCCGGCTCCGGGTGGCGATCCAGGCCCGGATGGCCTGTCGCCGCCGCCACAGGTAGCGCAGCAACACGATCGCCACCACCAGGCCCGCCACCGCGCCCAGTACCATGACCCAGCCGGGCACGTTGAACGCAGACCGGGTCACTCGGGCGAGGAGATCGGGCGGCGGGATGACGATCCTGGGCGCGTTCCGGGCCGCCTCGGCCTTGAGTGACTCGAGGCCCGGGTCGATGGTGTCGGCCACGGCGAGAACCACACCATGGGCGAAGGGCGCCGCCCGTGGGGCAGCGGCAGCCAGCGACGCCAGCATCAGCATGGTGCCGCGTCGGAGGGCAGGCCGGGCCGCGAGGCGCGCATGAAACGGAGCACGCGCGTCATCGGGAACTCGAGAGTGGAATCGAGCGCACGAAGCCCATCTAGTGGCCCGCTGACGTGACGCGTCATCATCCGTCGCGCCGGCGCTCATACCACGGAGGCCCGTGACGCACGCACGGGCCTCCTGGGTGTTGCCTCCATGGGCGCGTTCCGCCCGCCATCCGGTCTCACCGTGCCGACAGCAGCAACTTCGGCGGCAGGTAGCGAACTCCCTGCCGCGACAACGCCTGGTCCATGATCGCCTGCACCTTCGCGGGCGGTGCGGGCAGGAAAGGATACGTGGCCTTGAGCGAGGCGATGGTGGCCGAGAGCAGCGCCTCGGTGTAGAACGGGTTGTGCACGCCGAACGAGCCATCGGGCTGACCGGACAGGCCCAGCGCCGGATCGGCGAAAAGCATCGCGTTGAAGTACGCCCCTTCGGCCGGCGAGACGCCGTCCTTCGGGTTGAAGGCACCCGGCTGCTGCGCCAGGATCGTGGCCAGGTACCCGCCGTCACCGGCGTTGACCACCTGCAGGCCGTTCACCGGCGTGGTGTTCGTGTTGACCCAGATCTGATCCACCAGCGTCTTGACCCGCTGCTTGCTGTTGAGGAAGGCCGTGGCGGCCGCCGCCGCGGTCGCGTGACAGCCGGAGGCCGTGCAGCCGGTCCACGCCCGCGCCGTTCCGTTGATCGGGCAGCTGTCGTCCGCCGTCGGGATGCCCTTCGAATCGAGGCAGGGGTTGGCCTTGAACAGATGGCCCACCGACTGGAAGACGACGTTGCCCGTGGCCGGATCGGTCACCTGGAAGCGGGTGACATGGCAGCCGGCGCAGAGCCGCGGGTTGCCAGGGCCCGTGTGCGATGTGAACGCCTGGGTCGAATCGTAGATGAAACCCGGTGGGATCCAGCCTGCGTCGGCGCCGAAGACCACCGCGGCCTGGGGGCCGTGCGCGCCGCGCGCGCCGTTGCTGAAGCTCGAGGCCGGCTGGCTGCGCCGGTTGTGGCACCGGGCGCAGAGGTTCACGCTCAGGTCGGTCGATGTGACCGGCGCGCGGAGCTGCCCGCCGTTGCGGTTGTCGTGCGGGTCGTGGCACGTGGTGCAGTCGGCCGCCCCGTACTGGCCTGATGTCGAGTCACGTTCCAGCCAGTTCGACGTCTCGGCGCCGCCCAGGACCCGCATCGCCTGGTTGGCGTTGTGGCAGTTGTAGCAGCTCGAGTTGAAGGCCGGACCGCTCGGGTCGGTGCCCTCGCCGGCGTTCACCCGGGCGTGCCGGCTCTGCGACCACTGCCCGTAGTACGGTTCGTGCGAGCCGTCGTGGCAGCTCGCGCACGAGGCCGTGACGTCGCCCACGTGCGCGTAGGCCAACGGCCGCGTGGCCTTCGACGGGTCGAGCACGTGCCGGTACCCCGGCCCGTGGCAGCTCTCGCACTGCACGTCGTGATACGCGCTGTCATTCTTGAAATCGATGCCCACCTTGCCAGTGGCCTTGTTGCCCCGCTCGCTCACCCCATGGCAACCGTAGCAGGACGCCTGGACGCCGGCGCCGGCGGTCTGCAGGCCGGCCCAGGCACTCGCGTGCTTGGTCCTGGCCCACTGGGTCTGGGTGCCGATGTGACAATTGCCGCAGGCGGTGAGCTTGCTGGAGACCGTGAAGTAGCCGAGGAACCCGGCGGCGGTGTCGACCGGCGGATTGAACGGCTCGCGATCCCGGAAAACGATCTTCTCGGTGGTGCAGGCGCTGGCCAGATAGCCCAAGGTGATGAGGACCCCGGGGAGGGCGAGAAGTCGGATGCGATGCATGACGGCACGGGCTGACATACTCGACTCCACGAGCGAGTGATCAGATGCGCCAACAGTAGGAATCCTCCGTAGTCTCCGCAACCGTCTCCGGGGCGCTACGGAGCGATTGTTACAAATTTTATCAACACTTCACCTCCGGTTTATCAAAATCATGCCGTTCAATGACTAACATGGACTTGCGGGTCACGTCCCTGGGGTGAGAATCAGCCCGGTACGCGCGCCCTGAAGGGGTCAACGGAGCCCGGCGGCCCTCCGGACATGTGCGGGCTCGGTATCCGATGAATTGCGGATCGACACGGCGACGCAGGACAGCGGCGGGCCGCAGGATTCGGTCGGCCGCGGCCAAGGAGGCATGCTGATGCAAGGTCTTCCCGCCCACCCATGGATTCCGGGAGAGACTCTCGGCGAACATCTCGTCAACCGGGGTGTCAACCGCCGCGAGTTCCTCGCCTTCTGCCGCGACATGGCCGCGATCCTCGGCGTGAGCAGCGCGGCGCCCGAGGTGGCCCGTGCGCTCGAGACCCAGAAGCGGCCCGCGGTGATCTGGCTCGAACTGCAGGAATGCACCGGGTGTGTGGAGAGCATCCTGCGCTCGGGCGATCCCACCATCGGCAACCTTCTCCTCGACGTCATCTCACTGGACTACAGCGACACGCTGATGGCCGGCGCGGGCGACGCGGTCGAGAAGGCCAAGGCCGAGTCCATGGCCGCCAACCGCGGCAAGTACCTGCTGGTGGTGACGGGGTCGATCCCGCTGAACGAGGGCGGCACCTACACGATGATCGCGGGAAAGACCGCCCGCGCCCAACTGGAGGAGGCCGCCGAGGGCGCCGCGGCGATTCTCGCCGTGGGCGCGTGTGCCCACTGGGGCAGCGTGCAGGCGGCCAGACCGAACCCCACCGGGGCGGTGGGCGTGCGGGATGTGATCAAGGACCGCCCGATACTCAACGTGGCCGGCTGTCCGCCGGTGCCGGACGTGATCACGGCCACGGTGGTCCACTACCTCACGTTCGGCAACCTGCCGCGGGCCGACAGCGAGGGGCGGCCGCTCTTTGCCTACGGCGCCCGGATCCACGACCAGTGCCCGCGCCGGGCCAACTTCGACGCGGGCCAGTTCGTGCAGCACTTCGACGACGCGGGCGCGCGCCAGGGCTGGTGCCTGTACCAGGTGGGCTGCAAGGGACCGCAGACCTTCTCGCCCTGCCCGATCTTCCTGTGGAACGGCAAGACCAGCTGGCCCATCGGCGCCGGGCATCCGTGCATCGGCTGCACGGAGCCCCATTTCTGGGACACGATGACGCCCTTCTACCGCCGGTTGCCGAACGTGGAAGCCTTCGGGCTCGAGAAGAACATCGACACGATCGGCGCGACGCTCGCCGGCCTCACCGTCGCCGGCGTGGCCGCACACGCTGCCTTGACCGCCATCGACCGGGTGCGCCGGAAGCGGGAACTGCCGGTAATTCAGGGCGGGCCGGATGCGGCCGGCGGACAGCAGTGACCAACCGCCAGCACGGGGGAGTGCAACATGGCCAGGACCAGGGTTGTGGTCGATCCGGTCACCCGGATCGAGGGCCACCTGCGGATCGAAGTGGCGGCCGAGAACGGTCGTATCGCCGACGCCTGGGCAATCGCGACGACCTTCCGGGGGCTGGAGCTGGTGCTGCAGGGCCGTGATCCGCGCGACGGCTGGGCCTTCGCCCAGCGGATCTGCGGCGTGTGCACCACGGTGCACGCGATCGCCAGCATCCGCGCGGTGGAGGACGCGTTCGACATCAGGATTCCGCCCTGCGCGAACCTCATCCGGAACCTCATTCTCGGCATGCAGTTCGTGCATGACCACGTCATGCACTTCTACCACCTGCACGCACTCGACTGGGTGGATGTGGTGAGTGCGCTCCAGGCCGATCCGGCAGAGACCGCGAGGATCGCGCAGTCTATCTCCCCCTGGCCCAACAATGGCACCGCCTATTTCAAGACGGTGCAGGACCGCGTGAGCAAGTTCGTCCGGAGCGGGCAGCTCGGCATCTTCGCCAACGGGTACTGGGGGCATCCGGCCTACAAGCTGCCGCCCGCGGTCAACCTCCTCGGCGTGGCACACTACCTCGAGGCCCTGGACTGGCAGCGGGATGCGGTACGCCTGCACACGATCTTCGGCGGCAAGAACCCGCACCCCAACTTCCTGGTGGGTGGCATGGCCTCGGCGATCAACGTCGATGCCCGCGCCACCATCAACGGGGCCCGCATCGCGGAGCTGAAGGAGATCATCGCCCGGGCGCGCGCCTTCGTCGAGCAGGTCTACTGGCCCGACCTGCTCGCCATCGCGAGCTTCTATCCCGAGTGGACCCGCATCGGCGGCGGCGTGCCGAACTACCTGGTCTACGGCGAGTTCCCGGTCGATATCCGCGATCCCGACACCTACTACTTCAAGCCCGGCGTCGTGCTGGGCAATAACCTCGATACCGTGTTCGAGTTCGACGAGCGCAAGGTGCGCGAGCACGTCGAGGCGGCGTGGTACGAGGACTCGAGCGCGGGCAAGGGGCTTCACCCGTACGAGGGTGAGACGAGGCCCAGGTACACCGGACCCCCGCCGCCGTGGGAGTACCTGCAGGGGCTCGACCAGTACACCTGGATGAAGGCCCCGCGATATGACGGCATGCCCATGCAGGTCGGCCCCCTTGCGCGCATCGTCGTGGCCTACGCCCAGGGCCACAAGGACGTGCGCGCCCTCGCCGGCGACGTGATGAGCCGGCTCAAGGTCGGGCCCGATGCGCTCTTCTCCACGGCCGGCCGGATGCTGGCCCGCGGCATGGAGACGCTGTTGCTGGCCCGGCAGCTCGACGTGTGGATGGACCAGCTGGTCGAGCGGATCGTCAACGGTGACACCGCCACCTTCACCCGCGACAAGTGGGACCCGTCCACGTGGCCGCGGAAGGCCCAGGGCTTCGGCCGTGCCGACGTGCCGCGCGGCGCGCTGGGTCACTGGGTGCAGATCGAGGATGGAAAGTTCACGCGGTACCAGGCCGTGGTGCCGAGCACCTGGAACTGCTCGCCCCGGGATGGCCAGGGCCAGCGCGGGCCGTACGAGGCCGCCCTGGTCGATAACCATCCGCTGGCCCGGCCCGACCAGCCACTCGAGATCATCCGCACCATCCACTCGTTCGACCCCTGCCTCGCCTGCGGCGTGCATGTGCTCGACGTGGCAGGCAACGAGATCGCGAGGGTGCGCGTCTCATGAGCGCCGGCCCACGCATCGCGTCCGGGGAGCCGACCTTTCTCGGGCGGGAGGTGCCGGCACCGGTCGGCAACTACAAATGGGTCTACCTGTGGGGCCTGCCGATCCGTGCCATGCACTGGATCGCGGCGGTCTGCGTCGTGACGCTCGCAGTAACCGGGCTCTACATCGGCCGACCCTATTTCATGGGCAACCCGGCAGAGCCCGGCCAGATCATGACCAGGTTCCGGCTGGCGCACTACCTGGCGGCGACGTTCCTGGTGATGACCGGGATCGTCCGGGTCTACTGGCTCTTTGCGGGCAACCGGTTCGAGCGGCTCAAGGCGCTCTTCCCGATCCGCCGCCGCGACATCAGAAACCTGTTCCGGATGATCGGCTTCTACCTGATGATCCAGCCTGAGAAAGCGCCGCGCTACCTCGGCCACAATCCGCTCCAGCAGCTCAACTACACGCTGGTCTATCTCGTTGCGACCCTCGAGGTCATCACCGGCGTCATCCTGTTCTCCCAGGCCGTGCCCACGGGCATCATGTACCGGCTGGTCAACTGGATGACGCCGCTCTTCGGCGGGCTGCAGAACGTGCGGTTCATTCACCACGTGATCACGTGGTTCTTCGTGATCTTCATCCCGGCGCACGTCTACCTGGCCTTCCGCGCCGACGTGATCGGAGGGGGAGGGACCGTGTCGTCGATCATCACCGGGGGGCGCTTCTTCGAGGCGGACCGGCATTACGAAGACGAATGACCGGCCGACTCGGGTGATCGGGGTCGGCAATCCCATCATGGCCGATGACGGTTTCGGCCTCCGGGTCCTCGCCCGGCTGCCGGAGCGCTGGGAGCTGCCTGACGACGTTCAGCTGGTGGACGGCGGGACGTGGGGCATGGCACTGCTTCCCACCATCGAGGAGAGCGGCCGGCTGATCATCCTCGATGCGATCAACACCGCCTCGCCGCCGGGCACCGTGGCGGTGGTCGAGCGGGCCGACCTGCCGCGCTACTTCGCGCTCAGGCTCTCCCCCCACCAGATCGACCTGCGCGAGGTGCTCGGCGCGTGCGAACTCCGGGGCACCCTGCCGGACGAGATGGTGGCGATGGGCGTGCAGCCGGGCGAGATCGCCCTGCGCGTGGGTCTCACGCCGGCGGTGGCAGCCCGCGTGGACGAGGTGGCGGCACTCGTGGCGGCGCGGCTCGAGGCCTGGGGCCATCTGGTCAAGCCACGGCCCGCCCGCGACCGGCGACTCGCCGCATGCGACGGGTAACGCATGCACGAGCTCGCCCTCGCCCTCGAGATCTGCCGCATGGCCGCGGAACGCCTCGATCCCGCCCAGCACCGCCGGCTGGTGGCCGTGGGCGTCGAGGTGGGAGACGATGGGGGCATCGAGCCCGACAACCTGGCCTTCTGCCTCGAGGCGCTGCTGAGTCAGCCGCCGTTCGGGCAGGCGAAACCGGTGCTGACGCGCGTGGCGGGCGACACGCTGCGTCTGGAGTACCTCGAGGTGGACGATGACGATCCGGACGATTGAGGTCCGCGAGCGCGTCATGGCGAAGAACGACGAGCTGGCGGCCGAAGTGCGGGCGCGCCTCGCCGCGGCAGGGGTCACGGCGCTCAACCTCGTCTCGTCGCCGGGGTCGGGGAAGACGTCGCTGCTCGAACGCACGCTGGACGACCTCGGCGACGAGTTTCCCACGGCGGTCGTGACCGGCGACGTGCAGACCCACAACGACGCCGAGCGCCTCGCCCGCCACACCGCACGCCTGGTGCAGGCCGTGGTCACCGGCGGCGCCTGCCATCTCGACGCGCGCCAGGTGCTCGAAGCGCTCGACGCCATCGACCTGAACGGCACGCGGCTGCTGTTCATCGAGAACGTGGGCAACCTGGTCTGTCCGGCGAGCTGGGATCTGGGCGAGGCCGAAAAGGTCGTGGTGTTCTCGGTGACCGAGGGCGAAGACAAGCCCCTGAAATACCCCGCGATGTTCCGTCGCGCGCGGGTGGCGGTGCTCAACAAGATCGACCTGCTGCCCTACGTGCCCTTCGACCTGGACCGGGCCGTGGCGTGCGCGAGACAGGTGAACCCCGAGTTGCGTTTCTTCTTCACGTCGGCGCTGACCGGCGAAGGCATGCTGGAGTGGTACGACTATCTCCGCCAACGGGTGACGCCGGGCGCGCTGGCGCGCTGAGCGCCCCGCCGCGTGCGGCCTGCGAGCTCCGGGTCACCGGGGTGGTGCAGGGCGTGGGCTTTCGTCCGTTCGTCTTCCGGCTGGCGCAGCAGCACGCGCTGGCGGGCACCGTGCGGAACACCGCCGGCGAGGTGCGGATCGAGGTCGAGGGGCTGCCGGAAGAGGTGGAGCGCTTCCTCGCGGAGCTGACCGCCTGGGCACCGCCGCTCGCCCGCATCGAGCGGATCGAGGTGACCGTGATGGAGCCCGCCGGGCGGTCCGGGTTCAGCATCATCGAGAGCGAAGATCAGCCCGACCGGCGCCAGTCGGTGCCTGCCGACGTCGCCATGTGCGAGGCGTGCCGGGCCGAGCTGCACGACCCGGCCGATCGCCGCTACGGCTACGCGTTCATCACCTGTACCGACTGCGGCCCGCGCTACACCATCATCGAGGCCGTGCCGTACGACCGGGAGCGCACCACGATGCGGGCCTTCGCGCAGTGCCCGGCCTGCCTCGCCGAGTATCGCACCCCGACCAGCCGGCGCTACCACGCGGAGACCAACGCGTGCCCCGCGTGCGGACCGTCACTCACCTTCCTGTCGGCGCCGGCGGGCACGCCCATGGCCCGCCACGACGACGCGCTCCACCGCGCCGCCGATCTCCTGCGTCAGGGCGGGATCCTGGCGCTGCGGGGAATGGGTGGCTTCCACCTCGCGGTGGACGCGGGAGACGAAGCGGCCGTGTTCCGTCTGCGCGAGCGCAAGCGGCGCGAGGCCAAGCCGTTCGCGGTCATGATCCGCGACGTGGACCAGGCCCGCCTGCTGGCCCTGGTGGATGAGGTCGAGGCCCGGCTGCTCGAATCGCCCGAGCGGCCGGTGGTGCTGGTGGCGCGGCGCGACTCGGGCCGCGTGGCGTCCGCGGTGGCGCCCGGCCTCGACACGCTCGGCCTGATGCTGCCCTCGACCCCGCTGCACGACCTGTTGCTGGTGCTCGTCGACCGCCCGCTCGTGATGACCAGCGGCAACCTGAGCGACGAGCCGATCGCCATGGGGACCGAGGAGGCCGTCCGCCGCCTGGGCTCGGTGGCGGATGGCTTCCTCGTGCACGATCGGGAGATTCTCTCCCGCTGCGACGATTCCGTCCTCCGATCCACGCCGACCGGGCCCCTGTTTCTTCGCCGCGCGCGCGGCTTCGCGCCGCTCCCGATCGAACTGCCCGCGTCGAGCCCCGTGCCGCTCGTGGCCGTAGGAGCCGAGCTCAAGAACACGTTCACCCTGGTGCATGGCAGCACAGCCTGGGTGAGCCCGCACCTCGGCGACCTCGACAGCCTGGAGGCGCTGGAGCACTTCCGGGCGACCCTCGCGCGGTACCGGGCGCTGTTTCGCGTGGAGCCGGCGGTGGCGGTCCGGGATCTCCATCCCGGCTACCGGTCCACCGCCGAGGCCGAGGCCCTGGGGTGCGACCAGCTAATCGCAGTGCAGCATCACCATGCCCACATTGCCGCCGTGCTGGCGGAGCACGGTCGCACCGGCCCGGTCGTGGGGCTCGCCTTCGACGGGACCGGCTACGGGGACGACGGCCACATCTGGGGCGCCGAGGTGCTGGTCGCGGATCTCGCCGGCTACCGCCGGGTCGGGCACCTGCGTTACGCGCCGCTGCCCGGCGGTGACCTCGCCGCACGGCGGCCCTGGCGGGCGGCGCTGGGCTACCTGGCCTCGAGACCCGAGGCCGCGGGAGCCTTCGCCCTGGCCTTCCGCGGCATCGACGAAACCGAGCTGGCCGTGGCCCAGCGGCAGATTGCGCGGCGGATCAACGCGCCGCTTGCCTCCTCCATGGGCCGCCTCTTCGACGCTGCGGCCGCCGTCCTCGGGGTTCGCTGGGTGTCGCACTATGAGGGACAGGCGGCGATGGAGCTCGAGGCGTTGGCGGGCCGCGGCTGTGCGCGCGAGTTCCCTCTTCACATCGAACAGACGGCCGATGGCTGCTGGGAGATCGACCCGCTGCCTCTGCTCGTGGCGCTGGGAGAGCGGCGCCTCGCCGGTCGCCATGACGTTCGCGAGCTGGCGGCCGACTTCCATGCCAGCATCGCGCGAGCCGCCGTGGATGTCGCATGTCGGGCGTGCGAGGCTGCCGGCATCGGCACGGTGGCGCTGGGTGGTGGCGTGTTCCAGAACGCGCGGCTCCTGTGGTCGATCCATCGACGGCTGGAGGACCGCAACATCGAGGTGCTCCTGCCCAGGCGCCTCGGCCCGAACGACGGCGCGGTGAGTTTCGGACAGGCCGCGGTGGGGGCGGTGCTCGCGGAACGGAGGTCAACATGTGTCTAGGCATCCCTGGCCGGATCATCGACATCCGTGAGGATCGCGGGCTCCCCATGGGCACCGTGGACTTCGGCGGTGTCCGCCGCGAGGTGTGTCTGGCCTACGTCGCCGATCAGGTGCGGCCCGGCGATTACGCCATCGTGCACGTGGGCTTTGCGATTTCCCGGGTGGACGAGGAGGAAGCGCGCCGCACCTACGAGGCGCTGCGGGAGATGAGCCAGCTCGACGAGCTGGAGTGGATGCGCGAAGTCGCAGAGCAGGGGCTCGGCGGCATGGCCGCCCCGGACGGTGCCCCATGAAGTACGTCAGCGAGTACCGCGACAGGAGCCTGGCTCGCGCGCTGGCCCGGCAGATCCGGGAGACGGCCACCCGCCGGTGGGTGATGATGGAAGTGTGCGGCGGGCAGACCCACACCATCGTGAAGCAGGGAATCGACGAGCTGCTGGGGGGCGTGGTGGAGATGATCCACGGGCCCGGCTGTCCCGTGTGCGTCACGCCGCTGGAGCAGATCGACAAGGCGCTGGCGCTCGCGGCCCGGCCCGACGTGATCTTCACGTCCTTCGGCGACATGCTCCGGGTGCCCGGCAGCGAGTGTGATCTGCAGCAGATCCGCGCCCGGGGCGGCAAGGTGCGTGTGGTGTACTCCCCGCTCGATGCGCTGGCGCTGGCCCAGGCCAACCCGGACCACCAGGTGGTGTTCTTCGCCGTCGGATTCGAGACCACCGCGCCGGCCAACGCCATGGCGGTGTGGCGCGCCAGGGAGCTGGGCGTGTCCAACTTCAGCGTGCTCGTCTCCCACGTCACGGTGCCGCCGGCGATGGAGGCCATTCTGTCGGCGACGGACAACCGGGTGCAGGCCTTCCTCGCGGCGGGCCATGTCTGCACCGTGATGGGCTGGCGTGAGTATGAACCCATCGCCCAGCGTTACCGGGTGCCGATCGTGGTCACGGGCTTCGAGCCGCTCGACATTCTCGAGGGGATCCTCATGGCGGTGCGGCAGCTCGAGGCGGGCCGTCACGGGGTGGAGAACCAGTATGTACGCGCCGTTAGGCGGGACGGCACCATCCCGGCGCGCGAGCTGGTGAGCAAGGTCTTCGAGGTCACCGATCGGAAATGGCGGGGGATCGGCGAGATCCCGCGAAGCGGGCTCGCATTGCGCCCCGAGTTCGCCGACTTCGATGCCGAACGCCGGTTCGCCCTGGAAGACATGGCGGTGGAGGAATCGCCGGAATGTCAGGCCGGCGTGGTGCTGCGCGGCCAGCTCAAGCCTTACCAGTGCCCGGCGTTCGGCACGCGCTGCACGCCGGAGCATCCGCTCGGTGCGCCGATGGTATCGAGCGAGGGTGCGTGCGCCGCGTACTACAGCTATGGCAGGCTCCGCCAGGAACCCCGGGGTGCCGGTGGCTGAGCGCGCGCATGCGGCACCCGGCATCGGCGTCGGCGACCAGGACCCTTCACACGCTGACTGCCGTCTCGACGTGACCATGCTCACCTGTCCTGTTCCCCTCGTGGCCACCGACCGTGTGCAGCTCGGCCACGGTTCGGGCGGCAAGATGAGCGCCGCGCTGCTGCGCGAGCGCTTCCTGCCGCACTTCGGCAATCCGGTGCTCGCCACCCTGGGCGACGCAGCGGTGATTTCCGCCGCCGGCGCGGAGCTGGCGTTCTCCACCGATACGTTCGTGGTGAATCCGCTGGAGTTTCCGGGCGGCAACATCGGCGCCCTCGCGGTACACGGCACCGTGAATGACCTGGCCATGATGGGCGCCACACCGCTCTATCTTTCGGCCGGCTTCGTGCTGGAGGAGGGGCTTCCGTTCGACCTCCTGGACCGGGTGATCGCTACGATGGCCGCCGCGGCGCGGGACGCGGGCGTGGCGCTGGTGACCGGGGACACCAAGGTCGTGGAGCGGGGCCGGGCCGACGGGATGTACATCAACACGAGCGGAATCGGGCTCATCGATCCCGCCTGCCGGCCGGGGCCGCACGCCGTGCGCGAGGGGGACGTGCTCCTGGTGAGCGGGCCGATCGGCCGGCACGGCATGGCGATCATGTCCGCGCGTGAGGGACTGGCGTTCGAGGCCGCAATCCAGAGCGACTCGGCCAATCTCGCCCCGCTCGTCGCGTCGCTCCGCCGGCGCCTGGGCGCCGACCTCCACGCGCTCCGGGATCCGACGCGCGGGGGCGTCGCCAGCGCGCTGAACGAGTTGGCGCAGGCGTCTCAGGTGGGCGTGCTGCTGGACGAGACGGCGCTGCCGATTCCGGGCCCCGTGGCCGCGGCCTGCGAGATGCTGGGGCTCGATCCGCTCTACGTGGCCAACGAAGGCATCCTGCTGGCCTTCGTGCCCGAGGTGCGGGTGGCAGATGCGCTGGACGCGCTGCGTGGTCACGCCATCGGCGCCGACGCCACCGTCATCGGGTGCGCGGTGGCGGCGCACCCGGGCATGGTGCTCCTGCGCACGGGCATCGGCGGGACCCGCGTCGTGGACATGCTCCCGGGCGACCAGCTTCCTCGCATCTGCTGAGGCGCAGAGCGCCCGGAGCCTCCCGTCACCACCCGTTAGATTTCATCAATGACCACGATCAGCCAACCGACCTCCGCGTGTCCTGCGTGCGGCACCCCCGGCACCGGCAACTTCTGCCGGTCCTGCGGCGCCGCGATCGCCGCGCGCGCCTGCGCCTCCTGCCGATCGCCGGTGCCGGCCACGGCGCGCTTCTGTCCGCAGTGCGGGATCGCGGTGGCCCCCGGGCCCGGATCCTCCGGGACCGGGGCCCGGCGCGACAACACGCCATGGATCATCGGCGGGGTGCTGGCCGCGTCGCTGCTTCTGGCGATCGTGGTCGCCGCGGTGCGATCGAGGCCGCCGGCCGGCGGGGGCTCGGCCGCCGCGGCCGGGCCGGTCGCGGGCGACGACGGCGGCGCGCCGCCGGACATCACCGGCCTGAGCCCCAGGGAGCGGTTCGATCGGCTCTACCGGCGGGTGATGAAGGCAACGGAGACCGGCGACATGGCCACGGCAGAACGCTTCATGCCGATGGCGCTTGCAGCGTATGCGCAGCTCGACGGGGTGGACGCCGACACCCGCTACCACGCGGCGCTGCTCAAGCTGCACTCGGGTGACGTCCCGGGAGCCAAGGCGCTGGCCGATTCGATCCTGGCCGAGCACCCCGGGCATCTGTTCGGCTACGTGGTGGCGGGAACGGCGGGCCGCTGGAGCAAGGACGACCGGGCCCTCGCTGCGGCCCAGAAGGGGTTCCTCGAGCACTACGACGCGGAGATGAAGGCAGGGCGGCCCGAGTACAGGGAGCACCAGCGGGCGCTCGACGAGTTCAAGCAGGTGGCGGAGGCCGGGAAGTAGCCGCGCCCGGCTCCGCACCCGCTACCACGCAGGCGACTTCACTTCACCTGCGGATGCTGCATCAGGCTTGCATCGACAGCGGCGGCCACTGAATCGGCGCGGGCCGCCTCGGCTGCGCCGGCGTCACCGGCCTTCAGGCGCACCGCCTCGGCGTAGCCCCGATACACGATCGAATAGAGGGTCAGGATCGAGCCCGACGGCGCGTCTACCCAGCCGCGCGGCCGGTTCCGCGCCACGCTCTTCCAGTTGTACACGTCCCACAGCAAGGCCCGCGTCCGCTCCAGGTCCAGGAAGCCCATGCCGCGCGTGAGCACCACGTTGGTGCCGGTGTCGGCCGGCACCGGCAGGAGCTTGCGGACCAGGCCCTGGCTCACGAGGTAGGGTGAGAGCCCCAGTGTCTGGTCGGGGTAGCCGCCGTCGCTCCAGCTGAAGAAGATCGGCCGTTTGCCGAGGTTGTCACGGATGAGCGCGATGGTGGCGAGATCCTGAAGCATCAGGATCTCGTCCTGGAACGCGATCTGGATGCCTCCCACCCGCAGCCCGCTGTTCTTGGGCACCCGGGCGACCTCGGGCAGGCTGTCGAGCTGGGCCTCGGTGAGGCTGAGCAGGGGCCCCGCGGGGCGGGCGAGCGAGAACGCGCTCGACCACTGCGTCGACCCGAGCTGCGGCGAGGGCTCGACGGGCGGTGTCCTCCAGACCGGGGCGGCCTTCGACGGGTCGAAGTCGGGCACGTTCCGCCGGCGGAGCTGGCGCAGGTGCCAGCGCGTGTTCATCAGCGACAGGTTGGCGACGGTGACGTCCGGCCGGATCCCCTCCACCTCCTGCGCGAACCAGAGCGGAAAGGTGTCGTTATCGCCGGCCGTGATCAGGATGCCGTACGGCTCGACCGACTCCAGCAGATCCCGGGCGTAGTCCCGCGCCACGTATTCGTTGGCGCGGCTCGCCGTGACGTGGTTGCCGGCCAGCGGAATCAGCGCGAAGAGCAGCACCGGGCTCGCCATGAGCCAGCGCGTGCGCTCCGTGCCGCGGTCTTTCAGGGCATTCACGATGCCCTGCATGAGCGCGCCCAGGCCGGCCGCGACCAGCAGGCCATAGAACGCGAACGAACCCATGAAGAAGTAGTCCCGCTCGCGCACCTCGCGCGGCAGGTCCGGCTGACCCGGGTGCTGCGAGAAGCCGTACTTGAAGTTGAGATAGAAGATGAGGAGCAGCGTGAGGGTGAACAGCATCGCCGCAGCGGCGGCACCCGCCCGGCGATCCCGCTGCCACAGGGCGACGAGCCCGCCCAGGCCCAGCGCCGTGAAGATCGCGGTCGCCAGGCGCGAGACCCAGTCCATGCCCTGGCTGAACGGCGTGGAGAAGTCGCGCGCGAACTGCCACGAGAAGTACTGCCAGTACATGCCGAGCTGGGAGATGAAGTCGGCCTGGCGCTGGAACACCGACGGCTTGCCGTACTGCACGCGGCCCAGAACGTCCATGAGGGCCTGGCTGAAGAAGCCCACCGGCTCGCCCTCGTTGATGGGGGGGAACTGGGCGGCCCGGATCGGGAGGAAGAGATAGTTGACCGACACGCCGAGGAGCAGCGCGCCCACCACGCCGAGGATGACCCAGGGCCGCGTGAGCACGCGCCAGTCGGTCCACAGGATGTAGACCGCCACCGCCGGAGCCGCCAGCACGCCCATCATGTGGTTGGTCGAGCTGAGCGCGAGGATGTAGGCGATGAGGATGACCCAGCGGTCCCGGTGGGGTCCCGGCTGATCGTCGCCCCAGTGCACGGCGAGCCACATCACCAGCGCCATGGAGAGCAGCGACACCGTGTAGACCTTCTCGTTCACCGTGGACTGGTTCCAGATGGTCCACATCGTCGCCGAGACCAGCACCCCGCCGAACGCGGCTGCGAGCCGCGCCCACCGCACGGTGACCACGTTCCGCATCCACCGCTCGGCCACGAGGAACCAGAGCCCCGCCGCCGCCGCGCTGGTGGTCGCCGCGAACAGGTTGATCCGCGCCGCGTAGGAGGACGCCAGCGGCAGGAGGCCGAACACGTGGGCCAGCAGCACGAACAGCGGGTTACCGGGCGGGTGCGGGATGCCCAGCACCTTGGCGGCCGCGATGTACTCCGACGCGTCCCAGAAGGCCGTCGTGGGCGCCAGCGTGAGGACGTATACCGCCAGGATCACGGCGAACGTGACCGCGGCCCAGGCATAGGGGGGACGGGTGCCGGTTGCTGCGGGAGGAGTCGTCATGCCTGTCCAGTCGTAGTGGGGCTTTGCGCGTGGTCGGTCGTGGATTGGCGATGGGTCAATGTCGGAACAGCCGCCGCCCCGTGACCACCATCGCGATGCCATGGCGATCGGCGGCGGCCACCACCTCCGCGTCGCGCACGGAGCCGCCGGGTTGGATGATCGCGGTGATGCCGGCCCGCGCGGCCTCTTCCACCCCGTCGGCGAAGGGGAAGAACCCGTCGGACGCGAGCACGGCGCCCCGGGTGTCGTGCCCCTGCTGCCTGGCCTTGTGCACGGCCATGAAGGCGCTGTCGACCCGGCTCATCTGGCCCGCACCGATGCCGATCGCCATCCGGTCCCGGGCGATGAGGATCGCGTTCGACTTGACCGAGGCCACGCCGGCCCAGGCAAAGCGCAGATCGGCCCACTCGCGCTCGTCGGGCTGGCGCACCGTGGGAACGGTCCAGTCGTCTTCCCGCGCGTCGAGCACCAGCGGATCCTGCACCAGGAAGCCGCCCCGGACGTGCCGGAAGTCCAGCTCCGTGGCCCGCGCGACCGGAAGCTCGACCACCCGGAGATTCTTCTTGCGGCTCAGCACGTCGAGCGCTCCGTCATGGAACGACGGCGCCACCACGACCTCCAGGAAGAGGCCCGTGAGGTGCTCGGCCGCCTGGGCATCCACCACGGTGTTGACCGCGACGACACCGCCGAAGGCCGACTGCGGATCGGTGGCGAGTGCCTTGCGCACGGCATCCGACGCCGTGTTGCCGATGGCGAGCCCGCACGGCGTGGTGTGCTTCACCACGACGCAGGCCGGCTCATGCTGCCAGATCGCCGCGGCGTCCATGGCCGCGTCGAGATCGAGGATGTTGTTGAACGACAGCTCCTTGCCCTGGCGCTGCTTGAGGTCCCGGATGCCGCGGGGGGCCTCGCTCGCATAGAGCGCGGCCCGCTGATCGGGGTTCTCGCCATAGCGGAGCGGCATCATCCGCTGCAGCGAGATCCCGATCCAGGCCGGGAGTCCTTCCTCGCGCGGCGAGAGGTACGCGGTGATCGCCGCATCGTAGTCGGCGGTGTGGGCGAAGACCTTGTTGGCCAGCGCGCGACGCTCCGCCTCCGGCACGCCGCCCGCCTTGAGCATCTCCAGCACGCGCGGGTAGTCCAGCGGATCGACGATCGTGATCACGTGCTGATGGTTCTTGGCCGCGGCGCGGAGGAGGGTCGGGCCACCGACATCGATGTTCTCGATCGCGTCTTCGAACGTGGTCTCCGGCCGGGAGACGGCGGCCTGGAACGGATACAGATTCACCGCCACGAGGCCGATGGGCACCACGCCGTGGCGCTCCAGGGCGGCCCGGTGCTCCGGCAGGTCCGGGCGCCCGAGCAGCGCCGCGTGGATCGCGGGATGGAGCGTCTTGACCCGCCCGTCGAGGATCTCGGGGAAGCCGGTAACCGATTCCACCGTTTTCACCGGTACGCCGGCCTGGCGGAGTGCGGCGGCCGTCCCGCCGGTCGAGATGATCTCCCAGCCGAGCCGGACCAGGCCGGCGGCGAACGACACGACCCCCCGCTTGTCGCTGACGGAAATCAGCGCGCGCGGCATGAGCGACTCTGCATCAGAGGAAAATCAAGGGACGGAGGGAGTGGCTGGGACGGGCGAGGGCCGGCGGCTGGTCTCGTCCGTCAGCCGAATGACGTGGCCCGCCTGTGCGGCCGCGAGAACCACGTCGGGAAGCAGTTCGTGCTCCACCGCGAGCACGCGGGCGGCCAGCGTCTCCGGCGTGTCGCCGGGGCACACCGGGACGCGGCGCTGTGCCACGATCTCGCCGTGATCGAACACCTCATCCACCAGGTGCACCGTCGCGCCCGACTCGGCGACGCCGCTCCGCAGCACGGCCTCGTGCACCCGGCGCCCGTACATGCCCGCGCCGCCGAATGCGGGCAGCAGGGCGGGGTGGATGTTGATGATGCGGCCGCGCCAGGCCTCGACGACGCCATCGGGCACCCGCTTGAGGTAGCCGGCGAGCACCAGCAACCCGACGGCGTGCGCCGCGAGCAGTGCCAGCCATTCCTCGGCCGAGGCCGGGTCGCAGAGGACGGCCGTGGGGACGCCGTGCCGGCGGGCCCGCTCGAGCGCGCCGGCGTCGGCTCGGTTGCTCAGCACGAGAACGACGGATGCCGGGGCCGGCGGGACCAGCCGGTCGAGCAGGGCTTGCAGGTTCGTCCCGCTGCCCGAGGCGGCGACTGCGACGCGCAACATGGGGCCAAAAGGTAACCCGAGACCGGGAAGGCGGGCAGGGCTCAGGCCGGCGGGGTTGCCAGGATGATCGACACCGCATCCCCCAGATCATCGGCCACCTGGAAGCCGCTGCTCCGGGCCCATTTCTCGTGCTCCCGGCCGTGCCCCGTGCACACCAGGATCCCGCGGCCGCCCAGGGCGGCGGCCGGCTGCAGATCCGAGGGACGATCGCCGACGAACCAGCTCGAGGCGAAAGTGATGCCGAACCGCCGGGCGGCGTCCCGGTAATGCGCGAGACCGGGCTTGCGGCAGTCGCACGGCCCCGAGATGGCGGGGAAATGCGGACAATGATAGGTGGCGTCGACGTGCGCGCCGTCCACCCTCAGCAAATCGCCCACGCGCGCCGCGACCCGCGCATAGTCCTCTTCGGTGAGCAACCCGCGCGCGATGCCGCCCTGATTGGTTACCACGATCACCAGGAGACCCGCCCCGTTCAGCCGGGCGATGGCCTGGGCCGCGCCATCGAGCAGGCGCACGTCACCCGGATCCTTGAGGAATCCCGGGTCGTCGACGAGGGTGCCGTCGCGATCGAGAAAGACGGCGGGCAGCGGCGGGTGATCGGACGGGCGCGGCGATGCCATCGACGGCCGGGTCAACCCAGGGCGCGCTCGAGCGCGCGGAGGAGATCGTCGTCGTCCTCGGGCAGCGTGCGGGGGTCGAGCACCACCCGCCCGTCGTCGACGCGCACCACCACGGCCGGATCACCCGAGCGCAGGCGGCGGGCCAGTTCGTCGGCGCCGATGGGGCCGGGGTCGAGCGCGACCAGCGTGGTGGGCAGTGCGGTGGTGGGGAAGGAGCCGCCGCCGACCGCGGACTCGCCCGGGATCGTCCGGGCCCGATAGGCCTGCGGGCAGCGCCCGGCGAGCCGCTGCGCGCGGCGCTCGAGCCGCGCCGGATCCTCCGTGAGCATGGCCAGCACCGGGATCTGTCGCCGCGCGGCCTCCGGGTCCCGGTACAGACTGAGGGTGGCCTCGAGGGCGGCGAGGGTGAACTTGTCGGCCCGGAGCGCCCGCGCCAGCGGGTTGGAGCGGGCCCGGGCTACTGCTTCGCGGGTGCCCACGAGGCAGCCCGCCTGCGGGCCGCCGAGCAGCTTGTCCCCGCTGAAGACCACGAGATCCGCGCCGCTGCGCACGGCATCCGGCACCCGCGGCTCGCCGGTCAGGCCCCACGGGCTCAGATCCAGGAGGAGCCCGCTGCCCACGTCGTACACATACGGCACACCCCGCTCGCGCGCGAGGCGCGACAGCGCCGCCGGCTCGGGTGAGGCGACGAAGCCGCGCTGCTCGAAGTTGGACCGGTGCACGGTGAGGATGAGTCCGGTGTTCGGGCCCAGCGCGGCCGCGTAGTCCTCGAGGTGCGTGCGATTGGTGGTGCCCACCTCGCGGAGCACCACACCGCTCTGCGCCAGAATGTCGGGGATGCGGAACGAACCGCCGATCTCGATCAACTCCCCGCGCGAGATGATCACTTCCCGCCCCGCGGCGAACGCCCGGAGCGCCAGCACCAGCGCGCCCGCCGCGTTGTTGACCGTGATCCCATCCTCCGCGCCGGTCAGCTCCGCGAGGAGCGCGCGACAGTGCTCATCCCGACTGCCACGCGCGCCCGATGCCAGATCGAACTCGAGCGTGCTGTAGGCCCCGGCCACGGCCGCGGCCGCTTCGATCGCCGCGCGCGCCAACGGGGCCCGCCCGAGGTTGGTGTGGAGCACGACGCCCGTCGCGTTGAGCACCGGACGCAGCGAGCGCCGGGTGCGCCGCGCCAGCCGCTCCGCCACGAGGGGCCCCCAGTCGCCGCCGGGCAGCTCGGCGCCGGCCCGCACCGCGCCCAGCGCCTCGCGCACGGCATCCACCACGTCGGCGCGGGAGGCGCCGCGGAGCAGACGCTCGATCGCCGGCTCGCGCAACAGGCGATCCACCGAGGGCAGCGCGCGGCGCGGGTCGTCGATCATCGCCGTCGAGTGCTGTCGGGCCGCACCCGCGCGGAATCGGGACGGGCCGTGGCGGCGGAGTCGGCTCTGGCGCTGTCGGGCCTGACCGGCGGCTTGGGGATCACCAGCGCGCCGCGCGCGGTGTCGCTGGTGAAACCGCTGGCGTTGCGGATGCCGAACACCTCCACCGTGTAGCGGGTGTCGGGTGGCAGCGGCGTGGGGACCTGGGCCACGATCCGGTCGAACAGCGGCGGCCGCGGCTTGGGCGTGATGCGTGCCGTGGGCTTCGCCGGCTCGCCCGCCTTGCGAGCCGCCGTGATCTTCGCCGCAACGATCGAATCCGCCCGGCGGGCCGAATCCGATCGGGCCGCCTGCGGGAGCGCCGCCGCGGCTGCCTCCTGGCGGCGCTGGGCGGCGAGGCTGTCGTAGCGCGGCTTGGACACCACGGCCACGATGCCGATCTGCGTCGAATCCGGCAAGCGGCGGATCCTGACCTGCGGCGGAATGAACTCCTGATCCGGGTCGAGCGGACCGTTGAACTCGATGATCACGGCCACGCTGTCGCCCATCGCCACGTTCTTCACGCGCGGGCCCACCGTGTCCCGCGGGAACACCCACAGCTCGGCCGGCGGCGCGTCCTTGCCGGCGTAGTGCACGGAGTCCCACGGCTCGCGGAAATCGCGCCGCAGGTTGCGGTTCTGATCGATCACGGCGGCCACGAGATACGCGCCTTCCGGCAGCGGCTCCAGACGGAAGTAGCCCGTGGAATCCGCCAGGCCGCGGTAGGTGAGGCTGTCGGGCAGCAGCGTCGCCTCGATGAGCGCATCGCGCACGGGCTGGCCCGTGGTCCAATCGGTGACGATGCCTTCCACCCGGCCCGCGGGGATCGGCGCGCCGGTGGAGAAGGTGAGGATGGTCCCTGTCTTCATCCGGTTGCTCCGCAGATCCATCACGCCGGGCAGCAACTGCACCCGGTAGATCCGGCCGGGCTTCCAGCCCTCGCGCGGCTTCACGGTGATGCGGGTGCGGTGCCAGCCGACGCGGGGCACGTCGTTGGTCGGCGACAGCAGAATCAGCTTCTCGAGGTCGCCGGTGCCGAGCCCCTCGTTGGGCTGATTGCCTTCGGAGATCACCTTGTTGAAGCGGAACTCCACCGCTCCTTTGAAATCCGTCAGCACCTCGAGCGACTCGGGCCGGGTGGCGACCAGCTCCGGTGCGGCGCGATCGGGCCTCGCGCCCTCGGGCGGGGCGATCTTGGCGCACGAAGCCGCGGTCACGACGGCGACGGCGGCCACGACGGAACGCGGGACCCGGCGCCAGGCGGCACGCGTCACCGCGGCTGCCGCGTTGGCCCTTCCCGTCGTGCCCGCCGTGCCCGCCGTGCCCGTCGTTATCGTCGTTTCCGCCGTCACCTGCAGCCGAGCGCGGCGCGCTTCGCCTCCAGCACGCTGCGCTGTTCACTCCAGGTCGCCAGTTTGGCCCGCTCCTTCTCCACCACCGCGGCGGGGGCCCGGCTGACGAACTGCTCGTTGGCCAGCTTCCGCTCCTGGGCGCCGATCAGCTCCTGGAGGCGCGCCAGCTCGCCGCCGAGCCGAGCGCATTCCTTGGCGAGATCGATGGCGTCCTCCAGCGGCACGAGCACCGCGGTGCCGTCGCTCAGCACCGCATGGCCGCCCGCGGTGCCCGCCTGTCCGCCAATCTGGATCGCAGACACCTTGGCGAGGCGCCTCACCGTGGCCTCCTCCGCCGCGAGCACCTGCCGAGCCCTGGGCGGCAGCTCGTCCAGCACCACGCGGACCTGACGGCCGGGCTCCACACCGTACTCGGCGCGGATGGCGCGGATCGCGCCCACCAGCTCCTGGATCCAGGCGAAGCCGCTTTCGGCCTCGGGATCGACGGCCCGGGCGTCGCTCGTGGGCCATGGCGCGATCGCGAGCGACTCACCTTCCACCCGGCCCGGCAGGCGGAGCCACAGCGCCTCGGTGATGAACGGCATCACCGGGTGGAGCAGGCGGAGCGCCACGTCGAACGTGCGGGCCACGACCGCGCGGGCCACGTCGCCACCGGGCGCGTCTCCGTAGAGGCGCGGCTTGATCTGCTCGACGTACCAGTCGGCGAGATCGCTCCAGAGGAAGTGGTAGACGGCCAGAGCCGCGTCGTTGAGCCGGTAGCGCGCGTAGGCATCGGTCGCCGCCTGCACCGTGGCCTCGCACCGCGCGATGATCCACCGGTCGGCGAGCGTGAGCTCGTCGCGCCGCACCACGTCGGGATAGTTGCCCGCCAGTGGCCGCGTGGGCCCGTCCAGGTTGGACAGCACGAAGCGGCCCACGTTCCACAGTTTGTTGGCGAAGTTGCGCCCGGCCGCGAAGGACGTCTCGAGGTCGTCGGGGTCGAGGATGAGATCGGTCCCCACCGACATGCCGGCCACGATGGTGTAGCGCAGCGCATCCGCGCCGTAGCGCTTCACCACGTCGAGCGGGTCGATCCCGTTGCCCAGCGACTTCGACATCTTCCGATGCTGCGTATCCCGGACCGTGCCGTGCAGATACACGTGGGCGAACGGGATGTCGCCCATGAACTCGCAGCCCGCCATCACCATCCGCGCCACCCAGAAGAAGAGGATCTCCGGGGCGGTGACCAGCGTGTCACCGGGATAGAAGGCGCGGAGGTCGGGCGTGTCGTCGGGCCAGCCGAGCGAGGAGAAGGGCACGAGCCACGAGGAGAACCACGTGTCCAGCACGTCCTCGTCCTGGCGCACGGGCCCGCCGCACCGGGGGCAGGCCGAGAGGTCGTCCCGGCTCACCGCGACGTGCCGGCACGCCGGGGCGTCGCAGTACCACACCGGGATCCGGTGGCCCCACCACAACTGGCGCGAGATGCACCAGTCGCGAATGTTCTCCATCCACTGCGCGTACTCGTCGCCTCGCCGCTCGGGGATGAAGCGCAGGCGGCCGTCCCGCCAGGCCTGGAGCGCGGGCTTCGCGAGCGGCGCCATCTTCACGAACCACTGCTCGGAGAGCCGCGGCTCCACGACCGTATCGCAGCGGTAACAGTGTCCCACCGCGTGGCGATGGGGCTCGACCTTCTCCAGCAGGCCCAGTGCCTCGAATTCGGCCACCACCCGCTTGCGCGCCTCGTAGCGGTCGAGGCCCCGGAAGCGCTCCGGCACGGTCTCGGCCATGCGCGCTT
>JBMOPM010000214.1:0-3128 GCA_049323575.1 Gemmatimonadota bacterium | reverse complement strand
AAGCGCCATCCCGCGAAGCCGAGCGCCACGGCGAAGAGCCCCACCAGCACCGCGAGCCCGATCGCGGTGGTCTGTCCCGGCCTGGGCCATGCGACCGTGATCGTGGCGCCGGCCGGCATGCGTCCGGCCCAGCGGCGCAGCGGTTTCCCCTGGATCGTCTCGGGCGGCGCTGGCGCGAGCCGAGGCGCGCTGACCTTCGCCGCATCGTCTTCGACCAGCACGCTCACCGTATCGACCGGCTGATCGTAGGCGAGCGAAAGCTCGCGCTGCTCCGCCGGCAACAGGTATTCGATCGCCAGTTGCTTCCGCCCCGGCGGGATCGGCGCGAACACCAGCAGGCTGTCCCGCCGCGTGGAGACGGCCTCTATCGCCACGTCGCCCTGCACCACCGTCACACCCCGGGCCCCGCCGGGCAGGCGCAGCGCCCAGGCGGGCCGGATGGAGTCCGGCGCGATGCGGGTCGCCTGGCCGTCGTTGCCGATGACGAACACTTCGACCACCGAGCGCCCGTTCGCCCCCAGGCTGCCGAACACCGTGTGTCGTTCCACGAGCGACACCGGCGCCGTGCTCGACCTCTCCGCCACGACCACCATCAGCCCCGTGTCGGGGGCCGCGGGGTCGGGCTGGATGGGTCGGCCGAAGTACTCGATGCCCCCGAAGCGGGCGCTCACGAGGTAGATCGCGCCCTTCTCGGGGACGAATCGGAAGGTGAAGCGGCCCGCCCCGTCGGCGGAGAGCGAGTCGACCGGCCCCTGTATCGCCGGGCTCACCCGATGGAGGACGACACGGACACGCGGCGCGGGCACCGTGTCGTTTCCGACCAGGCGGACCACCCGGCCGGCCACCCGGTGCGGCGCGGGCGCCTGGGCCGCCACGGCCCCGCCCGCCGTCATCGCGCCGCACAGCGTAGCCGCCGCGGCGCCGAAGAGGGCGCGAAACACTCGGCGGAGCCTAGGGCGTGAAACGGCCGAAATCCTGGGGGTCGAGCTTCTCGAGATGCTGGCGGAGGGTCTCGGCGTCGAGCGTGGACCCGGGCTCGGGCGAGCGGGGCTCGGAGGACTCGGCGGCGCTCGGTTCGAACAGCGCTTCACTGGCGTAGATCGGGGCCTGCACCCGCAGCGCGAGGGCGATGCTGTCGGAAGGCCGGGCATCCACCTGCACCAGCTCGTCCGCGCGGCTGATGAGCAGCTCGGCGAAATAGGTGTTGTCCTTCACGGACGAGATCAACACGCGCTGCAGTGTTCCGCCCAGGCCCGTGAGCACCTGCTTGAGGAGATCGTGGGTCAGCGGCCGCGGCGCCTTCGCCCCCTGCATCTCCATGGCGATGGCGTTCGCCTCCGGCGCGCCGATCCAGATAGGGAGCACCCGCGATCCATCCTTCTCGCGGAGGATGACCACCGGGGTGTTCGTGTGCCGATCGAGCCCGAGATGGGCAACTTCGACTTCGATCATGAGGCTCACTCCGATGGGCCGGGGTTCCGCGACCGGAGGCCGCACCCGCGATCGGGTCGCCTCCGGCCTCCGGCATCCGGCCCCCTACCGTGCCGCCGTCTTCAGTTCCTTCACCCGGTCGGTCTTCTCCCAGGTAAAGAACTCTACCAGCTTGCCGTTGACCCTGCCCGCGTGCGGCTTGCGGCCGAAGTGGCCGTATGCCGCCGTCGGACCATAGATCGGCTTCTTGAGCTTGAGCGCGTCGATGATCCCCCGGGGGGTGAGGTCGAACAGCTCGCGGACGATCGTCTCCAGTTCGGCATCCGGAAGGACGCCCGTGCCGAACGTATCCACCATGATCGAGACCGGATGCGCGACGCCGATGGCGTATGCCACCTGCACCTCGCAGCGCCGCGCCAGCCCGGCGGCGACGATGTTCTTGGCCACCCACCGCATCGCGTACGCGGCGGAGCGGTCCACCTTGGACGGGTCCTTGCCGCTGAAGGCGCCGCCGCCGTGCCGCGCCATGCCGCCGTAGGTGTCCACGATGATCTTCCGGCCGGTGAGGCCCGCGTCACCGTGCGGACCACCGATCACGAACCGGCCCGTGGGGTTGATCAGGAATCGGGTCTTCGATATGTCGAGCCCGCAGGTGGCGATCACCGGCTTGATGACCTCTTCGATCACCGCCTCGCGGATCGTGGACTTGGGCAGCACCCGTCCGCCCACCTTCTCCGCGTGCTGGGTGGAAACCACCACCGTGCGGAGCGCCACGGGCCGGTCGCCATCGTACTCCACCGACACCTGGCTCTTGCCGTCGGGCCGCAGCCACTCGATGCGCGTGGCGCCGTCGATGCCCTTGCGCACCGCCGCGAGCCGCTGTGCCACGCGGTGCGCGATCATGATGGGCATCGGCATCTTCTCCGGCGTCTCGTCCGTGGCGTAGCCGAACATCATCCCCTGGTCGCCCGCGCCCTGCTCCCGGCCGCTGCGGGCGTTGACGCCCATCGCGATGTCGGGCGACTGCCGGTCGATCGACGACAGCACCGCGCAGGTGCGCCCGTCGAAGCCGAAGGCCGCATCCACGTAGCCGATGGCGTCGACGGTGCGGCGCACGATGTCCGGGATGTGCACGTAGGTCTTCGTCGTGATTTCGCCGGCCACCACGGCCATGCCGGTGGTCACGAGCGTCTCGCAGGCGACGCGCGCGCCGGGATCGGCGGCGAGGAGGGCGTCGAGCACGGCATCCGAAATCTGATCGGCGACCTTGTCCGGGTGGCCTTCGGTGACGGATTCCGACGTGAAGATGTGTCGCTTGCTATGCGCCATGAGTGCGAGGACGAAGGGGGCCTGGAGCCCGAGCGTTCGCTCAGGGGTGAGTCGGCAAGCTAGCGGGCCGCACGCGGCCCGGCAACGTCGCCTGCGGGTCGAACAGTCGAAGGTCGAGGTATTCGCGCGCCGTCTCGCGCAGCGCCTGGGTCGCGGCCTCGGCCGACGGCGCCGCGAGCGCGCGCGCTGCCGCGGCCTCGCACGCGGCGGCCGGCAGCATCCGGACCACGTAGCGGATCATCGGCAGGGAGGGCGGCGCCACGCTGAGCCGGGTGTAGCCCGCCCCGATGAGGAAGACGGCCGACAGCGGGTCGGACGCCATCTCGCCGCAGACGCTGGTCGGAATGCCGGCGCGCCGGGCCGCGTCG
>JBMOPM010000213.1:0-3131 GCA_049323575.1 Gemmatimonadota bacterium | reverse complement strand
CGCCGATCTCGCGGCGCCGTCGGGGACGGTGTCCATCGAAGTCGTCGCCGCGCGCGATCCCGATCTCGTCTTCTGGTTCAGCGAGACGCCGCCCGCCTTCGCCGAGCGGCCCGAGTGGAAGGCGGTGCGGGCGATCCGGGAGCGGCGCTTCCTCGAGGTGCACGGCTCGGAATTCAACCGGCCGAGTCCGCGGGCGCCGCAGGCCATCCGGACCATCGCCGAGCGCGTGCGGGCTCTGCGATGAGGCGCCTGCCGTGGTTCGTCGGGACATCGCTCCTCGCGCTCGCGGGCGGGCTCGCGGTGGGGAGCGTGCCGCTCACGCCGGGGGAGGTGTGGAACGGGCTGCTCCACCGGACGGCGGACAGCGCCACCATCGTGCGGCAGCTCCGTCTGCCGCGGGTGCTGCTGGCCTATGCCGTGGGCGGCAGCCTCGCCGCGTCCGGGGCCGCGCTGCAGGCGCTGGTGCGGAACCCGATGGCCGATCCCTACCTGCTGGGCCTCGCGGGCGGAGCCGGCCTGGGTGCCGTCGCGATCATCGCGTTGGGCGCGCAGGGGCCGTGGTTCCTGCCGTCGGGCGCGTTCGTCGGCGCGCTGCTGGCGGTCGGCCTCGTGTATCGGCTGAGCGTGGCGGCCGGTCGGCGGCTCGATCCGCGCGTGCTGCTGCTGGCCGGCGTGGTGGTGGGCGCCTTCACGGCGTCGATCATGACCACGATCATCTCGCTCTCGGATGCGGCGCAGCTCCGCAACGCCTACGTCTGGCTGCTCGGCGGGCTGGGCGGCGCATCGTGGCTATCACTCGGCGTCTTCGCGGCATACGCCGCCCTGCCGCTCTGGCTGCTCGCGCTGCTCGCGCGCCGGCTCGATCTGCTCGCCCTGGGCGAGGAATCGGCCCTGCATCTGGGCACGGACGTGGAGCGCACGAAGCGCCTCGTGGTGCTGGCGACGGCGCTGCTTACCGCCGCGGCCGTGGCGTTCTGCGGTACAATCGGCTTCGTGGGGCTCGTCGTGCCTCACGCGGTGCGGCTCATCCGGGGGCCCCTGTACCGCTCGCTCCTTCCCCTCTCGTTCCTTGCCGGCGGGACGTTCCTCGTGGTGGCGGACACCATCGCGCGCAGCGTGGTGTCCCCGCTGGAGCTGCCGGTCGGCGCTGTCACGGCGCTGGTGGGCGTCCCCCTGTTCGCCGTGCTGCTGCGACGGAGCCTCACATGAGACTGATGGCGCGCGACGTGGCGGTGCGCTATCCCGGCCAGGCCGGCCGGGCGCTGGACGGCGTGAATCTCAGCGTGCGCGACGGCGAGATGGTCGCGGTCGTGGGGCCGAACGGCGGCGGCAAGACCACGCTGCTCCGCGCGCTGCTCGGGCTGGTGCCGCTGGAGCGCGGGGAGGCGCTGCTCGACGGCCGGCCGGTGGGCTCGTATCGGCGCGAGGAGATCGCGCGGCGGGTGGGTGTGGTGAGCCAGCGGGAGGAGACCGTGTTTCCCCTCCGCGCCGAGGAGCTGGTCACCCTCGGACGCTACGCGCACCTGGGCCCGCTCGCGCCGGTCGGCGAGGCCGATCGGGACGCGGTGCGCCAGGCAATGGTGCGCTGTGACGTGTGGCAGTTGCGCGACCGTCGCGTGGATACGCTGTCCGGCGGCGAGTGGCAGCGGGTGCGGGTGGCGCGCGCGCTGGCGCAGGAGCCGCGGGCACTGGTGCTGGACGAGCCCACCGCCGCGCTCGACGTGCGCTACGAGATGGAGGTGTTCGAGCTGGTGCACCAGCTCGCGCAGGACGGCCTCGCGGTGCTGTGCGTCACCCATCATCTCAACCTCGCGGCGCGCTATGCGGATCGGCTGGTGCTGCTGGCCGGCGGGCGGGTGGTGGCGGAAGGGACGCCCGGCGAGGTGCTCACGGCGGAGGTGGTGAGCCGCGTGTTCGGCTGGCCTGTGGCCGTGACGGCCTGGTGCGACGGCTCGCCGCAGGTGGTGCCGCTCCGGCCCGACGAGGTGATGCCGTGATCCGGCGCTTCGGTTGGCTGGTCCTGTGCCTCGCGCTGCCGCCGGTCGCGGCCGCGCAGTCGCCGGCGCGCGTGCTGGGGCGCGTGGTGGACGCGGTCACCGGCCAACCCCTGAGCGGCGTGGAACTGATGGTGGACGACCGCCGCGCGCGGAGCGGTGTCGATGGCGGGTTCGCCATCGCCGCAGTGGCGCCGGGACGGCGGGCGCTCACGGCCCGGCTCATCGGCTACACCCCGGTCGAGGAGATGCTGGAGGTGCTGCCCGGTCTCGATCTCCGGGTGACGCTCGCCCTCGTCCCCGCGCCGGTACGCCTCGAGGCGATCGACGTGGCGGCCTCCGCGACGCCGGGCGAGCGCACCATCCTCGGCGAGGAGCTGGAACGGCGCGGGCAGGATCTGGCCACCGCGCTCGACGGATGGGAAGGCATCGCGGTCCGGCGCACCGGCAGCGGCGGGCCAGCCTCGCCGCAAGTGCGCGGCAGCGCGCCGGACGAGGTGCTGGTGCTGGTGGACGGCGTGCCGCTCAACGACCCGTTCACCGGTCGCGCCGATCTCACCCGCATCGCCTCGGGGGACGTACAGCGCGTGCGCCTCGTGGCCGGGGCTCAGACTGCGCGCTACGGCAGCCGGGCGACGGCAGCCGTGATCGTGGTGGACACGCGTCCCCGTCTCCGCTCCTCGGTGTCCGCCTGGGCGGGGAGCTACGGCGCGCTCGGCGCCCGGCTCGGCGGCGCGGCGGGTCCCGTGAGCATGTCGGTGACCGCCTCGCGTGACGCCGATGCGTTTCCCTATGACGTCCCCGAGGTGCGCGGCGGCGGCGAGGCCGAGCGGGTCAACGCCCGCGGCACGCGCTGGCTGCTCGCCGGCCGGATCGACGCGCCGGTAGACATCCTGGTCCGCGGCACCGTGTCGTCGCGCGGGCTCCCGGGCATCGTCACCAATCCGACGCCGCGGGCGACGGCGGAAGACGGCGCCGTGCTCGTCTCGGCACGGACCCGCGGCATGGTCAGGGCGATGCTCACCGGGGAATGGCTCCGGAGCGCGGTGCGCGACGACGCCCCCGTGATCGGTACGCCGTATCGCGTGGAAACGGAGGGCTGGTCCGCGAGCGGCGAGTTGGGAGCACGCCGCGCCG
>JBMOPM010000212.1:0-3170 GCA_049323575.1 Gemmatimonadota bacterium | reverse complement strand
TGGCTCACCGGGTCGATCGCGACCGTGCCCGTCGCGGGGTCCACGCAGATCTGCGAGCGCACCAGCGTGTGGGTGCCCTGCACCGTGAACGGCGCGCCCACCAGCGTGGCCGGCATCCGGATGCCGAGCTCGGTGAGGAATGCCGTGAAGTAGCCGGACCAGCCCACCGCCACCGTGGAGGCCGCGAACAGGTACTCGAGGATCAGGTCCCAGCCGATGATCCAGGCCGCCAGTTCACCGAGCGTCGCATAGCCGTAGGTGTAGGCCGAGCCCGCGATGGGGATCATCGAGGCGAACTCGGCGTAACAGAGCCCGGCGAAGAGACAGCCGAACCCCGCCAGCACGAACGACAGCACGATGGCCGGCCCCGCATATTGTGCGGCGGCGGTGCCGGTCAGCACGAAGATGCCCGCGCCGATGATCGCGCCGATGCCCAACAGCACCAGGTTCGACGCGGTAAGCGCGCGGTTCAGCGTGTGCTCGCCCTCTTCGGGGGCGAGCTCGGCGATCGACTTGACGGCAAAGAGGCTCATAGCGAGGTCCCGGGCGGAGGAAGTTTCTCGTGCTGGGGGTCGGACTTGAGCAACTTGACGAAACACCAGATCGTCAGGCCGAGCACAGAGACCCATGCCCCGGCCATGAAGAACAGCGCATCCGTGTTCATGCGGCCCTCTGCGCCGGTTTCGCCGCGGCGCTCGGCATCGGGCGCCGCCAGGCCGCCCGGATCAGGAACAACTGCCCCACGAGGATCGCGAGCATCACCGCGCGCGACGCCCACCGCACCGGCACCTCCGCCTCCGGCTTGCCGGTCATGAGCAGCGTCGGAATGGCTTCGGTGACCGTCCACCACCCCATCATCACCAGGAGGAACACCGGCGTGATCCACGTCAGCACGAACTTGAAGAACCGCGGGATCCGGATGCTCGCGCCCTCGTGCAGCTCGGCCCACATGGTGTCCGGCCCCAGCACCCAGACGAAGAGGATCGTCTCCAGCAGCGCGAGGATGACGAGACCGAACGTGCCGGCCCAGTAGTCCCACTCGTCGAGAAAACCGCCGGTGTACCAGATGATGTGACACACCCCGAGCAGGAGCGCGATGGCGCCGATCAAGAGCCCCGACTGCCGCCGGGTCCAGCCGAAGTGCTCCTCGAAGAAGGTCATGACCGGGGTCGCCATCGCGACCGAGCTGGTGATGCCCGCGAAGAAGAGCAACCCGAACCACATCACGCCGGCCAGCACGCTCATCACGGCGCCGCCGGGCAGCTGATTGAACACGAGCGGCATCGCCACGAAGCCCAGGTCGAATCCGCCCGCGTTGGCGATGCCCGTGGCCCCCGCCACGCCGAAGAAAGTCACGACCGCGGGAATGGCCAGCGATCCGCCGAGCACCACCTCGGCGGTCTCGTTGGTGGCGGCCGTCGCCAGCCCCGAGAGCACGAGGTCGTCCTTCCGCGTGAGGTAGGAGGCGTACGCCTGCAGGGTCCCCATGCCCACCGACAGGGTGAAGAAGATCTGGCCCGCCGCCGCCAGCCACACCTTGGCGTTGCCCAGCTTCGACCAGTCCGGCGTGTACATGAAGTCGAGGCCGTCGGCGGGCGAGGCCGCCGCGGCCGGCAGCGTGAGCACCCGGACCACGAGGATCGCCGCGAACAGGAACAGGAGCGGCATGCCGATCTTCGCCAGCCGTTCGATGCCCGCGCTCAGGCCCCGGGTGACCACCCAGATGTTGATGGCAAGGGTGACGACGAAGAACAGGAAAGGGATCCAGAACCCGTGCACCGTGCCATCGCCGAGGTTCTGGTACGAGGCGAGGAACTGCCGCATCGCCTCATGGTCCAGGCCGCGCGTGGCGCCCGTGATGGAGAAGAACGTCCAGGCGAGGGTCCACGACTCGATGTAGCAGTAGTAGATCAGCACCACCAGCGGCATGAACAGGCCGAGGACGCCCATGTACTTGGCCACCGGATGCTTCCACAGCGCATCGAACATCCCCGGCAGCGATCCCCGCCCGCGGAGCCCGCCGTAGCGGCCCACGCCCCATTCGATCCACATCAGCGGAATCCCGACCACCAGAAACGCGATGAAGTACGGGAGCATGAACGTGCCGCCGCCGTTCTCGACCGCCTGGCGCGGGAAGCGCAGGAAGTTGCCAAGGCCGACGGCATTGCCGGCCATGGCGAGGATCAGGCCGATCCGGGATCCCCACTGTTCGCGGGGTGGTGCGGATTCAGTCAATGCGGACCCTCGAGAGACCAGGACGTGCGGACACAGGAGACGTACGGGCAGACCCCGCACATCGTTGTCAGGGAGGCACGGGGACGACGGCCTCCGTACGGCCCGCGCGCTCCCGGTGTGCCGCTGTTTCAGCCTACGGAGTAGTTCGGCGCTTCCCGCGTGATGGTCACGTCGTGCGGGTGGGACTCGCGCAGGCCGGCCGAGGTGATCTGGATCATCTCGACCTCCTGCTGCAGCGCTCGGATGTCGGCCACACCACAGTACCCCATCCCGCTGCGGAGCCCGCCCACCATCTGGAAGAGCACGTCGGCCACCGGGCCCCGGTACGGCACCCGGCCCTCGATGCCCTCCGGCACCATCTTGGTCGGGGCCATCTCGCCCTCCTGGAAGTACCGGTCGGCCGAGCCGTCCTGCATGGCAGAGAGGCTGCCCATCCCGCGGATCATCTTGTACCGCCGCCCCTCGGCCAGGATCGACTCGCCCGGGCTCTCTTCCGTGCCCGCGAGGACCGAGCCCATCATCACGGAGGACGCGCCGCAGGCAAGTGCCTTCACCACGTCGCCGGAGTACTTGATGCCGCCGTCGGCGATGACCGGAATGTCCCCTGCCCCGCGGACGGCGTCCAGGATCGCGGTCACCTGGGGGACGCCCACGCCGGTCACCACGCGCGTCGTGCAGATGCTGCCCGGGCCCACGCCTACCTTCACGGCGTCCACGCCGCGCTCCACCAGCGCGCGGGCGCCGGCCTCGGTGGCCACGTTGCCCGCCACCAGTTGCGTGTCGGGGAAGCACTCGCGGAGCAGTTCCACGGTCTTGAGCACGCCCTCGCTGTGGCCGTGGGCCGAATCGATGACGAGCACGTCGCAGCCGGCATCGACAAGCGCCTTGGCGCGCGCCTTGGCCTCGGGCGTGCCGCCGACGGCTGCCGCCACCCG
>JBMOPM010000211.1:0-3214 GCA_049323575.1 Gemmatimonadota bacterium | reverse complement strand
GCACAAGGGGCAGCAGGTGGCGCTCTCCGCCGTGCCGCTCGACCTGGCGCCGATCCTCCGGGAGGTGCTGTTCGATCGACTCGAGACCGTCGTGCTGACCAGCGCAACCCTCGCGGCCGGCGGCGACTTCGGGTTCATCGAGTCGCGGCTCGGCCTGTCGGGCGAGGACTCGCCGGTGACCGTTCGCGAGATCCTGCCCTCGCCGTTCAACTACGTGGAGCAGTGCCTGTTCGGCGTGCCGGAGGACATTCCCGAGCCGCGCGACGACGAACCGGGGCACGACGCCGCCATCGCTCAGGTGGTGACCGACCTGACCTTTGCCGCCGATGGCGGGATCTTCGTGCTCTTCACCAGCCACGCGGCGCTCCGCCGCGCAGCCGCCGAACTCAAGAGCGCCCTGGGCCGCCGCTGGCCGATTCTCGTTCAGGGCGAGGCCAACCGCGACCAGCTTCTGCGCCGCTTCCGCGAGACCGGCAACGCCATCCTGCTCGGCACCGATTCGTTCTGGGAGGGGGTGGACGTGCCAGGGCGCGCGCTCCGTGTGCTGGTCCTGACCAAGCTACCTTTCAAGGTTCCATCCGAGCCGGTGACATCGGCCCGGATCGAGCGGCTGGTAGAGCAGGGCGAGGACGGCTTCATGGGCTACCTGCTGCCCCATGCGGCGCTCAAGCTCAAGCAGGGCTTCGGCCGTCTGATTCGAAGCCGCAGCGACCTGGGGGTCGTCGTCCTCCTCGACCGGCGGGTGCTGACCAAACGCTACGGTCCGCTCATCCTGAGCGGGCTCCCGCGGGCGGAGCGGGTGGTGGGGTCCTGGGATGCGGTGCGCATCAAGTGCGAGGACTTTTTTGCCAGGCATGGCATCGGAGCAAGCGTATGATGGATGGGTGGCGCCCGACGAAGATCATCGGCATCGGCCGCAATTACGTGGCTCACGCGAAGGAGCTCGGCAACGAGGTGCCGGCCTGGCCGCTCCTGTTCTTCAAGCCGCCCAGCGCGCTCCTCGCCCCCGGTGATCCCATCCTGCTGCCAGCCGCGTCGGCGCGGGTGGAATTCGAGGCCGAGATCGGCGTGGTGATCGGCACCCGGCTCCGCAACGTGGACGAGGCGGCAGCGGAGCGCGGCATTCGCGGCTATACGTGCGTGAACGACGTCACCGCGCGCGACCTGCAGAAAACGGACGGGCAGTGGGCCCGTGCGAAGGGCTTCGACACGTTCTGTCCCGTGGGCCCCACCATCGCCGAGGGTCTCGACTGGCGCTCGCTCGAGCTCACGTGCCGGGTGAACGGCAAGGAGATGCAGCGGGCGCGGGCCACCGACATGCATTTCTCGATCCCGTACCTCATCTCGTACATCAGCGGGATCATGACGCTCGAACCCGGCGACCTCATCGCGACCGGCACCCCAGCCGGGACGGCGCCGCTCAAGCCGGGAGACGTGGTGGAGGTCGAGGTCTCCTCCGTCGGCGTGCTATCCAATCCCGTAGGGAGCATGTGATGATCACCTTCAGCGAACGCCTCGGCCGTCTGCCCGGCTATCCGCTGGCTCATATCCCCGCCCTCAAGCGCCGCCTCATCGAGTCCGGTGTCGACGTCATCGACCTGGGGGCGGGAGACAACGACACGCCCCCGCCGGCAATCGCGGTGGAGGCCATGAAGGCCGCACTCGACGATCCGGCGTACAGCAAGTACGGCTTTCAGCAGGGCCTGCCCGAGTTCCGCCGCGCGTGCAGTGCATGGATGGAGCGGCGCTTCGGCCACCGGTTCGACCCGGCCACCGAGACGCTGCCGCTCATCGGCTCGAAGGAAGGGCTCGCGCACCTGGTCTACGCCGTGGTGAATGCGGGGGACGTGGTCATCCTGCCGGAGCCCGGCTACCAGGCCTACATCGGCGGCGCGATTCTCTCTGGCGGTGTGCCGCACGTCCTTCCCCTCAGGGCCGAGAACCGGTTCCTGGTGGAGCTGGAGCAGCTCCCGGAGGACGTGCTGCGCCGCGCGAAGCTGGCGTACATCAACTATCCGAACAATCCTACCGCCGCCATCGCGCCCCTGGACTACCTCGAGCGCACCGTGGCGATCTGTCGCAAGTACGGCATCCTCCTCGCCTACGACAATGCCTACTGTGACCTCACCTACGACGGCTACAAGGCGCCGAGCATCTTCGACGTGCCGGGCGCGCGAGACGTGGCGATCGAGTTCTTCTCGCTCTCGAAGAGCTACTCGATGACCGGCTGGCGCCTGGGCTGGGCGGCGGGCCGCAAGGAACTGATCGGCGGCCTCACCCGGGTCAAGTCGTACACCGATACCGGCCCGTTCCTCGCGGTGCAGCAGGCGGGCGCGGTCACGCTGGACCATGCGGAAGAGATCGTCGAGCCCGTGCGGGCCGAGCTCGAACGACGGCGCGACGCCGGTGTGGAGGTGCTCAAGGCGGCGGGATTCGCGGTCGAGACCCCGAAGGCGGCGATGTACTTCTGGGTGCCGCTCCCGGCCGGCATCAGCTCGGCCACGTTCGCCACCCGCGCGCTGGAGGACGAGGGCGTGGTGGTGCTCCCCGGCAGCGGTTTCGGGCCGGCGGGCGAGGGCTTCTTCCGCATCGCGCTCACGGTGGGAGCCGAGCGGCTCAGGGAAGGCATCAGCCGACTCGGCAGGACGCTGTCCGCCCTGAAGGACGGGGCGCTTGCGGTCACTGCGTGATGCGCTTCGCACGCGGCTGCGCCGCGTTCCCGCGATCGCGCTCTTCGCGAGCCTCGCGGTGCACGCGGTGGTGTTCGTGTTCCCGGTCATCGAGGGCCGGGCGCCGCAGGCGCCGCCCCGGCCCCGGCACCTCCTGGTGCTGACGCCGCTCCAATCCGAGGGGCGCGCCGTGCCCGTGCCGTTCCGCCAGCGCCGCGAGAACCTTCAGAGCCGGCGACCCCGCTCCGGCGGCG
Source organism: Gemmatimonadota bacterium (assembly GCA_049323575.1). Classification (GTDB taxonomy): domain Bacteria; phylum Gemmatimonadota; class Gemmatimonadetes; order Gemmatimonadales; family GWC2-71-9; genus JBMOPM01. The sequence continues at coordinate 291 of JBMOPM010000211.1, read as the reverse complement.
CGCCGGTGCTGCCGCGCACCACGCGGCCGACGCCAGCCCCCACCGTCGTGGCTCAGGCGGCGGAACCGCGGGCACTGCCTCCCGCCGACAGCGGGGCCGTGCAACGTCCCCCGCCGATCGGCAGCCTCCGCCCGAGCCTCGGGGGCGGCCGGCTCTGGGTGCGGCCGCTGCCGGTTCCGCCGAAGGAACTGGCGCAGCGCATCACGCGCTCGCACGTGGAACTGGTGGACAGCGCGGTCACCGCCATCGTGCAGAGCTATCTCGACTCCATTGCCGCGATGCCCGAATCCC
>JBMOPM010000210.1:0-3221 GCA_049323575.1 Gemmatimonadota bacterium | reverse complement strand
CCGGTCCCGGGATCGCCGCGCTCCTGGTGGGCCTGACCATCCTGGCCTCGGAGTTCCACTGGGCCCGCCGCCTGGCCGTGCGGACCCGCCACCTGTACGAGCGGGCCCGCCGCCACGCCACCGACCCCGCCGTACGCCGGCGCAACCAGACGCTGGCCCTGCTGGTGCTCGCCCTGGCCCTGGCCGGCGGCGTGCTGTACCTGTGGCGGTACGGGCTGGCGCTGTCGCTGTGACCCCGGCCCGGGCGGCCAGCGGCAGGGGGCCGCTGAAGGCCCGCCCCGTGCGCTAAGGTGAGTCCTCGCCCGGGCGATTAGCTCAGCGGGAGAGCGCCTCGTTCACACCGAGGAGGCCACTGGTTCGATCCCAGTATCGCCCACCGCGTCTTCGCAGCTCAGAGGGCATTTCGAGGGCCTGGACCTGCTATCGAGGAACGTACGAGCGGGTCCTTCCGGCAGGTTCGCGATGCTCATCCGGCCCGGCGCCACCCGCCAGTTGGTCGGGCGTGGGCCGCTCGACTTGATGGGGGATCCAACCGAAGGAGGTTGGACAGGACGCAATGCCTGCCTGCCGGCGTTGCTACCGAGGTCGCGAGCGGCGGCTGTCGAGGACGTCGGCTGGTCAGAAGATCGCGCAGCCGAGTTCGTCGTCGCGTCGTAGCGTCCAGTTGGAGTAGGCGAGGAGCTCGCAGCCGGCGTAGCCGCGGACCGCCGAGATCAGCATCGACGACCCGGAGAACAGCAGCGCCGCGTCACTGAGTACGTCCGGGCCCGGTGCGTACCATCAGGTCAGATATAGGGCCAGGAAGATCGTCCCGCCCAAGAGGTCGCCTCCCAGTCCGCTCATCCGCATGGGCGGGGCACCGCGGCGGCCGGCCAACCACCGCCAACCCACTAAAGCGGCAGGGAAAACAATCAGGCCGAGCAGCCACGCCGTGGGATGCCACGCGCGTACGGCATGGACGTACAGCACGCTGCCCACCATCACCAGGCCAAGGAAAGACTTGGCGGCCGGGCGGCCGTACCCCAAACCTCGATCGTGCGAGCCATCCTCACCATGATGACACCCGCGCCCGGAACAAGCTGATCAAGGCCTGCTAGCGCGCGCGGAAAGCGCGAATGCGCGGCTCAATCGCAGCTGGAAAGCACTCGAACGCGTCACCCTCGACCCCTGGCGCATCGGCGCCATCACTCGCGCGGCACTCGTACTTCTCCACCTACAGCGACCGGTCCGGTGAGAAAACCTCAACGATCAACTGCTATGACTTGAGCGGGAGCCGGCGAGCCCGCAGATGCGTGGGCGACAGCGAGACAACCGCCCCGGCTTCCAGCTCAGGCTCCATCGTGGACAGGTTGGCGATAAGCGGCGCAGCCTGCTCCGTCGGAATGAGCTTGTCGGCTGACCTCAACAGAACCAATGACGGCGCGATCTTGCCACTCAGCGCGAGGTTGGTCGCGAAGTCGCTATCAGCGGAGATGACCGAGGCGCCCACTTCCTCGGCAAACGCAGCGATGGCCTCATCAGAGGAGGTCCCAAGATCATGGTCGTACACATGCGACGCGTCGATCCCCACAGCCTTGAGTTGCTCCGATACGACCGGTGACAGGTTGGCGTCGACCAGCAGTTTCATGCGGCGGTGATCGGAAGCTCGCGCTCGATGGACTCGGTCGCGAACTCAAGAACAGCCAAGATGTCCTCGCGCTCAAGGTACGGGTAGTCCGCGAGGATCTCATCGATTGTCCTACCCGCAGCAAGCTGCCCGAGCACGGCAGTGACCGTGACCCGGGTGTTGCGGATCGTCGGCGCACCGGCCATGCGGGCCGGGTCGACGGTGATGCGGTCGGTAGACATACAGCGAGTGTAGGCCCGAGCACCCTGCCCTTGGCCACGCGCTCACCCTTCGGGCCGTTCCGATAGACGCCCGGCGATCTCGGCGTCCCGGTCGGCGGCCGCCATGCGATGGTTTCCGTCGACCGCTGCCGCTCTGCGGCGGACCGATGATGAAGCTCGCCATCGACGGGGACCACACCGTGCCGGATCTGCACGCGGGTTGCGGGACATCTCCGCGGGACCGAGCACCGGGAGCGGCCGGCGCCGCGAGGCGGCTGGGTAGCATCGCGGGAGCCCACTCCCCCCTGCCGGAGGTCCCCCGTGTCCGACCTGCTCGTCACCGTCCGCCTCGACGACGGGCGCCACGAGCAGACGGTGAGCGAGGGTACGACGGCCGGTGAGTTGCTCGGCCGGCTGCTGCCCGGTCGGCGCGACGTGGTCGCGGCCCGGATCGACGGCGCGCTGCGGGACCTGGCCCACCCGCTGACCCTGGGCGCCGAGGTAGAGCCGATCCCTGTGGGCTCCCCCGAGGGGCGGGCCATCGTCCGCCACTCCACCGCGCACGTGCTGGCCCAGGCGGTGCAGCAGCTGCACCCGCAGGCCCGGCTGGGCATCGGGCCGCCCATCGAGAACGGCTTCTACTACGACTTCGACGTGCCCGCGGCCTTCCACCCGGACGACCTGGGCCGGATCGAGACGCTGATGCGGGACATCGTCCGGCAGGGGCAGACCTTCCGCCGCCGGGTGGTGACCGAGGCGCAGGCCCGCGCGGAGCTGGCCGGCGAGCCGTACAAGCTCGAGCTGGTCGGGCTGAAGGGGGCGGCCGCGGACACCGAGGGCGCCGCCGTGGAGGTGGGCGGCGGTGAGCTCACCATCTACGACAACATCGACCCGCGCACCGGCGAGGTTCGCTGGAAGGACCTGTGCCGGGGACCGCACGTGCCCACTACCCGGCACATCCCCGCGTTCCGCCTGGTGCGCTCCGCGGCGGCGTACTGGCGGGGCAAGGCCGACAACCCGCAGCTGCAGCGGATCTACGGCACCGCCTGGGAGAGCCGGGAGGCCCTCGACCGGCACCTGCACCTGCTCGCCGAGGCGGAGAAGCGCGACCACCGCCGGCTGGGCGTGGAGCTGGACCTGTTCTCCTTCCCTGACGAGATCGGGTCGGGGCTGGCCGTGTTCCACCCCAAGGGCGGGGTGGTGCGCCGCGAGCTGGAGGAGTACTCCCGGCGGCGCCACCTGGAGGCCGGCTACGAGTTCGTGTACACCCCGCACCTGACCAAGGCGGGGCTGTTCGAGACCTCCGGGCACCTGCAGTGGTACGCCGAGGGCATGTACCCGCCGATGGAGCTCGACGAGGGCCAGCGCTACTACCTCAAGCCGATGAACTGCCC
>JBMOPM010000209.1:0-3270 GCA_049323575.1 Gemmatimonadota bacterium | reverse complement strand
GCTCCAGGGCATGAAGGGCCCGGTGGGCCGCAAGGGCCGGGGCCGCTCGGACGAGCCCAGCTTCCGGGAGCAGCTGGCCGGCCGGCTGGCGGAGGAGCGCGAGAAGGAGAAGACGCGCATCCGCGTCAACGAGTTCATCTCGGTGGCGGAGCTGGCCGACCTGATGAAGGTCTCGCCCACCCAGATCGTCCAGTTCGCGTTCAAGGAACTGGGGATGATGGTGACGGTGAACCAGCGGCTCGACTTCGACCAGATCGAGCTGATCGCGTCGGAGTTCGGGTTCGAAGCGATCCGCGAGGAGGAGTACGCGGCCAGCGTCGAGGAGGCCGAGGAGCCCGATGCGCCGGAGAGCCTCGAGCCGCGGCCGCCGGTGGTCACCGTGATGGGGCACGTCGACCACGGCAAGACGTCGCTGCTGGACTACATCCGCAAGGCGAACATCGTGGCGGGCGAGGCCGGCGGCATCACGCAGCATATCGGCGCGTACCACGTCGTGCTGCCGAACGGCAAGGCGATCACCTTCCTCGACACCCCGGGCCACCAGGCCTTCACCGCCATGCGCGCCCGCGGCGCCCAGGTGACGGACATCGTGGTGCTGGTTGTCGCGGCGGATGACCAGGTCATGCCGCAGACGGTCGAGGCCATCAGCCACGCCCGGAACGCCGGCGTGCCGATCGTCGTGGCCATCAACAAGATCGACCTCCCCTCGGCCAACGTGGCCAAGGTGAAGCAGGACCTCCTCCAGCACCAGGTGGTGCTCGAGGAGTTCGGCGGCACCGTGCTGCACGCCGAGATCTCGGCCAAGAAGGGCACCGGGATCGACCAGCTGCTCGAACAGATTCTGCTGCAGGCCGAGATTCTGGATCTCAAGGCCAACCCCAGGGCGCGGGTGCACGGCACCGTGCTCGAGGCGACGCTCGATCCGGGCAAGGGCCCGCTGGCCACGGTGCTGGTGCAGAAGGGCACCCTGCGTACCGGTGACAACTTCATCTGCGGCAAGTTCTCCGGCCGCGTCCGCGCCCTGTTCGACGAGCGCGGCAAGCAGGTGAAGGAGGCCGGCCCGTCGGTGCCGGTGCAGGTGCTGGGCTTCGAGGGCGTCCCCACGGCGGGTGACATCTTCACCGTCGTGGCCGACGCGGTCGAGGCGCGCGAGATTGCGCAGAAGCGCCAGCGGCTGGAGCGCGAGGCCCAGAACCGCCGCAGCCAGCGGGGCGGGTCGCTGGAGGACATCAGCCGCGCCCTCAAGCAGGGTGAAATCTCCGCGCTGCGGATCATCATCAAGGCCGATCAGGGCGGCCCCGCGGAAGCGCTGGCCGACGCCCTCGCCCAGCTCAGCACGGGCGAGGTGCGGGTGGACGTCATCCACCGCGGCGTGGGTGCCATCACCGAGAGCGACATCCTGCTCGCCAAGGCGTCGGGCGCCATCGTCCTGGGCTTCCACGTCCGGCCCGATTCCAACGCGCGCGCGGCGGCGGAGCGGGAGCAGGTGGACGTGCGCACCTACCGCATCATCTACGAAGCGGTAGAAGACGTGCGGAGTGCGCTCGAGGGCCTGCTCAAGCCCGAGGAGAAGGAGATCGTACTGGGCGAGGCCGAGGTGCTCCAGCTCTTCAAGGTGAGCAAGGTCGGCACGATCGCGGGCTGCGTGGTGCGCAGCGGCGTCATCCAGCGCACGGCGAGGGCGCGCGTGGTGCGCGACGGACAGACCATCTACGCCGGCAGCCTCGCGAGCCTCAAGCGCTTCAAGGACGACGTGAGGGAAGTCCGCGAAGGCCTCGAGTGCGGCATCGGCATCGAGAACTTCAACGACCTCAAGGTGGGGGACCGGATCGAGTCGTTCCGCCTGGAAGAGGTGAAGCGGACGCTGGAGTCCAGCGCGAGCGGGGATGCGGCCGGTCGCTAGGCGTCCGGCGTGACCCGCGATCGCCAGCCCGCCACTCGTGATGCCCATGGTCATCGGCGTGCAGAGCTGGGACCTCGAGCTGCACGGCTGTCTGTCCCTCAAGGACAAGCGCAGCGTGCTCAAGCCGCTGCTCGCGGCCCTGCGCAGGACACACAACCTGAGCGTGGCCGAGACCGGGCATCAGGATCTGTGGCAGCGGGCGCTGATCGCCTGCGCCGCGCTGGGGAGTGATCGGACGGTCGTGGACGAAACGCTCCGCGCGGCCGACCGGATGGTGGAGGAGGCAGAGGGCGTGCGCATCATCGACACGACGACGGTCTACCGATGAAGGGGGCCTCACGACGGCCGGAACAGGTGGCCGAGACGCTGCGTCAGGTGCTGAGCGAGGCCTTCCTACGGCAGGAGGTGCGCGATCCTCGGGTCGGCTACGTCACGGTCACCTCGGTCCAGGTCACCAACGATCTGAGCCACGCCACGATCCGGGTGACGATGCCGGGCGAGGCCGCCGAGAAGGCTCGCGCGCTCGAAGGGCTCCGGAGCGCCGCGGGGTTCCTCCGCTCGAAGGTGGCCCGGGCCCTGACGACGCGCATCGTGCCCGAGCTGCACTTCGAGCTCGATCGCGGCCTCGAGCACGCCGCGCGGATCAACGCGATCCTCCAGGGGCTGCGTCGGCCGGCGGACGGCGAAGGGCAGGAGGAGTAGGCAGGCTGCTCGGCGCGCTCCTGATCGACAAGCCGGCCGGCATCACCTCGCATGACGTGGTGGTGCGCGTGCGGCGGGTGCTGGGCGAGCGGTCGGTGGGGCATACCGGCACGCTCGACCCGTTCGCCACGGGGCTCCTCGTGGTGCTGGTGGGACGGGCGACGCGGCTGGCCCGGTTCGTCGAACGGCGCAGCAAGACCTACCTGGCCACCGCGCGGCTCGGCGTCCGGACCGATACCGACGACGCCACCGGTCGGGTGATCGATGACGCCGGGCGGGCTCCCGGGACGGTCTCCCGGGACGAGGTGGCGGCCGCGCTCGCCGCCCTGACCGGGACCTGCGCGCAGCGGCCGCCCGCCTACTCGGCGAAGAAGGTGCAGGGCGAGCGCAGCTACCGGCTCGCGCGACGGGGAGCGGCACCAGAGCTCGCGGCCGTAGAGGTGACCGTGGAACGGCTCGAGCTCGCCGCCTTCGACCCGCCCCACGTGACCTTCCGCGCGGTGGTGAGCGCGGGGACGTATGTGCGGGCCATCGGGCGGGACCTGGGCGAGCGGCTGGGCACGGGTGCGCACCTGACGGCCCTGCGGCGCGAGGCGATCGGCGACCTCCGCGTGGAGGATGCGGTCCCGCTCGACGCGCTGTCGCCCGGGACGCCGCTCCTCGAG
>JBMOPM010000208.1:0-3271 GCA_049323575.1 Gemmatimonadota bacterium | reverse complement strand
CGCGATCGAGCATCTGATCGTGGAGGTGGTGGAAAAGGAGCTGGGCAACGATCACTAGTCGCGACGCGTGACGAGCGACTCCGAACCCCGTAACCCGCAACTCGCCGTCTCATGATCGATCTCACCGGCCAGGTTTCTCTCGTCACTGGCGGCTCGCGCGGCATCGGCCGGGCGACCGCGCTGTTGCTGGCCCGCGCCGGCGCGGACGTCGCGGTGGGCTATCGCAGCCGTCAGGCCGACGCGGAAGCGGTAGCCGCGGAGATCCGGCAGCTCGGTCGCCGGGCGCTGCTGGCCGCGGGAGACCTGGGGGACGAGGCGCGGGCGGCGGAGGTCGTCGCCACGGTGATGCGCGCGTTCGGGCGGCTCGATATCCTCGTGGCCAACGCCGGCACCTGGCCGCCCGAGGATGTGCCGGTCTCCCGGCTCGACACGGCGCGCTGGCGTGACACCGTGCGCGACAACCTCGACGGCGTGTTCTACGTCACGCGGGCGGCGCTCCGCGTGATGGCGCCCGGCGGCCGGGTGATCCTCGTGTCCAGCACGGCGGGGCAGCGGGGCGAGGCCGGCCACGCGGACTACGCGGCGACCAAGGGCGGTGTCATCGCGCTGACCAGGTCGCTCGCGGTCGAGTGTGCGCCCGACGTGACGGTGAACTGCGTGGCACCCGGGTGGGTCGCCACCGAGATGAGTGCGGGCGCGCTGGCCGGCGACCGCGGCGAGGCGATCGCGCGCAGCATTCCGCTCCGGCGGGTGGCGACGCCGGAGGACGTCGCCGGGCCCATCGTCTTTCTGGCCAGTCCCCTCGCGCGCCACATGACCGGCGCCATCCTCAACGTCAACGGCGGCAGCGTGCTGTGATCCACATCATCTTTACCGGCGGCACCATCTCGATGCATCGGGACATGAAGCTCGGGGGCAATGTCCCCGTCTTCTCCGGCGCCGATCTCTGCCGGATGTGCCCCGGCCTCGAGGACGTCGACAGCTTCACCATCGAAGACTGGGCGCGCGTGCCGGCCTGTCACCTCGGGCCGGTTGAGATTTGGGCGCTGCGCAACCGCGTCAAGGACATTCTCGACGGTGCGCCGACCGGCTCGGGCGAACGGCCCCGCGGCATCGTCATCACCATGGGGACCGACCTCATCGAAGACGTGGCGTACGTGCTCGCCCGCACCATCTGGACCCGCCTGCCCATCGTCATCACCGGCGCGATGAAGACCCGGAGCGACGCGGGGTGGGACGGCCCGCGCAACCTGCTGGACGCGGCGCGCGTCGCGGCCGCTCCGTCCAGCGAAGAGAAGGGCGTGGTGGTGGTGTTCGCGGGCAGGATCCTGGCCGGTGCGCACGCGCAGAAGTTCGACTCGGTCTCACCCAACGCGTTCGTCTCCGCCCACTATCCCGAGATGGGCAAGGTGACGCTCGAGGAGGTCACCTGGTACCGGCCCGCGCCTACCTTGCCGAGCCGCGTGGAGCCGCCCGGCCTCACGGCGCGCGTGGCGGTGATCCCGATGATCGCCGGCGACGACGGCACCCTGCTCGATCTCGCCTTTCCGCACTACGACGGCGTGGTGCTCCAGGGCTTCGGCGCGGGCAATGTGCCGCCGGGCGCGCTGCCCGCCATCCGGCGCTGGCTCGGAGCCGAGAAGCCGGTGGTGCTCTCCACCCGCTGCCCGCAGGGTGAAGTCCAGGCCGCCTATGCCTTCGAGGGCGGCGGCGCGCACCTCGTGAAGCTGGGCGTACGCCATGCGGGCCTCCGCACGACGGCACAGGCGCGCATGGAACTGGTGCTCACGCTCAGCGCCAACATGCCGTACGGGCCGTGACGTTCCCCGATCGGCTTCCGATCCCGGAAGAGGTGCTGGAGATTGCCCGGACGCTCGAGGCGAACGGGTTCGAAGCCTGGTGCGTGGGTGGCGCGCTCCGCGATGCGCTCCTCGGCGATCCCCAGGCCGATTTCGACATCGCCACGTCGGCCACGCCGGAGCAGGTGCAGCGGCTCTTCCGGCACACCGTGCCGGTGGGCATCCGCTTCGGCACCGTGGGCGTGCTGGATCGCCGGCGGCGGCTGCACGAGGTCACCACGTTCCGGCGAGACGTGGCGACCGACGGCCGTCACGCCGTCGTGGAGTACGGCGTCTCGCTCGAGGAGGATCTCGCCCGGCGCGACTTCACCATCAACGCCATCGCGTATCATCCGCTGCGCGGCGAGTGGGTCGATCCCTTCGACGGGGCAGGGGATCTCGAGCGTCGCGTGGTGCGCGCCGTGGGCGTCGCCGCCGAGCGATTCCGCGAGGACTACCTTCGCATTCTGCGAGCGCTCCGGTTCGCGGCGCGGCTGGACTTTACGATCGACCCCGAAACGTGGGCGGCTGCCTGCGCCGCGGTGCCCGGTCTCGCGGGCCTGTCGGCCGAGCGCGTGCGGGACGAGTGGTTCAAATCGCTCGACACGGCGCGGTCCATCGAGCGGCTGGTGCGGCTGTGGAAGGACGTTGGCGCCGCGGCCATCTGGCTGCCCGAGCTCAAGGATCCGGCGCCGCTGCCGCTGCCGCCGCCTGCCCAGCGTGACCCCGTCCTGCTCACCTGTCTGCTGTGCACCCGTCCGTCGGAGGTGCTGCGGCGGCTGCGCGCGTCCAACGCCGAGATCGATCGCGCGGCGGCGATCGAGACCGGTCCCGCGGAGCCGGCCGGCATCGACGAGCGTTCGGTGCGGCACTGGCTCGCGCGCCACGGCCGCGCGGCGGACGACCTGACCGCGCTGTGGCAGTTGAAACGCGGGGTCCCCGCGCCGTGGGCCCGCACGGCCGCGGCCATCCGCGAGCGGGGCGACCCGCTGTCCCGCAAGGATCTCGCGGTGACCGGCGCCGACCTGCTGGCCGCGGGCGTGCCCGGCGGCCCGCACGTGGGCCAGATGCTCGACCGGCTGCTCGATGTCGTGCTCGATGATCCGGCGCGAAACGAGAAGGAACACCTGCTGGCGATCGCGCGGGAGGGGTTGATCCGGTAGCGTCTCGGCCCGCGGGAGATCCCCGGCGCCCGCATCATTCCGTGGGGCCTTCGCTCCGTCCGTCCATCCTGAGCCTGGCCCACCACTCCAGCCGTTTCGCGAGCTCCTTCTCGAACCCGAACTTGCCCGGCTCGTAGAACGTCGCGCCGCGCAACTCGTCCGGCAGGTACTCCTGAGGGACGTACGCCTCTTCCGCGTCGTGCGCGTACTGATAGCCCTTGCCGTAGCCCAGCTCCTTCATGAGGCGGGTCGGCGCGTTGCGGCTGTGGA
>JBMOPM010000207.1:0-3359 GCA_049323575.1 Gemmatimonadota bacterium | reverse complement strand
GATAGTACCGGCTGACCAGCCCACCCATACCGTGCCCCAGCAGGATCACCTTCGCATCCGGCGCACGCTTGCGCTGCTCGGCCAGCGCGAGGTCGACCAGCCGCTTGAGCCGCCGCGCGGCGACGCGGTTGTCCCGCCGCCAGTCGTAGGGGAACTGGAAGAAGTTTCCCGGCCGGGAGAGTGCGATCCGGCCCGGCCTGGGCTCGGAGAAGGCGCCCTCGGCCAGGTCGAACCCGCTGAGCATCATGTCCAGGAGGTGGGAGTAGCCGTCGATGCGGATGAAGCCCGGGACGAGGTGGGCGTCGGGGAGCACGCGGGTGGGGAGGACGCCGTCGCCGAGGTCGTCGAGACCGGGGTCGTCGGCGCCGAGTTCGAGGCCCGCGATCGAGTCGCCGAGGCTCAGCAGGGCCCGGGTGATGGCCTGGCCGGAAATGGCCCACGCGTCTTTGCCGTTGCGCTGGAGCACGCTGCCCATGATCCCGGGCAGCAGGACGACCACGTCCCGCATGGTTGCTTTCGGCATGGCGGGGCTCCTGGGGAGGGCCTGCCAGACCAAGGTCGGTGCCGGTGCGCGGGCGGTCAAGCGTGAGTGACAGAGCGAGGCGCCCAGCCGTTGACTTGGGGCGACGGTCGGCGGCGGAGCCCGGGTGGTCACGGGAGGTGTGGGGGCCGCTCCAACGCACCCAGCAGGTCCACCGCCACGCTGGCGCGCACGTGGCAGCCCAGGCCCACCGGCACGAGGCCCGCGTCGCCGATGTAGCGGCGGTAGAAGGCGGGCGGACGCCGTCGCCATCCGGCGCAGTCTCCTTCGATGTCGTCCGCGCTGGTGAAGACGGGCAGGTAGGCCACGCCGCCCACCCGGTCGGCGAGCTGGCGGAGGCCGAGCGCGAGATCCTCCGGGGGCAGGTAGTGCAGTACATCGGCGCAGATGACGAGATCGAACCGCCGCCGGGGCGCGTGGTCGTCGAGGGTGGCGAGGGTACCGAGCCTCAGGTTGCGGCGGGTGCCGAAGCGGCGCACGGCGTACTCGCTGGGGTCGATACCGAGATAGCGGACGCCGGGGCGGATCCGGCGGAGCTCGGTGAGCCAGGCCCCTTCGCCGCATCCCACGTCGAGCACCGACCGCAGCGGGCGCTGGAGCACGTACTCGGTGACGCCGATTACGAGCGCGACCCGGCGCCGCAGCTCGCCGGCCGTGCGGACCCGATGGCGGGGGGTGCGGTAGAAGCGGTCGAAGTAGGCGCGGTCGTAGCGCTTCATGGTCGGCTTGGCCCGCGCCCGGCGCGTATTAGCTTGTGTCGGCCGTTCGTCATCCTGTTTCCAAGGGCTTCGCATGCGCGTGGTACTTCAACGGGTCACCCGGGCGTCCGTCACCATCGGCGATCGCGTTGCGGGCGCAATCGGCAAGGGTTTCTGCCTCCTTGCCGGCTTCACTCACAATGATACTGCCGAAGTGGTGGACTGGATGGCCGAGAAGGTCGCCGGGCTCCGGCTCTTCGCGGACGCCGAGGGCAAGATGAACCTGTCGCTTGCCGACGTTGGGGGGGCGGTGCTCGTGGTCTCCCAGTTCACGCTCTACGGCGATGCGCACAAGGGGCGCCGGCCCTCGTTCATCGATGCGGCCCGGCCCGAGGTGGCGATCCCGCTCTACGAGCGGTTCATCGCCCGGCTCCGGGCGCTGGGACTCACGGTCGAGACCGGCGAGTTCGGTGCCATGATGCACGTGGAGATCCACAACGACGGGCCCGTGACGCTGCTGCTGGAGCGGGGGGCATGACCCCGCCGCCACCTGCGCGCGCGCCGCTGGTGCTGGCGTCGGCCTCTCCCCGGCGGCGGCAGTTGCTCGAGATGCTGGGCATCCCGGTGGAGGTCCGGCCGTCGCATATCCCCGAGGTGCGGGGCGAGCACGAGGAGCCCGAGAGCTACGCGGCGCGCCTGGCGCGGGAGAAGGCGCTGAGCGTCGCGCGCGAACTTCCCGGCGCGCTGGTTCTGGGCGCGGACACCACCGTGGTGCTCGGCCGGCACGTGCTGGAAAAACCGGCCGACGACGAGGATGCCGTGCGCATGCTCATGCAGCTCCAGGGCCATACCCATCGGGTGGTGACGGCCGTGGCCCTGGCGCACGACGGCACGGTGCACGAGGCGATGGACGTGACGGCCGTCACGTTCCGCCCGGCGACGGAGGCGTTCCTGCGGGCCTACGTGGCCACCGGAGAGCCGCGCGACAAGGCCGGTGCCTACGGCATCCAGGGCTATGGCGCCGCGCTGGTGGAGAAGATCGACGGCGACTTCTTCGGCGTGATGGGCCTGCCGGTGCGGCTGGTGATCGACCTGCTCAGGCGAGCGGGGTGGGAATACCGGTTCGGGGCGACGTGAGCGGTGCCGGCGAGCCGCTCACGGCTTGCCGGCCACCGCACTCCGCTGCGCCAACGCGATCGCCGCCAGCACCGCCCTGGCCTTCGCCTCAGTCTCGTGGAACTCGGCCGTGGGATCCGAGTCGGCCACGATGCCCGCACCGGCCTGCACCCAGGCCTGGTCGCCGCGGATGACGCAGGTGCGGAGCGTGATGGCGGTGTCCATCGTCTCCGCTCCCCAGCCGATGTAGCCCACGGCGCCGGCGTAGGGCCCGCGCCTGGTGGGTTCCAGCTCGTCGATGATCTCCATGGCCCGGATCTTGGGCGCGCCCGAGACGGTACCCGCGGGGAAGCTCGCCGCGAGGGCGGCCAGCGCGTCGTACTCCGGCCGGAGCGTGCCCCGCACCTCGCTCACGATGTGCATGACGTGCGAGTAGCGCTCGATGGTCATGAAGTCGGTCACGTGCACCGAGCCATAGCGCGCGACCCGCCCCACGTCGTTGCGTCCCAGGTCCACCAGCATGAGATGCTCGGCTCGCTCCTTGGGGTCGGCCAGCAGTTCCTCGGCGAGGCGCGCGTCTTCTTCTTCGGTGGCGCCGCGGGGCCGCGTGCCGGCGATCGGCCGCACGATGATCTCACCCGCTTCCGCCCGCACCAGGATCTCCGGCGAGCTGCCCACGAGGTGCAGGTCGTCGCAGTGCAGGTAGTACAGGTACGGCCCCGGATTGAGCGCGCGGAGGTAGCGGTAGGTAAGGAACGGATCCGGCGCCTCGACGTCGATCCGGCGCGAGAGCACCGTCTGAAAGGTGTCGCCCGCGGCGATGTAGTCCTTGATCCGGCGCACGCCTCGTTCGAACGCCTCCTGGCCGTAGGGCGAGGAGCGCGGGGGCGGCTCGACCGGCATCTCGATCTCCAGCGGTTCCATCGTGCCGGGCATGGCCAGCCGGCCCATCCAGTGCGCGATGCGGGACTGGGCCTCGTCGAAGAGGCGGCGCAGCTCCGCAT
>JBMOPM010000206.1:0-3405 GCA_049323575.1 Gemmatimonadota bacterium | reverse complement strand
AGCGAGAGGGCAACGACATCGACGGCGGGAAGCGCGGCCGGTGTGCCGGCGCCCGTGACCGTGAGCTCGCGCACCATCCCCTTCATCACGTGCGGGACGCCGTCCGGCGCCGGGATCACGCAGAGGATGGCGTACGTGCCCGGCGTGAGCACCATGGTGGCGTTGGCCTCGGCGCCCGGCGCCGGCGCGTTGGGACCGCCCACCAGGACGGCCCACTTCGGCAACGGGCCGTGCTCCTTCATCGCGGTGACCAGGTCCGGGAGCGTCTTCCCCTCGTCGAGCCGTACGAACAGCACGTGGTGCAGGTCCTGGCCTCGATTGATGAGCTGCACCGTGGTCAGGCCGGCTGGAATCCGGTCGGGGGCCTCGAAGGTGTAGTCGTGGGCTACCACGGTGAGGCGCTGCGGCGCCGGGTCGCGTCGGCTGGCCAGGCTGGGCACGGTGGCACTCGCCGCGGCGGCAGCAAGGAGCCATATCAATAGTGACATATCACTCTCCGTAGGTGAGGGGATTCCGGCGGTCCTGCCGCGTCGCTCAACCTACGCCACGTTCCGGGACGCCGCCAAGCCGGACCGCGGTGATCGCCAAGCGGTCACCCGCCGGCCGCTCCCGTTGTTGCGCTGCGCAACCTTCGAATGCAACCACCGCGCCGAGCCGCGCGTACTACGCCCGATGGGCTCCGAGTTTCTGGTCTATCTGCGCCTGGGCATGCACCACATCGCCGACCCGAAGGGGTATGACCACCTCCTCTTCGTGACGGCGCTCACCGCCGCCTACGCGCCAAGCCAGTGGCGCCGGCTGCTCTGGCTGGTGACGGCGTTCACCCTGGGGCACTCGATCACGCTGGCGCTCGCCACGCTGAACCTGGTGCGGGTCGACGCGCGGCTGGTCGAGATCCTGATCCCGGCCACCATCGTCATCACCAGCCTGGTAGCGATCGCGGCGAGCCGGCTCGAGGCCGTTCCCTCTCCTCCCGGCGTCAGTCGCCGGTGGCAACTGGGTCACTACGGCCTCGCGGCCGGCTTCGGGTTGATTCACGGCCTCGGATTTTCGACCTTCCTGCGGAGCCTTTTGGGCGGCGAGGCATCGATCGCGCTGCCGCTGTTCGCGTTCAACGTGGGGCTCGAAGCCGGCCAGGTGATGATCGTCCTCGCCGTGCTGACCGCGGGCGCGGGGGTCGAACGGATCTTCCGGCTGACGCGCCGCGAATGGGTGATGGTGATCTCCGGGGCCGCCGCCGGGATCGCCACGACGATGATCGTGGATCGGATGGGTGGATGAACCAGGCACCTCCTTTCACAGACAAGAGACACATGACGCTCGCTGTTTCCCGCCGCAGGCGCACGCTGGCGCTCCCGCTGCTCCTGGCCCTCGTCGCGGGTCCCGCCGCCGCCCAGAACTGGGTCAATGCCGATCCCGCCAGGAAGACCAACCAGTCCAGCTTCCGGGCGATCGAGGAGTGGCCGGACCCGAATGAGTTCCGGAACGCCGCCGGCTCGCCCGGGCCCAGGTACTGGCAGCAGCAGGTGGACTACGTGATCAAGGCGACGCTCGACACGACCACGCATACGGTCACGGGCAGCGAGCGGGTCACGTACCACAACAACTCCCCGGACGTGCTCACCTATCTCTGGTTCCAGCTGGACCAGAACATCGACGACCCGTCGGTGAGCCGCACCATCCAGGCGCAGCCCGCGCTGCCGGCGGCGCGGCTGAGCGAGGGCGCGCGGCGCTTTCTGCTGGCCGACACGAAAGACCAGGGACACAAGATCACGCGGGTGCAGGTGGTCGTGCCCGCGGGCACCAGGGGCAAGGTACAGCTCAGGAACGCCGAGTACGTGATCAACGGCACCATCATGAAGGTGCTGCTGCCGGCGCCACTCAAGCCCGGCGCCCGGGTGGACGTGGAGATCGACTGGCACTTCATCGTGCCGGAACAGAGCCGCAACGGCCGCGGCGTGCGCGAGAAGGTGAAGGACGGCTGGCTCTATGCGGTGGCGCAGTGGTTCCCCCGGGCCTCGGTGTACGACGACGTGAACGGCTGGCAGACCGACCAGTTCCTGGGCCAGGGGGAGTTCTACCTCAACTTCGGCAACTACGACGTCAGCCTCACCGTGCCGCGGGATCACATCATGACCGCGACCGGCGTGCTGCAGAACCCGGCCGAGGTGCTCACGCCGACCCAGCGCGCGCGGCTGGCCAGCGCGCTCAGGAGCGAGACGCCGCAGTTCATCGTTGCGGCGGACGAGGTGGGGAAGCCCGCGAGCCGGCCCGCCGGCACGGGGCCGGTCACCTGGCGGTGGAAGGCCACGAAGGTGCGCGACTTCGCCTGGGCCTCGTCGCGGAGCTTCGTCTGGGATGCCGCGGGCTTCCGTTACCGGCCCGACGGGCCGGTGATCGAGATGCACTCGCTCTACCCGCGTGAGGGCATGCCGCTCTGGGACAAGGTCTCCACCCGGGCCATTGCCCGGACGCTGCGCACCTACGGGCGGATGGCCTTCGAGTACCCGTACCCGAAGGCGGTCAACGTCAACGCCTTCATCGGCGGCGGGATGGAGTATCCCATGGTGGCATACTGCTCCACCCGTCCCCGGCCCGACGGCACCTACACCGATCAGACCGAGCGCGCGCTCATCAGCGTGACCATCCACGAGGTGGGCCACAACTGGTTCCCCATGATCGTGGCGAGCGACGAGCGGAAGTGGACCTGGATGGACGAGGGGCTCAACAGCTTCCTGCAGTACTACGCGGAGAAGGACTGGGACCCGAACTACCCGAGCCGTCGCGGGCCGGCGAAGAACATCGTGGAATACATGAAGGACGCAGCCCAGGTGCCGATCATGACCGAGTCGGACGTGATCCAGACGCAGTTCGGCAACAACGGCTACGCGAAGCCCGCTGCCGGCCTCGTGATGCTGCGCGAGCAGGTGCTGGGGCCCGGGCTCTTCGACCAGGCGTTCCGGGAGTACGCGCAGAAGTGGATGTTCAAGCACCCCCAGCCCGCCGACTTCTTCCGCAGCATCGAGGAGGGCGCGGGTGAGCAGCTCAACTATTTCTGGCGCGGCTGGTTCTACACGACGTACGCCAACGACCAGGCGGTGACCGACGTGGCCCAGGTGCCGGCCGATTCGATCGCCGGGTCGAGCGACAAGGGCAGGTACTACTATCGCATCACGCTGGAGAACAAAGGCGGCCTCGTACTGCCGGTCCACCTCGACGTGACCTACGGCGACGGCACGACGGCGCGCATCAGGCTGCCGGCGGACATCTGGCGGCGGAACGAACTCAAGTTCGTCCACGGCTTCTTCAGCGACAAGGAGGTCGTGAAGGTGGTGGTGGACCCCGACGAGGTGTTCGCCGACGTCAATCGCGACAACAACGTGTGGCAGAAGGGAGCGGCCCCAC
>JBMOPM010000205.1:2677-40815 GCA_049323575.1 Gemmatimonadota bacterium | reverse complement strand
CGTGCCCGGCATCGCCGCCGCGATGCTGTTCGTCTCCGCCCCCATCCTCGTGAGCGGCGCCCGCGAAGCCTTCCTCTCGGTCGACCCCAAGCTCGAGCGCGTGGCCCGCACCCTCGGCGATACCGGCTGGCAGGCGTTCCGCCGGGTGACGCTCCCGCTCGCTCGGCGCGGCATTCTCGCCGCGGCGATCCTGGCCTGGGCGCGCAGCGTGAGCGAATTCGGCGCGGTGGTCATTCTCACCTACAATCCGAAAGTGGCGAGCATCCTGATCTTCGACCGCTTCACGGCCTTCGGCCTCGACGCCGCGATTCCGGCGTCGATCATCCTGCTGCTCGTGGCGCTCGTGGTCTTCGTCACCGTGCGGCTGCTGCAACCCAGGAGTCCGGCCGGATGATCCGGCTCGAGGGGCTGGCCGTGCGCGTGGGCGGATTCCACGTCGTCGACATCGATTTCGAGGTGCCGGCCGGCGGGTATGGCCTCGTGATCGGGCCCACCGGCTCGGGCAAGACCACGCTCCTGGAGGCGGTGGCAGGCCACGTGCCGATCCGCAGCGGGCGCATCCTGCTCCGCGGCGAGGAGGTGACGCGGCTGCCGCCCGAGCGGCGCCGAGTGGGGTTCGTCTACCAGCACTACCACCTCTTTCCTCACTGCTCGGTGCGGGAGAACATCGCCTACGGTCTCGCCCGAGCCGCCATCCCGCCGGCGGAACAGTCGTCGCGTGTCGAGGAGCTGGCCGGGATGCTGGGCATCGCTCACCTGCTGGACCGCGGGGTGAGCCGCCTCTCGGGCGGCGAGCAGCAGCGCGTGGCGCTCGCGCGGGCCCTGGCGCCGCGGCCCAGCATCCTGTTGCTGGACGAGCCGTTCGCCGCGGTGGATCCCTCCACCCGCCACGCGCTCCGCCGCGAGCTCCGGGCCCTGCACGAACGCGAAGGCATCACGACGCTGCAGGTGACGCACGACTTCGATGACGCGCTGCGCCTGGGCGACGTGGTAGCCGTGCTCGCCGACGGGCGCATCGTGCAGCAGGGCCCGCCCGAGCAGGTCTTCCGCTATCCCAACTCGGCGTTCGTCGCACAGTTCATCGGCACGGGCAACGTGATCGCGGGTACGGTGGAGCGCATCGATGCCGGTGCGGCCGACGGCATGCCGTTCGCGGCGCGCTTCACCAGCAACGGCCTGGCGTTCGACGTGGTGGCCGAGCGGGAGGGCACGATGCACGCGGTGCTCCGGTCGGAGGACATCGTGCTCAGCCGATCACCCATCGCCGGCTCGGCGCGCAATCACCTCACCGGTGTCATCACGCGGCTGGAGCGGATGGGACCGGTCACCCAGGTCCACCTCGACGTGGGCCGGCCGCTGGTCGCGGCGGTGACGAGCGCCTCGGTGGACGACCTGGGCCTCCACATCGGCGAAACCGTCGCCCTCACCTTCAAGGCGACGGCCATTCATCTCGTCTAGGACCGGCGGTACTGGGGATTCAGCACCTGGCGCGCCACACGCTCCGCGAAGATCCTGGTGCCGGCGCGGACCATGGGCTCGGGATCGCCCTTGAGCTCGGTGGAATCATCCAGAACGATCTCGCCGGTGTGGAGGTCGATGAGCTGCCCCGTGAAGAGCCAGATGAGGTTGCTGGTCTTGCTCACCTTGGCCATCACGGCCCAGTCGGCGCCGAGGCCCCGGCCCACATACTTCACGCAGGCCACGATCACGTTGCATGGCTTGCCACCGGCGAGGGCCGCCGCGGAATCCGAGGCGGCCAGCCGGGCGACGGCGGCGGAGTCGAGCAGCGCCGGCCCGAGCAACTCGCCCAGCTTGCCGCGCAGTACCTGCGTGGACAGCGCCGGCTTGGCGGAGTCGCTGGCCTCCTGCACGTTGGCACCGGCGTTGTAGAGAGCCACATCGAGCACGGCCACCTTGGCGCCAGCCTGGGCGACGGCGGGGGACGCGCCGGCCAGCAGAGCCAAGCCAGCCGTGAGTAGAGTCCTGTTCATGCAGGGATGAAGGCGACACGCGGGCGCCGAGTCAACCCGGCCTTGATTAATCGCCGCCGCGCCGCGGGATTTCCGCCATGGGTACCCGCATCATGCATGTGGACCTCGACGCCTTCTTCGTGGAGGTGTGCCGGCGTCACTACCCCGAGCTCAGGGACGTCGACCTGCTGATCGTGGGCGGGCGACGGGCGTCGCGCGGCGTGGTGCAGTCGGCGTCCTACGGTGCGCGGCAATTCGGCGTGCGCTCCGGGATGCCGATCGCCCAGGCGGCGCGGCTGTGCCCCGGGGCCACGTTCTTCCAGGGGTCCTTCCCGCTCTACCGGCAGGCCTCGCGCGAGGTGCGCGCCGTGCTCGAGCGCTTCTCCCCCGTCGTGGCCATGGCCTCGCTGGACGAGGCCTATCTGGACTTCAGCGGAACGGAGGGCCTCTATCCGGCGTCGCTCCTGCCCGTCGCGGAAGCGGTGCGCGACGCGGTGAAGGCCGGGAGCGGACTCGACTGCAGCGTGGGCATCGGGCCCAACCGCATGGTGGCCAAACTGGCGTCCGACTACGCCAAGCCGCGCGGCTTGATGGAAGTCCGGGCCGGCTGGGAGGCCGGCTTCCTGGCCGGCCTGCCGCTCGAGGCCCTGCCGGGGATCGGGCCCCGCACCGCCCAGCGCTACGCCAGGCTGGGACTCACGGATGTCGTGCAGATTCAGCGGATGACGCGCGAGGAGCTCGAGGCCCTGGTGGGTGAGGAGGCCAAGCTCCTCAAGCTCCGCGCGAACGGCCACGGCGGCACCGTGCTCCGGCCGGCGGCGCACGCCAGATCGATCAGTCGCGAGACCACGCTGTCCCGCGACCTCCACGATCGGGCCGAACTCGAGCGCATCCTCGGCGTCCTCGTGGCCCGCGTGGCGGCACAGCTCCGGGACGAGCAGCTGTCCGCCCGGCGCGTGACGCTCAAGCTCCGCCACGGCGACTTCAAGACCGTCACCCGCCAGGTCACCCTGCCCGCCCCGTCCGATCTCGATCAGGAGATCCGCGAAGCCGCCCGCGCGCTGCTCCGCGCCGAGTGGCCTCATGTGGAGCGCCGGGGCAAGGGCGTCCGGCTCATCGGCGTGGCCGCGGGCCAGCTGGACGACGCGGTGGAACCGGACCTCTTCGAGCCTCCCGAGCGACAGCGGCTGCGGAACCTGGCGCGCGCGCTGGACCGGGTGCGGGGGAAGTTCGGCTTCGACGCCGTGCGGGCGGCGGAGCAGGTGAAGAAGCGATGACCGCGGCTGGACGCACCATTGGCATCCTGCTCTTCGACGACGTCGACGTCCTCGACGCGTGCGGTCCGTTCGAAGTCTTCTCGGTGGCAGGCGCCACTCGGGGACTGAAGCCCTTCGCCGTGCGGATGATCGCGGAGGAGAACCGGCCGGTGGTCGCGCGGAACGGACTGCGCATCCTGCCGGATCACACCACCGCTTCCTGCCCGCCACTCGACATCCTGCTCGTCCCGGGCGGCATGGGCACGCGGCGCGAGGTCGACAACGCGCCCCTCGTCGCATGGATTGCCGAACGCGCCAAGGCGGTCGAGCTGGTCCTCTCGGTGTGCACCGGCGCCCTGCTGCTCGGCAAGGCCGGCCTGCTCGACGGCCTCCGGGCCACCACCCACCACCTGGCGCTCGATCTGCTGCGCCAGACGGCGCCGGCCGCACGGATCGAACCGGACCAGCGCGTCGTGGACAACGGCAAGGTGGTGCTGTCGGCCGGCGTCGCCGCCGGCATCGACATGAGCCTGCACGTCGTGGCGCGTCTCCTCGGCGAGGACGTGGCGCGTGAGACCGCGGCATACATGGAACTGCCGCCCTCGCGCGGCCCGAATCACCCCCCGCCTGGCGGCCCGTACCGCCAGGTTACATCACATGCGCCACACCCAGTGCAACCGTGAACTGATCCTTGCCGGGGTTGGCCGGCGCACCGTAGTCCTTCCGGTTGGAGAAATCGTAGCGCAGTTCCGGCCGCACGAGCGCGCCCCTCCATGCCTTCACGTTGAGTGTGGCGGTGGTGCTGCCGATCCTGCGCCCCGGGGCGCTCGGATAGCCCAGGACGCCCGACGTCCGCACACCGTGCTGGTCGTCAGTGTAGTCCGCCCGGAGCGCGAGCGTGAATCCGGCCCCGAGGTCCTGCGTCAGCCAGGCGCCGATGCCCCACCATGCGGCGGTCGCATCGTTGGCAAGCAGATGTGACTCGGTGCCGTAGTCGGCCTGTACGTAGAGCGTGGTCGGCGCGGCGAGCTTGAACGTGCCTACGAACTGCCCGCCATAGCGCTTGCTGCCGGTGGTGCCGGCCTGCTCCGGCCCGTAGAAGCCGAGGAACCCCAGCCCCACCTTCTCGCTGGGGGTGACACCCAGGCGGGCCACGACGGATTTCCCCCGGTTGGTCTCCTGCACGACGTCCCAGCCGTTCATCAGCCGCAGTTCGACATCCAGCGCGGAACCGAACCTGAAGTCGAGGCCCAGCGCCTCGTTGGTCAGGTTTTCCAGATAGATGAACTGGTTGCCCACGGACACGTTGGGGTTCGCCGGATCATCGAGCACCTCCACACCCATCAGCGTCCACATCTTGCCGACCTTGATCTGCATCCAGTGATCGTCGCCGCCCTCGAGCGGGATGTTGAGCGTCACGAACGCCTGGGGGATGTCACCCTGGTCGCCGAACGAGAGACCCGACGAGTGCAGCAACGCCGCGTTCTGGCCGGCGATCACCTGCGCCTTGAAGCCGGCCGACCGTCGGCTCGTGGCCACCGGGAGTTCGACCGTCACGCTCACGGCGTTGAAGGTCAGCTGGTCATGGAAGCGGTCGTAGAACCGTCCCACGATCTGCCGGCTGGCATCGGGCAGCGGCTTGAACCGGGTCGACACGGTGTATGCCGTGCTCGCATAGCCGGAGACCTTGACCTTCGGCTGCTCGTCGGCCGCCGCGGGGGCGGGCCTGGTCGTGTCCGCCGGGAGACTGTCCTGGGCAGCGAGATCGAGGCCGGCCAGCGTGGCGATGGTGAGGACAGCGAGGCGATGGCGGGTGGATCGGCGCATGGCAGCTCCTCCGCGTGCGGGGAAGGGAACGAGGCGGCCGGGTCACACGTCACGGCGCCCCCGCGGGTGCAGGCTCGACCTGTGGGGGCGCTGGGGAACGAGGCGTTCGGTCGCCCTACATGGTCCAACGGGGCCGGGCGCGAAGGCGCCGGGTCGGCCGAGGGGGGGGTCGAGTTTCGGCGGCCAACGAGCCCCGCGCAGCGTCCCTTATGCGGCCGATATGGCACTAGCAACTTGTCACTCTGATGGAATCACTTATGCAAAGTTTGCATGGCATACAACCCATCTATCCGGCTGTCAATGCATATTCTATTCATGATTTGTGCCTGATATGACGCATTCCACAAACAGATGGCGTCAGAAACGGATCTGGCGCCGTCAACAGGCATTACAATAGGTCTTAGTGCACTTTTGAATGCTAATATGTGTCAATTAATCCAATTTGTCCAGTCACAGGTTTCGCATAGCGCCATTTTACGACAGTTTGTCTTTCTCTTTTTGCATATTCTGCATATATCTATTGACACACCAATGCCCCATGGTGTACAATGTCCATCAGGGACTTGGCCCCGGAGCACCCGTCGGGCCGGCCCCCCGCGCTCGCGAGCGAACGCCAAGCGGATCGATCGCGATCGCCTACGCCTCGTGCGCTCGCCACCGCGCCGGAGGCGCGTTCTGATGGTGGCGTGGCTGGGGCATACACCCTCCAGGGAGACCGCGATCATGACACCGACGGCAACGGCCAGGCGGCCGCGCAGCGCGACGTCGAGCGACGTCGAGCAGCTCCTCAGGTTGATCAGGGACAAGGGGATCCAGGTCGTGGACGTGAAGTTCTGCGACCTGCCGGGCACCTGGCAGCACTTCTCCATCCCCGCCGCCGCGCTGGACGCGGACATGTTCCGCGAAGGCCTGGGCTTCGACGGGTCGTCGATCCGCGGATTTCAGGCGATCAACGAGAGCGACATGCTGCTCATGCCGGACCCGTCGACGGCTTTCGTGGATCCCGTGCTCAGCGTGCCCACGCTCTCGCTCATCTGCGACGTGTACGACCCGATCACGCTGGAGCCCTACTCGCGCGACCCGCGCTTCATCGGCTTCAAGGCCGAGGAGTATCTCAAGACAACGGGCATCGCGACGACGTCGTACTGGGGACCGGAGGCCGAGTTCTTCATCTTCAACTCGGTTCGCTTCGACCAGAGCGCGAACGAGGGCTACTACCACATCGACTCGGAGGAGGGGGTGTGGAACTCCGGAGCGAACGGTACGCCCAACCTCGGCCACCGCCCGCGGCACAAGGAGGGCTATTTCCCGGTGCCGCCAACCGACCGGCTGCAGGACGTGCGCTCGAAGATCATGCTCGCGCTCATCGAGGCGGGGGTTCCGGTCGAGGTACAGCACCATGAGGTGGCGACCGCGGGTCAGGCCGAGATCGACTTCCGGTTCGGCACGCTGGTCGAGACCGCCGACCGGCTGCTGATCTACAAGTACGTCGTGAAGAACGTGTGCCACGCGCTGGGGTACACGGCCACGTTCATGCCGAAGCCGATCTTCGGTGACAACGGCTCGGGCATGCACGTGCACCAGTCGCTGTGGCAGAACGACCAGCCCCTCTTCTTCGACCCGCAGGGCTACGCGCTGTTCTCGGAGCTCGCGCGCCATTACATCGGCGGGCTCATCGCGCACGCCCCGGCGCTGCTCGCCATCTGCGCGCCCACCACGAACAGCTATCGCCGCCTGGTCCCCGGGTTCGAGGCGCCGGTCAACCTGATCTACTCGGCGCGGAATCGCTCGGCCATCTGCCGGATTCCGATGTACTCCTCCAACCCGAAGCAGAAGCGGGTGGAGTTCCGGGCCCCGGATGGGACGACCAACCCGTACCTCGCGTTCGCCGCCATGCTCATGGCCGGACTCGACGGCATCAAGCGCAAGCTGGAGCCGCCGGCCCCGATCGACGAGGACCTCTTCGAGCTATCCGCCGACCGCAAGGCGAGCATCGGGACCGTGCCCGGCTCCCTGGGCGAGGCCCTCGACGCGCTCGAGAACGATCATGCGTTCCTGCTCGAGGGGGACGTGTTCACCCGGGACGTGATCGACACCTGGATCGCCATGAAGCGGGCGAGCGCGATCGCGGTCAACGTCCGGCCCCACCCGTACGAGTTCTTCCTCTACTACGACGCGTAGCCGCGCGCCGCACCCGACGACCACCCGAGACGCCGAGGGATCCGGTGACCCGACTCAGCCTGCTCCTCACCCTGCAAGACACGGCCCCCGGTGTCGTGCCGGCGGACACCGCATGGATGCTGGTATCGACCGCGCTCGTGCTCCTCATGACACCGGCGCTGGCTTTCTTCTACGGCGGTCTGGTGCGGACCAAGAACTCGCTCAACACGATGATGATGAGCTTCGCGGCGCTCGGCGTCGTGGGCGTGGTGTGGGCGCTGGTTGCCTACAGCCTGGCCTTTGCCGAGGGCAATCGGTTCATCGGCGGAACCGCGAACGCCCTGCTGAGCGGGGTCGGCACCGAGGCGAAGGGAACCATCCCCCACGTCCTCTTCATGGGATATCAGGCCACCTTCGCCATCATCACGGCGGCGCTCATCTCGGGGGCGGTGGTGGAGCGGATGCGGTTCGGGCCGTATCTCGCCTTCATCATCCTGTGGACGCTGCTGGTGTACGCGCCAATCGCCCACTGGGTCTGGGGCGGCGGCTGGCTCATGACACGGGGCGTCCTGGATTTCGCGGGCGGCACCGTGGTGCACATCAACGCCGGCACCTCGGCGCTGGTGGCGGCGACGGTGCTGGGACCGCGCAAGGACTACGGCCGCCAGGCGATCCTGCCCCACAACGTGCCGTTCGTTCTCCTCGGCGCGGGCCTGCTGTGGTTCGGCTGGTTCGGCTTCAACGGCGGCAGTGCGCTCGGCGCGAATGAGCTGGCCGCGCTCGCCTTCACCAATACCTTCCTCGCCCCCGCGGCGACGCTGGTGGTCTGGGTGGTGCTGGACTACGTCCGGGCCGGCCACGCCACGGCGGTGGGCGGGGCCACGGCCATCGTGGTGGGCCTCGTGGCCATCACGCCGGCGGCCGGCTTCGTGAGCCCGATGAGTGCCTTGCTGGTAGGCGCGGTTGCGGCGTTTCCCAGCTATTTTGCGATCGTGGCGCGGTCCCGGACCCGGCTCGACGACTCGCTGGACGTGTTCGCGGGCCACGGCATCGGCGGCTTGACAGGCGCGCTGCTCACCGGTGTTCTGGCGTCGAAGGTATGGAATCCCGCGGGCGGCGATGGCCTGCTGGCCGACCATCCGGGCCAGGTGGGGCTCCAGGCTCTCGGAGCGGCCAGCGCGATGATATACGCCGCCGTGATGACGTTCCTGATCCTCAAGGGTCTCAGCCTGGTCACCACCCTCCGGACCACCTACCGGACCGAGGGCGTGGGGATGGATGTGAGCCAGCACGGCGAAGAGGCCTACGCCAGCGGCGAGGGGTCGATCCTCGTCGTCTCCGACGGCGCCCCGGCCGGCACGCCGGTCGGCGCCGCGCTCACCCCGCAGGTCACGGCGCGCTGACGCCAGGGAGAGATCATGAAGCTCATCGTGGCGATCATCAGGCCCGACCTCCTCAACGAGGTCCTGGAGGCGCTCTACCGCGCCGACGTACGTGGCCTTACCGTCTCCCGCGTGCTGGGGCACGGAGGGGAGACCGACCGGGTGGAGACCTATCGAGGCGCCACCGTGAAGATCAACCTGCAGGAAAAGGTGCGGCTCGAGATCGGTGTCTCCGACCCGTTCGTGGACATCACGGTCAACGCCATCCTGAAGAGCGCCCGGACCGGCGAGGTGGGCGATGGCAAGGTCTTCGTGCTCGATGTGGAGCAGGTCCACCGGATCCGCACCGGGGAACGGGACGAGGCCGCCGTCACCCCGGCCCTCATCGGCGCCACGTAGGCGGAAGCGGGAGCGGCCAGCGTCATTCGAACGTTCTGAGGAGAATCCATGAAGCTCGTCACCTGCATCATCCGTCCCGAACGGCTGCCCGCCGTGAAGGAAGCCCTCTTCCGGGCGGGCGTCACCGGCATGACCATCACCCGGGTGAGCGGGCACGGCGGTGAGCGGGAAGTGGTCGAACACTACCGCGCGTCCAGCGTCCTGCGCGAGTTCCGCGACAAGGTGAAGATCGAAATGGCCTGCTCGGAACCGTTCGTGGAACCGACGATCCACGCCATCATCTCCGCCGCCCGTACCGGGGAAGTGGGTGACGGCAAGATCTTCATCCAGCCGATCGAACGGGTGATCCGCATCCGTACGGGTGAGCTGGACAACGCCGCCCTCACGCCCGTCACCGCTGACGAGGTGCAGCAAGCGGCATTGAAGGCGGCCAGCGCGTGAGACCGGTCTGACGCCGGCACGACAGCACGTCGAGGCCCGCCGGGCGGTGCCGCCCGGAGGGCTCTTGGCGTCGCTACATTCCAGTCGGCACCGTCCCTCTCGCACGCGGATTCATGGCCGGCAACCTTCCCAACGACGAACTCGCCCGGCAGGCTGCGCTCCGGCGGATGAAGCTGGCGGCGACCGGCCTGCTGGTGCTGGCACTGCTGGTATTCCTCGTCTCCCGGTCGTTCGAAGCCGCCTGTCCGTGGCTGGCCTACGTGCGGGCCACTGCCGAGGCGTCGCTCGTGGGCGGCATCGCCGACTGGTTCGCGGTCACCGCGCTGTTCCGCCGGCCGCTCGGGCTTCCGATCCCGCACACCGCGATCATCCCGACCCAGAAGGAGCGGATCGGGCGCGTGCTGGGGAAGTTCGTGCAGGACCATTTCCTGTCGCGGGCGGTGCTCGCGGATCGACTGGCCGCGCTGCAGCCGGCGGAGCGGACCGGGCGGTGGCTTCGCGATCCCGAGCACGCACGCGTCGTCGCCAGGAAGGTCGCCATCGGGCTCGCCCGCGCGGTGGAACTGCTGCCCGAAGCGGAGGTGAAGGAGCTGGTGCACCAGAGCGCGGTGGGTCGGCTCGAGCGCGTGCCGCTCGCGCCGCTGCTGGGCGATGTGCTCGCGATCGTCGCCGCCGGCAACCGCCACCAGGAGCTGCTGAACGAAGCGGTGCGGCTGGTCGCCAGCACGGTGGAGGGAGGCCGCGACACCATCCGGGCGCGGGTGCGCCGGGAGAGCCCGCGCTGGCTGCCGGGGACGGTGACGGACGCCGTGGCCGACCGCATCGTGGCAGGGGTCCAGGGCTACCTCGCCGAGGTCCGCGCCGATCCCCGGCATCCGATGCGGGACCGCTTCGATGAGGCGTTGCGCGACTTCATCGAGCGGCTCAAGACGTCCCCCGAGGTCATTGCCCGCGCCGAGGTCCTCAAGCGGGACCTCCTCGGCCACCCGCTCGTGGACGGTCTGGCGTCCGCATTGTGGGAGCAGGCGCGACGCGCCGCCGCACGCTACCGTGAATCGCCCGAGAGCTCGTCACTCGAGCCGCTCGAGGCGGCGATGGTAGGGCTCGGGGAATCGCTGCTGGAGAACGCGCCGCTGCGCGAGGAGGTCAACCGGTTCGTCGCGGACGTGGTCGCCTCCGTGGTCGAGCAGCACCGCGAGGAAGTGGCCGGCCTCATCGCCGCCACCGTGCGCGACTGGGACCCCGAACTGGCGTCACGGCGGCTCGAGCTGGCCGTCGGCCGGGACCTGCAGTTCATCCGGCTCAACGGCACGCTGGTGGGCGGGCTGGCGGGGCTGGTCCTCTACACGCTGACGCGCTTGTTCTAGATTGGTGGGGAGGCCAAACCGGCTCCGGAGAGAGCGGTGCGCCGCGCTGTCGGCCGCGGTCTCCGCAGTCTCGTCGCAGCGACCCATTACCCCGGTTCTCCCATGCCGCTCCGCAGTTCGATCGTCACCCAGGGCGTCCAGCGCTCCCCCAACCGCGCCATGCTGCGCGCGGTGGGCTTTGGCGACGCGGATTTCGCCAAGCCGATCGTCGGCATCGCGAACGGCTTCAGCACCATCACGCCCTGCAACGCGGGGCTCGACGCCCTGGCCCGCCGGGCGGAAGCCGCAGTGCGCGCCGCGGGGGGCATGCCGCAGCTCTTCGGTACCATCACCGTGAGCGACGGCATCTCGATGGGCACCGAGGGAATGAAGTACTCGCTGGTCTCGCGCGAGGTCATCGCCGACGCGATCGAGACCGCCTGCAACGCCGCGAGCATGGACGGCCTGATCGCGATCGGCGGGTGCGACAAGAACATGCCGGGCGCCATGATCGCCATCGCCCGGATGAACATCCCGGCCATTTTCGTCTACGGCGGCACCATCAAGCCCGGCCGGCTCGACGGCCGGGATCTCACGGTGGTGAGCGCCTTCGAGGCGGTGGGCGAGTACAGCGCGGGCCGGATCGATGAGGCGCAACTGCTGGCCGTGGAGCGGCATGCCTGCCCGGGCACGGGATCGTGCGGCGGCATGTACACGGCCAACACGATGTCGGCGATCATCGAGGCCATGGGCCTGAGCCTGCCGGGCTCATCCACCATGGCGGCGGAGGATCACGAGAAGGAAGACAGCGCGGGGCAATCGGCCGAAGTCCTGGTCCGCGCCATCGGCGCCGAGCTCCTGCCGCGGCAGATCCTCACGCGGCAGGCCTTCGAGAACGGCATCGCCGTGTGCCTCGCCATCGGCGGCTCGACCAACGCGGTGCTCCACCTCCTGGCCATGGCTCACGCCGCTGAGGTGCCGCTCGCCCTGGACGATTTCGAGGCGATGCGCGCGCGGGTGCCGGTCCTCTGCGACCTCAAGCCCGCGGGCCGGTTCGTCGCGACCGATCTCCACCGGGCGGGCGGCATCCCGCAGGTGATGAAGATGCTGCTGGCCCGTGGCCTCCTGCACGGTGGCGCCCGGTCGATCACGGGCCGGACCATCGCGGAGGAACTGGCGCACGTCCCCGAGCAGCCGCGGGCAGACCAGGAGGTCATCCGGCCGTGGTCGCGCCCGATCCATCCGCAGGGACACCTCGCCATCCTCCGCGGCAACCTTGCGCCCGAGGGCGCCGTCGCGAAGATCACCGGGGTGAAGACACTCCGCATGAGCGGGCCGGCCCGCGTCTTCGAGTCCGAAGAAGCCTGTCTCGCCGCGATCCTCGCCGGCAGGATCACCGCGGGTGACGTGATCGTCATCCGCTACGAGGGGCCCAAGGGCGGGCCGGGGATGCGCGAGATGCTGTCGCCCACGTCCGCCATCATCGGTGCCGGCCTGGGCGACGCCGTCGGCCTCATCACCGACGGACGATTCTCCGGCGGCACGCACGGCATGGTCGTGGGACACGTGTCGCCGGAAGCGCAGTCGGGCGGGCCCATCGCGCTCGTCCGGGAGGGCGACCGCATCACCATCGACGCCGAGCGGCGGCAGCTGACGCTCGAGATCAGCGAGGACGAGCTGGCTCGACGGCGGGCGGCGTGGTCGCCTCCTCCGCCCCGCTATACCCGGGGGGTGCTGGCCAAGTATGCCCGGCAAGTGTCCAGCGCAAGCCTGGGAGCGGTCACCGATTAGTCTCGTGCAGCCCCGGGCGGCGCTACGGCGCCTGGCCATGTATGGGAGGCAGCGCAGCGGGAACGGAACCAGTGCACCAGCCGGAGCATGCGGAGGAGAGGAATCATGGCCAACGACACGGTCGTCATCCGCCGGTTCATCAGCGAGCTCGATGCCGAGCTGGCCCGATCGGTCCTCGAGGCCAACGGCATTCCCGCCGTCATCCTCCGGGACGATGCCGGCGGCATGCTCCCCTCCCTGCCATATCAATCGCAGAGTCGCCTCGAGGTGCGCACGGAGGATGCCGAGGAGGCCAGGGCATTGCTGGAAGCGGGGGACGGCTGATGCCGATCGCCGCGGCCCAGGTCCGCGCCGCCGTCGAGCGCGCCGGCGAAGAGCACTGGCGGGCGCTGGTGGCGCACCACGAAGGGGCCTATCCGCGGCCCGCGCCCACGCCCGGCGCCGTCTGCTACCATGAGGCCCAACGCCTCAACGCCCTCGGTCTGGGTGACGACCCCGCGGTGGAGCTGCTCGAGACCCGCGTGACGCGCAAGGGAGACGAGATCGAGCTGGTCCACGTTTTCGCGCGCGGTCCCGAGCGATCCACGTTCCAGACCGAGCCCTACCGCAACTACGCCCCGGACGCCTGACGGCGCCCGGGGCATCGTTGAGATGCGGAGCGGAGGCGCTAGCGCGTGAGCGACGGACCGTGCGTTGTGCCGTGCCGCGCTGGCAGTCCCATGGCCGGCGCCAGCACGGCCTCCATCAGACGGCCCTCCGCCATCACCTCGTCGAGGCTGGCCGCCAGCGTGGCGGCGACGTCGACCAGGTCGGCCTCGTCGGCGCAGGTCTTCGCCCGACCGTAGGACGACACCCGGCGACTCACGAGGTGGAGCATGATCTCGAGCATCGCCGGATCGCGCGCGTCAAGCTGATCGAACGTGCGGCGATGCCCTTCCGGGCTCGGCCCGGGGCGCAGCCCCAGCTCGCCGAGGATCGTCTTGAGCCGGAGGAGCCTGAGCGTGGTGGGCATCACCAGTCGCCGCAGCGCGCGGCGCAGCACCACCGAGTCCGATGCCGCGATCATTTCCGGCAAGGACTCCAGCGCCTCGCGTTCATCGACGTAGGTCGCTTCCAGCGCCCTGGCGAATTTCTCTTCCGATCGCGTCATGAGCCTCGTCATATCGTTCGTCTCCCCTCCTCTGCGGTAACCCGTGTTGGCGCCGCATCCCCGAGCCCGCTCACCCGACAGGCTTCTTGCCCGTGAACAGCCCGATCAGAAGGCTCACCAGGAAGACGACCACAAACAGGTAGAACACCACCCTCGCGAACTGCGCCGAGGTAGCCGCCACGCCGCCGAATCCGAACAGCGCGGCGATGATCGCGAGGACCAGGAATGCCAGTGACCAGCGCAGCATATCGATACCCTCCAGGAAGTCCCGGCCGGTGGCTCATTTCGCCACCCGCAGTCGGGACCACGCCCCGTGTCCGGAAACTGCCAGCCGCCGTTCGACCTCGGTGCGCGCCGCGCCCCACGTGCGCTGCAGCAAGCCGACGAGCCGATCGCGCTTGCCGAGCATGACTCCGACATCATCGTTGCGGAACCGCGCCCAGGTTTCCCGGATCATGCCTCGCGCCTGCCTCCAGGCGCCCTCGAGCTGATGCTGGTTCATCGGAGCCTCCATGCGTCATCGGGGAGGGGTTCAGGCAACGGCCCACCGAAACGCACAAGGCGCGGTCGCCCGCTCCCCGAAAGGAGCCGCTTCCGCGCCTTCGACTGGCGAGACCGGTGTCTCGTCCGACAAGGCGACCCGGTCTGGCACCGGGCCTCGTGTGCTGTCGCAACCTGCCGCCTGCGTTCCCGCTCACGTCATGGCGGGAACCATCTCGCAACCGGCGGCGCCTGTTCCGCGCTCGGCCGGGTAGAAAACACGACAGGCGCAAACGCCATCCCCGTGCGGGGCTCGTGTCTGCGCCTTCGACTGGCGAAGCCGATGCTTCGCTCGACAAGGTGGGCCGGTGCTGATGGCCTGTGACCGTCCTCGACCAGTCTAACCGTCGGTCAGGGGATGGGCAAGAGGGCGGTACATCGCCGGTGGCCGGTGCCCGATCACCAGGTCGGCCGCGGCCCCGCCCCAGCCTGGCAACAGCTACACATGCTCCAGCAGCAGCTCCAGACGCTGCCGCAGTTCTCCCAGCTGCTTCGACTTGAACGCGTGCTTGGTCTCCTCCAGCACCCGCACCGTCTCCTTTACCGCCTCCTGAAGCTGGGCACCGCGGGGGCAGTTCATCAACTGGCACGGACTCTCGCCCACGGCCCTGCCGGAGAGCGCGCGGCCGAGCTGCTCGAGGTCGGTGAGCGACCCCATCACGTTGCGCAGCGTGAGGGCGAGAAACACATCCACACCGTTGGCGCCGGTGGTCGCGGCCTGGGAGAGATGCGCCAGATCCTTGCGCCACTCCTTCAGGCGCTGCTCGGCGCTCTGCATGGCCTGGTAGCTCCGGAATCGTGCGACGGCGCCGGTCACCCGCTCCAGGAGCTCATCGAATTGCACCGGCTTGACCAGATACGCGGCCACCGGCAGCTCCACGCAGGCGATGGCGGAGCGCACCGACGGGAACCCGGTCAGGATGATCACCGGCAGGCCGCCCTTCGCCGCTTCGATCTGGCGCACCAGGTCGAGATCGGCGTTGCCCGGCATCTCGAGGTCGGAGATGAGGAGGTCGTACGGACGTTCCATCACGGCCTGGAGCGCGGACGGTCCGTCGGGCACGGTGTCCACCTCGAACCCTCTGGCGCGCAGGAGGTCCGCGGTGGAGCTGAGGAACGTCGGCTCGTCGTCGGCCATGAGGATGCGGCCACGGCGCGTCATGCGCGGTCTCCGGATGCGATCGGATGAAGCGGAAGGCGGACGACAAACTCCGTACCGCCGCCCGCGGGGTCGACGATGTCGATGCGGCCGCCCAGGGCCTCGACCGAGCGGCGCACCAGGGTGAGCCCGATGCCCATGCCGCCCGTCTTTACGCCCGACCCCTTGGTGGTGAAGCCTTCCTCGAAGATGCGCTCCCGCATCTCCGCGGGCACGCCGGGCCCTTCGTCCCGGACACCCAGGATGAATATGCCGTCCTCGGTGCGTGCGCTCACGCGCACCACGCCGCCGGGCGGCGAGGCCTCGACCGCGTTCTGCACCAGATTGTAGACCGCCTGCCGCAGGAGCGCGTCGGGCACCGGGACCGATGCGGGGGCGCGGGCCAGGTCGGTCTCGATGCGCACCTGGGTGCCGCGGTTGACCTGGCCGAGGAAGGTGACCGCGTCACCCACGACCATGTGCACCGACGCCGCGCCCTTGCCGTCCTCCTCCGGCCGATAGGTCTCGTAGAGTTGCCGCGTCACTGCCGCGATACGGCTGATCTCGCGCTCGATCGCGCCGACGTACGCGGCGTGCCGGTGATCGGGCGGGATAGCGTCCTTCACGAGCAGGAATGCGTTCTGGATTCCCGCGAGGGGATTATTGATCTCGTGGGCCACGCGCGCGGCGAGCCGGCCCATGGTGCTCAGCGTTCCCACCTCGCGGAGCGCCGCTTCGGCCCGCTTGCGATCGGTCACGTCGCGCCCCTCCGCGAGGAGCTGGGCCACCCGACCATCGGCGTCGAGCACGGGGCGCAGTGAGAAGTCCACGATCCCGGGCCGGCCGTCCTTGCCGACGGTCTCCACTTCGTAGCGCACGGTTCGGCCGGCCGTCGCGTCCTGGCAGGCCTGCTGGAGCCGGGCCCGCGCCTCGGGGGTCTGCACCCACCAGGGCGCGTCCCAGACCGGCCGGCCGCGCACGTCCTCGAGCCTGACGCCGGCGAACTCGAGCGCGGTCCGATTGACCTCGAGGAAGCGGCCATCGAGGTCGAGCAGCGCCTGGAACTGGAGCGCGCTGTCGAACATCGCGCGGAAGCGGCGTTCGCTGGCCTCGCGCGCCTCGTCGGCCCGCTTGCGATCGGTGACGTCGGCGGTGATGCCGAGCACACGGAGCGCGTCGCCCGAGGGCGCGCGCTGCACGGCGCGGCCGCGGTCGACGATGTGGTGCCATCCGCCCCGGGCGTTCCGGATACGGTACTCGGCCTCGAACGTCTCGGTCCGGCCGGCCAGGTGGGCGGCCATCGCGGCCCGAACCTTCGCCTCATCTTCCGGATGGATCAGCGAGGTCCACGCTTCCACCCGCGTGCCCATGACGTCGGGGTCGTACTCCAGGTGACGCCACAGGCCGGCACTCCGCACCACCTGGCCGCCGGGCACGTCCCATTCCCAGATCCCGTCGGTGGCGCGCTCGAGCGCGAGGCTCAACCGGGCACGCTCCGCCCGTCGCGCCGCATCCCAGTTGGTCTGTGCCAGCCGGAGCGTCACCGGCATCAGCCCTGTCACCACGAGCCCCAGCACCAGCACGACCTCGGGGAGCGTGGAACGCGCACGCAGCAGCGTGTCGCGGGCCGGCCAGACGTCGAGCTTCCATTGGGTGCCGCTCACCGCCACCGATGAGCGCTGGGCCCATCGCATGAGGTCCGGCTCCGGTGCGGCCGTGCGATAGAGCGTGCGCCCCGCGAACGCGATCGCGTAGTGGTAGCCCGCGTTCGTGTCGGCCAGCTCGGGGCTCAGCAGCTTCGCGGCGTCGAACAGCGCCACGATCTGGCCGGTGCAGCCCGGCGGGCGACAGACCGGGACCCGCGCGCCGAAGAAGCCCGGCCTGAGCCGCAGCGAGTAGACCTGGATGTCGTTGCCGCTCGAGTCCGCTTCGGGTCTCCGCCAGCGGATTTCGCCCAGGAGCTTGCTCGCGTCGGCGTTGGCCGGCACCATGGCCTGCATGAAGCCGGCATCGTCCGCCCATACGACGGCCTCGAGACCATCGATGTCGGGCGGCAGCGTGCCCACGTCGCGTACCCAGGTGGCCACCAATCCGTCGAAGGTCGCCGTGAACACGGCGACCCGGCGGATGGTGCGCAGCACCATGCTGGTCTGGCGCAGCACGTCCTGCCGGCCCGATGCGGAGGCCAGCGCCACCTGTTTCTTCAGCGCGTCGCGTTCGCGATTCACCAGGGCTTTCCACAGGAACAGGACCGTCACGAGGCTCGCGAGGAACACCGAGAACGGCAGCCACCGGGGCACCAGGCCCGGCGACGTCTCGCCCGTCCAGGCCAGGGTGAGCAGCGTGATGCCCAGCAGCAGGAAGCCGATCCCGCCCTGGAGCGAGGTGCCGACGAGCAGACCGAACTGCACGCCGTCGAGCAGACCCGTGATCCGGCCGAGGAAGATGCTGGCGAAGAGGGCGAGCATCACCGAGCCCAGCACGCCGGCGATGAGCCGTCCCATGTCCCGGTGGCGCATCGCGAGCGCCAGCACCGCGAGGCCGGCGAGCGCGAGCCCGAGGGCCGTGGAGACCGGCATCCGCGGGCGGAACCCGGGCGGAACCTCGAGCCCCGGCACGCTGCGGAAGAGCAGCCGGTCGATGCCGAGGTCGTAGCCCGTCAGGTACTGCGCCAGGGCGACGCCGCCGATCGCCCCGGCCACGAGCGCCCCGCCAACGGCCCACGCACGCCGGCCGCGCACCAGGCCGTAGAGGCCCACCCCGGAGGACACGAGCGCGATCGCCGTGTTGGCAAGCAGGGGCGGCGAATCGGGCGACGGCTGCACGAAGAGCGGCACCCGCAGCAGCCACCCGAGGCAGCCCAGCCCGCCCATCACGATGAGCGCGAGGCCGACGCCCTCCCCCATCAGGAACGGCGTGCGGCTCAGGCGAAGCATGCGACCGCGGATCCCGCCGGCCGTCAGGGCCAAGGGTCTCCTCCATGCAAAACGAGAAGGCACGAACGAACGCCGCCCCCCGCACACGGGCAGGTTCACTCGTGCCTTCGACTCGCGGAGCCGGACCGCCCCGCGCGACAAGGCCCCCGCCGCGCACCACAGGCGGGTCGCGCTCTGCCAGCCAGGTCTACATTAGCCGCAGGGGACGGGGGACGAAAGGGAGTCGTCACGCAGAGAGGAGCGAATCAGCCAACCGACGTGCCAGTCCTCCGCGAATGCCGCCCGGAGGTGCGCCCCCATCGGTTCGGTGATCCGCCCCCCAGGTGCGGGACAGGGCCGCGCCGCAGTGTTGCGGCACGTACACCAGCGATGGCCTGCCGGATGACCCACCCGCTGATGACGCAGAGCATCGCCCGACTCATGTACCCGCCTGGCGCGGCGGAGCGCGCCCGGCGCCGGGCCGGCGGCGCCGGAGCCAGGCGATCGCCAGCGCCGGCAAGGCAATCGTCACCAACAGCGCCCACAGCCATCGGTGGAAGGTTCCGAGTGGAGGCAACAGCCGGGCGCCAAGCGCCGCGCCGTAATAGCCGACGGCGCACACGACGGCGGCCCAGACGATCCCTCCCAGGCCGTTGGCGATCAGGAATCGACGCCACGCCATCGTAGACGACCCGGCGACGATCGCGGCGATCACGCGGACGCCGGAGATGAATCGCGCCAGGAACACCGCGCCGGCGCCGTATCGCTGGAAGAAGCCGTCGACCCGGGCCACTCGCTCCGGGCTCAGCAGGCGGGGAAACCAGCCCGTCAGCACTCGACGCCCGCCTGCGCGCCCGATGATGAACCCGCAATTGTCACCCAGAATGGCAGCGGCGGCACCGATCAGAAAGACGAGGGGCAGGCTGAGCCTGCCCTGCTCGGCCAATCCGGCCGCGGTGATCAGCATGGTCTCCCCCGGCACCGGCAGGCCGAGGTTCTCGAGAAACACGCCGACCGCGACGGCCGGATAGCCGTAGCGACTGAGCGCGGCGAGCAGCCACGCCGAGAGGCCGGTCGCGAGGAGGAGCGCAGGCCTCAGGGCGCGAGCCCGACCAGGGTCGCCGAGCCATCGGAGGCGTCGATGCGCATCGCGATGACGGCACCCGCGGTGTCGCGCGCGACCCAGACCTCCCGTGGCGCACGGACGATGTGGCGGTACTCCACGGTGTCCTGGCCGGTCTCGATCACCATGTCGTCCCCCTTCCCGACCGGATCATAGACGATGCCCTGCAACGGCTCCTGCCGAATGAGTTCTTCGTCGCCGAGGCTGGGGTCGAGTACGGTCAGGCTCACGGTGCGCCCGTGATAACCGTCGGAAAACTTGTCGAAGTACTCCACCCACCGTTCGGTCGGAACGCGGTCGGTCACCTTTATCTTCTCGGCCATGGTCGCCTCATTGACGGCTGAGGTTGTACATCTGACTCGCATGATCAATCTCGCCCCTGCGGCACGATGCGTTCAATGCCGACATGGACGGCTCGGCGGTAGGGTCAGGGGACGATCCGGGCTCTGCGGGGCTGCGGGACGGGAAAGGGTAGTGCCCTGCGGATGGCTTTCGGAGGACCGATGAGGGTCGGCGAGCTGGCGGCCAGCAGGAGCCGCGCTCGGTTCCGCGCAGTTGGGCGGCGCGCGTGACACGGTGAATCTCCCCGCCGTACCACGGTGGGTCACCACCGGAGCGCCCTGTGGGGGGGAGTCCCCACCGCGCGCCAGCCCTCTTTCTTGCGCTTCCCTGATCAGTCCTCGGCCAGAATCGTCAGGTCTCCTCGACGACCTCGCGCTTGTCGGCCCCCACCGGCGCAGCCATGGTTCACGCAGCCCCGGTCCGTGCCGGATCCGAGGCGCGCCTTCCCCTTCAGCCGAGCGGGAGCCAAAGATGAATCGAGTCATCTGGTGGCTGATCATCGCCACCTTCCTGGGCGGCCTCGTCGCCCTCGGCTCGTTCGCCGGAGCCTACGTGACCATGGGCAAGCTGCTGGGCGATCCCCCGCCCGACATGGGGATCAGAACGGTCCGGTTTGCCTGGCAGGGGGCGCCCAGGCTGAAGGGACACCCTCGCACCTGGATCTTCTCGTTCAGGAACACGGCGATCCCGGGGACACCCACGGTCACCATCTACGTGTCGCCCCGAGGGGAGCTGCTCGGCACGGAGCCGGCAGACCTGCCGGCGCGGGTCACGGCGTTCCGGCGTGTCCCGTACTGACGGGGTATCGATGGGTGGTGCGCAGTGGCGGTGGTGTGAGGATGCCGGATGGGGTGCGGGTTGTGCGCGCGGTTCTGGTGAGCGGCATGCGTGACGTGTGGGTGCGAGTGGGGTGTGCCCTTGGGAGGGTTGCCATCGGCAATTCCGACTGGTATAGTTTTATTAATTGCTTTCTGCACATGAGACTCATTCTCACTTTTTATCAATGCGCCATTCTTCAACGCTCCTCGCCTTGGGCATGGCGGCCGCCCTCCCGAGCCGCGCCCCAGCCCAGTCACTTCCTGGCACCATTCGCGGCCGCGTCATCCTCTCCGGGAGCCGGCGCCCCGCGGCAGGTGCCCGGGTAACCCTCGAGAGATCGCGGTACACGACAGAGACGGACTCCACCGGCCGGTACGAGCTGACCGGCGTGAGCCCCGGCGCTTACGTGCTGCAGGTGAGCGGCCCCGGCCTGCTGACACTCCGCCGACCGATCGAAGTGCCCACGGCGGGGCTGTCGCTGCCGGAGCTCGCGGTCACACGCGCGAGGGACACCGCCCGGTTGGCCGAGATCACCGTCTACGGCTCGGCCCCCCTCGGGGCACGCGGCAGTATCAACGCGGTGCGCGGCGCCGAGGTGTACAGCGGCAAGAAGACCGAGGTGCTGACTCTCGACAGTCTCGATGCGAACGTCGCGCTCAACGTGACGCGCGAGGTCCTCGGGCGCATTCCCGGCGCGAACATCGCGGAAACCGAGGGCACCGGCTTTCCATCCAACGGGCTCGCCTATCGCGGCCTCGATCCCGTCCAGTCCGTCGAAATGAACACGCGGCAGGACGGGGTGAACATCGCCGCCGACATCTACGGCTACCCCGAGACCTACTATACGCCGCCGATGGAGGCGGTCGAGCGCATCGAGCTGATTCGCGGCTCGTCCTCGCTGCAGTTCGGCCCCCAGTTCGGCGGCGTGGTCAACTACGTCATGCGCGACGGAGCCCCGAACACGCGGCCTTCGGTACGGCTCCGCCAGACCGTCGGCAGCTTCGGCACGCTTACCACGTATGCGTCCGTCGGCGGCGGCACCGGCAAGTGGACCTACTTCGCGTTCGGTCAGTTTCGGGGCCAGGACGGATGGCGGCCCCATGCCGAACTGCGCCAGGTGTCCGGGGCCGCGCGGATCGGCTATCAGGCGAGCGACCGGCTGAAGCTGGCCCTCGAGTATTCCCTGCTCCGCAATCGCCTGCGGATGCCGGGCGGCCTCACCGACGCGGCGTTCGCAGCCGATGCAAGACAGAGCCTGCGCGCGCGCAACTGGCTCCGGAGTCCCTGGAACATCGTGGCCCTCTCCGCCGACTGGCGGCTCGGTGCCACGACACGGCTGGTCTCGACGGCCTCGCTCATGCTGAGCGGCCGGGATCTCGTGTGGCGGAACGAGGACGGCGGGGCGGGCGCGCCGGACGAAGTGGATCCGGCCACCGGGACCTTCGTACCCCGCGAGGTGGAGCGCGAGCGCTTCGGCAACGTCACCAGCGAGACGCGGCTCCTGACGTCCTACCGGCTGTTCGGTGGAACGCACACCATCGCCACCGGCATGCGGTTCTTCACCGGCTCGCTGCACCGGCAGGAGGGAGGGCGCGGCACCACCGGCACCGACTTCGACCTCTCGCTGGTGGGCCCGTACGAAAAGGACGTGCGGTTCACCAACAGCAACGTGGCCCTCTTCGCGGAGAACATCTTCCGGATCGGCGGCCGCCTCGCGGTGACGCCGGGCATCCGGTACGAGTTCCTGCATTCGACCGCCGCCGGCCATACCGACACCACGTTCAGCCCGCAGCGCAAGAACCGCGCGTTCGTGCTGCTCGGGCTGGGAGCGCAGTTCGAGAGCTCCCCCACGACCACCGTGTATGCCAATGTCACGCAGGCCTACCGGCCGATCGCGTATTCGTTCCTCGCGCCGATCGGGAGCCTCACGCGCATCGACCCGCACATGCGGGATCCGAGGGGGCTCAATGCGGACCTCGGCATGCGCGGCAGGCTGGGACGCCTGGTGAGCTTCGACGTGAGCGGATTCCTCCTGCTCTACCGCAACCGCATCGGGCTGGTCTCGGGCACCGATCCGGACGGGACCAGCTTCACCGAGCGGACCAACGTCGCCAGCAGTCGCCATGCCGGCGTGGAAAGCTACGTGGAGCTGCGGCCGTTCTCCGCGATCGGCGTTCCGGCCCGCTGGGGCGGGCTGAGTCTCTACGACGCCTTCGCCTGGGTCCGGGCGCGTTACACGTCGGGCCCGTTCGAGGGCCACACGGTGGAATACGCGCCGGCCATCGTGAATCGTGCCGGGCTCACCTACGCTTTCCACGGGCTGTCGACCACGCTGCAGGTGAGCCATACCAGCCGCCAGTTCGGCGACGCCAACAACACCGTCGCGAGCGACGATGCCGCGGTCGGCCTGCTGCCTGCCTATGACCTGGTGGATTGGAGTGCCACCTGGCATGTGGCCCGTCGCTATACGGCCCAGCTGGGGGTCAACAACCTGACTGACGCCCGATACATCACGCGCCGGACGGACGAGTACCCCGGTCCCGGCATCATCCCGGGCAGCGGCCGCAGCGTGTAC
Source organism: Gemmatimonadota bacterium (assembly GCA_049323575.1). GTDB lineage: Bacteria > Gemmatimonadota > Gemmatimonadetes > Gemmatimonadales > GWC2-71-9 > JBMOPM01. The sequence continues at coordinate 17,641 of JBMOPM010000205.1, read as the reverse complement.
GTTGCGCTCGGCGCCACTTTCTGATGGTCTTCCCCTAGCCGCTGGCGCTGGCCGCCGCCGCAAGCTCGAACCGCACGGCGTCGAGGATGAGATCGCCCATCGCGCGGGTGGAGATCGCGCGCGCTCCGGGAAGCGCGATGTCGGCGGTGCGCGCCCCGCTCGCGATGACACTCCGGACGGCCCGCTCGATGGCGGCAGCTTCGTCCGGCCGTCCCAGCGTGTAGCGCCACAGCATGGCGCCGGAGAGGATTGCACCGATCGGGTTGGCAATACCTTTCCCCGCGATGGCCGGCGCGGAACCGTGGATCGGTTCGTACAGCCCGGCGCCCGCGCCGAGTGACGCCGACGGGAGCAGCCCGATCGAGCCGGCGAGCACCGCCGCCTCGTCGCTCAGGATGTCGCCGAACAGGTTCTCGGTCAGGAGCACGTCGAACGTGGACGGGTCGGCCACCAGACGCATCGCGGCATGGTCCACGTACAGATGCTCCAGCACGACGTCGGGGTATGCCCTGGCGACGCCCGTCACCACGTCCCGCCACAACTGCGACACCTCCAGGACGTTCGCCTTGTCCACCGATGTGACCTTGCAGCGGCGGCGGCGGGCTGCGTCGAAGGCGATGCGCGCCACGCGCTCGATCTCGGCCTCGGTGTAGCGCAGCGTGTTCACGGCGGCACCGGCGCTCCGGCGGCGCGGTTCGCCGTAGTAGAGCCCGCCGGTCAGCTCGCGCACGATCAGCAGGTCCACGCCCGCCAGTCGCTCCGGCTGGAGCGGCGAGAGCGCCACGAGGGCTGGATGCACGGTCACGGGCCGGAGATTGGCATGGACCCCGAGAAGGCGGCGCAGCTCCAGCAGGCCGGTCTCCGGCCGGCGTGCGCGCTCGGCCCGGTCGAACTCGGGATCGCCCACCGCGCCCAGGAACACGGCGTCGGCCTGGAGCACGGCCTCGCCGGTCTCGCGGGGCAGCGGGTCGCCGGTCTGCCGGATGGCCGCGGCGCCAATGAGGTGATGGCTCACCGCGAACTCCGCGCCCAGTTCCCGCGCCACTGCCAGCAGCACGCGCTCCGCCTCGGCGGTGACCTCGGGGCCGATGCCGTCGCCGGGCAGGACCACGAGATGGCAGCGTCCGGCGATCATATCGGGAACCGCCGCATCTGCGCCATCCGACGCCGCTCGAACTGCTCGATCTTCTTTTCCTGCGCGAGAGTCGCCCGGATCGTGTCCAGGCCCTCGAGCAGCATCTGCTTGCGGGAACGATCGATGGGGAACCCGGCGCGGAACCCTTCGGCATCCGTGACGGTCTGGGCGGGCAGATCCACGGTCACCGCATAGCGCCGCCCCCGCGCCCGCCGGAACAGCTCCGCCACTTCCAGGTCCGCGAGCCGCACGGGCAGGATGCCGTTCTGCAGGCAGTTGGCGTCGAAGATGTCGGCGAAGGACGGCGCAATGATGGCGCGGAAGCCGTACTCGCTCAACGCCCACAGGGCATGCTCGCGGGACGAGCCGCACCCGAAGTTCGATCCGGTGAGGAGCACGGTGGCCCCTCGCGCCTCCGGCCGATTGAGCTCGAACGCCGGATTGGGCGAGCCGTCCGGCAGGTAGCGCCAGTCGTGGAACAGGACCTTCCCGAACCCGCTGCGCTCGAGGCGCTTGAGGAACTGTTTCGGGATGATCTGGTCCGTGTCCACGTTGGTTCGCGGCAGGGCCGCGACGATGCCGGTATGGATGGTGAACGGGTTCATGGCAGCGAGCCTCGAATCGGGTGTGGCAAGGTCCGGGTAGTCACGGCGCTCACGGGAAGGCCCGCACGTCGACGATCCGCCCCGCCAGCGCCGCGGCGGCCGCCATGGCCGGACTCATCAGGTGCGTGCGGCCGCCCCACCCCTGCCGGCCTTCGAAATTCCGGTTGCTGGTCGACGCGCACCGCTCCCCCGGGGCGAGGACATCCTCGTTCATGCCGAGACACATCGAGCAACCGGCGTTACGCCACTCGAATCCCGCGTCGCGGAAGATACGGTCCAGTCCCTCCGCCTCAGCCTGGGCCTTCACCGCCATCGAGCCCGGCACCACCATGGCACGGACTCCCCGCGCCACGCGCCGGCCCTGCACGATCCCGGCAGCGATGCGCAAGTCCTCGAGGCGCGCGTTGGTGCACGAGCCCAGGAACACGCGGTCGATGGGCGTTCCTTCGATCGGCGCTCCCGGCTCGAGGCCCATGTACGCCAGAGCGCGCTCCAGGTCGTGCCGGTCGTCCGGCGCGTCGACGTCGCGGGGATGCGGAATGCGCATCGAGATCCCGCCACCCATGCCCGGATTCGTTCCCCACGTGACCTGAGGTTCGAGGCTGCCGGCATCGACGCTCAGCTCGCGGTCGAACCGGGCACCCGGGTCGCTCGCGAGCGTTCTCCACCGCTCGACGGCGCGATCCCAATCCCGCCGCGCCGGCGCCCGGGGCCGGCCGCGCAGCCAGGCGAAGGTCGTGTCGTCCGGGGCCACCATCCCGGCGCGCGCGCCGGCCTCGATCGACATGTTGCACACCGTCATCCGGCCCTCCATCGAGAGCCCGCGGATCGCCTCTCCGGTGTACTCGATGACATGGCCGCTGGCGCCGGCGGTGCCGATCCGGGCGATGAGCGCGAGGATCAGGTCCTTCGCATACACCCCCGGACCCGGTTGGCCCGCGAACGTGACGCGCATCGTCTTCGGCCGCTTCATCATGATTGCCTGCGTCGCGAGCACGTGCTCCACGTCGCTCGTGCCGATGCCGAAGGCCAGTGCGCCGAACGCACCGTGAGTCGAGGTGTGCGAATCGCCGCAGACGATCACTGCTCCCGGCAGCGTGAGGCCCAGCTCGGGACCGATCACGTGGACGATGCCCTGGTGCGGCGACTCCAGGCCGAAGAACTCCACCCCGAACTCGCGCGCATTGGCGCGGAGCGCCTCGACCTGCCGGGCGGCGACGGGATCCGCGATCGGGAGCGCGCGGTCCCCCGTGGGCACGTTGTGGTCCACCGTCGCCACCGTGAGCTCGGGCCGCCGGACCCTGACCCCCCGGACCCGCAAGCCGTCGAACGCCTGAGGCGACGTGACCTCGTGGACGAGGTGCAGATCGACATAGAGCAGGGCGTGGCCATCGCCCGTCTCCCAGACGACATGATCGTCCCACACCTTCGCGAACAGCGTACGCGGACCGGCGCTCATCGGGCAGCGATCGGCGCCGGAGGCTGCGTGTCCACCTTCCCTTCCTCGGCCCACGGCATCATGGCCCGGAGCTCGCGGCCCACGACCTCCAGCGCGTGGTCCCGGTCGGCAGCGCGCAGGCGATCGAAGTTCGGGCGGCCAGCGCGATTCTCGGCGAGCCACTCCCTCGCGAACGCGCCGCTCTGGATCTCGCGCAGGATCTTGGCCATTTCGGCCCGTACTTCCGGGGTGATGATCCGGGGCCCCCGGGTGTAGTCGCCGTACTCGGCGGTGTCACTGATCGAGCGGCGCATGAATCCCATCCCGCCGCGGTACATCAGGTCCACGATGAGCTTGAGTTCGTGGCAACATTCGAAATACGCCATCTCCGGGGCATATCCCGCTCGGGTGAGCGTCTCGAACCCCGCCTTGACCAGCGCGGTGACGCCGCCGCAGAGCACGGCCTGCTCGCCGAAGAGGTCGGTCTCGGTCTCCTCGCGGAAGCTGGTTTCGATGACGCCGGCCCGGGTGCATCCGATGCCCGCGGCGTACGCCAGCGCGTTGGCGAGCGCCTGCCCGCTCGCGTCCTGGTGCACGGCGACCAGACCGGGCACGCCGCGCCCCGCCTGGAACTCGCTGCGCACGAGGTGGCCCGGCGACTTGGGCGCCACCATCGTGACGTCGACGTGCCCGGGCGGCACGATCTCGCCGAAGTGGATGTTGAACCCGTGGGCGAACATCAGCGTCTTGCCGGCGGTGAGCGCCGGGGCCACGCCGTCCTCGTAGACCGCGCGCGCATCCTGGTCCGGCACGAGCATCACGACGACGTCGGCCAGGGCGGCGGCTTCGGGCACCGTGCGCACGTCCAGGCCGTCGTCCATGGCCTTCCGCCATGAGGCGCCGCCAGGCCTGAGCCCCACGAGCACCCGCTGGCCGCCGTCCCGCAGGTTGAGCGCGTGGGCGCGCCCCTGGCTGCCGTAGCCGATGATGGCGATGGTGCGGCCTTCGAGCCGCTCCCGCTCGGCGTCGGCGTCGTAGAAGATCCGGAGCGTCTGAGTCATGCGACGTCCTCGCTGGGGGGAACGATGTGGTGGTCGAGCAATGCGGGATCCAGCACCGCCACGCCGGTGCGTGCGATCTCGAGGATGCCGTGTGGTTCGAGGGCCCGCAGGAACGACACGACGAAGCTGCCCTCGCCCGCGAGTTCGAGGGTGATGCTCTCGGCCGTCTCGTCCACGATCGCCGCGCGGTAGAGCGATGCGGCGTCCAGTACGGCCCCGCGCGTCCCCTGGGCGCGCACCCGGACGCGTACCAGTTCTCGGCGGGAGCCGTCGGCATCGGGGAGGACGCAGGCGTCGCGCACGCCCGACGTCTTGCACAGTTGTTTCACGAGCGCCTCCGCGGTCGAAGGGTCGGTCGCTAGCGTCGCCACCAGGCGGGCGACCTCGGGATTGCGACTCGGCGTCATGGCCAGGCTGGTCACGCGGACATTCCGCCGGCGAACCAGCCCCAGCACGCGGCTGAGCGCCAGGATCCCGTCGTCGAGGAAGACGCACACCGCGCTGGTGACCATGACACGCCTCAGGCCACCGCCGGCGCCGGCGGCGCCTCGATGGGGTCGGACAGGGAGCCGCCGGGCGGGATCATCGGGAACACATTCGCTTCCTGTTCGATGACGAACTCGATGAGCACCGGACCGGGCCGGGCGTTGGCCAGGCGGAGCGCGTCGTCGATGTCGTCGACCGTCTTCACGCGGCAGCCCGGGATGCCGTATGCCTCGGCGAGCTTCACGTAGTCCGGGCTCCAGATCGGCGTGGCCGAGTAGCGGCGGCCGTGGAAGAACTGCTGCCACTGGCGCACCATGCCGAGATAGCCGTTGTTGAAGACGGCCATCTTCACCGACAGCTCCTCCTGCACCATGGTCGCGATCTCGGCCATGTTCATCTGGAAGCCGCCGTCGCCCGAGATCGCCCAGACCGGCTCCCCGGGGCGGGCCAGGTGGACGCCCATGGCCGCGGGAACGGCGAACCCCATGGTGCCGAGCCCGCCCGAGGTGATGTGGGTGTTGGGCCGCTGATACGGAAACAGCTTGGCCACCCACATCTGATGCTGGCCCACGTCCGACACGATGGTGCAGTGGCCGCGGCACGAGGCGAAGATCGCGGTGAGGATCGCCTGGGGCGACAGCCCGCCCTTGAACGGCTGGTCGGGCGCGCGGCGGAAGCTCTCGACCTCGGCGCGCCACTGGTCCGCCCGCCGTGGGGCTACGGCGGCGCACAGCTCCTGCAGCACCGTCCTCGCGTCGCCCACGATGCCGATCTCCACCGCGACGTTCTTCCCGATCTCCGCCGGGTCGAGATCGATGTGGACGATCTTCGCCCTGGGCGCGAATGCAGCGACGTTGCCCGTCACCCGGTCATCGAACCGCATGCCGATCGCCAGGATCAGATCGGCGTGCTGAATGGCGCGATTCACGTGCACCTCGCCGTGCATCCCCGGCATGCCGAGATGCAGCGGGTGACGCTCGGGGAACGCGCTGATGCCGAGCAGTGTGGTCACGACCGGCATGCCGGTCTTCTCCGCGAGGGCCCGCACCTCGGCATAGGCGCCGCCCAGGATCACGCCGTGCCCCACGATCAGCAGCGGGCGCTCCGCCGCGGCGACGAGGCGGGCCGTTGCGGCGATGGCCTCGTCCCTGGGCGGCAGCGGCCGCCGGCGAAGCTGCCGCACGGCGTCGTGGGCCGGCGGCGGCCGATACTCCGCCCGCTGGTTCTGCACATCCTTCGGGATATCCACCACCACGGGCCCGGGCCGCCCCTCGCGGGCGATGGCGAACGCCTCGTGCAGCCGCCCGGCCAGCTCGGCGACGTCCGACACCTGTACGCTGTGCTTGGTGATCGGCAGGGTGATGCCGATGACGTCGGTCTCCTGGAACGCATCGCGGCCCAGCATGGCGCGCGGCACCTGGCCGGTGATGGCGACCACCGGCGAGCTGTCCATCATCGCGGTCGCGAGCCCGGTGACCAGGTTGGTCGCCCCCGGCCCCGACGTCGCCACGCACACGCCCACGCCGCCGCTCGCCCGCGCGTAGCCATCGGCCGCGTGCGCCGCCGCCTGCTCATGGCGGGTGAGCACGTGGCGCAGCGTGGGAAACTCCGGCAGGGCGTGGTAGAATGGCATGATCGCCCCGCCCGGATACCCGAAGACGTGCCGCACGCCCTCTTCCTCGAGGACGCGGCAGATGATCTGGGCGCCGGTGAGGGACGACGGCTCAGGACCGACCGGCGCCTCGCGGTTCAGACTCCCCACAGGTAGCTCCCATCCACTGCACCCGCCTCCAGTTGCTCGGCATGCTGCGCCTTGTTGAGGGCCTGAATGAGCGCGCGGGCACTTGCCTCCACGATGTCGGTGGACGTGCCGTGCCCGGTGAACGACATCCCGTCGATGCGCACCTGCATGAACACCTGGCCCGCACTGTCGCGACCCGGCGTCACCGAGCGGAGCTGCATGTGCTCCACATCGATGGGACGGCGGACCAGTTCGGCGATCGCATTGAACGCCGCCGCGATGGGGCCGTCGCCCGTGTCCCTCGCCGGGCGTTCCCCGCCCCACGGCCCCACCAGCCGCACCTCGGCCGACGCCGGCACGCTGCCGCAGACGATGCGCAGATGCGTGAGCCGGTATGCCTCCGGCGCGTCATGGAAGCTCTCGTGCATCAGGGCCAGCAGGTCCTCGTCGAGGATCTCGCGCTTCCGGTCGGCGAGGAGGGTGAAGTTCCGGTAGATCTCCTCGAGGAGGCCGTCGTCCAGTTCGTAGCCCAGGTCGCGGAAGCGCCGCTCCAAGGCATGGCGGCCCGAGTGCTTCCCGAGCACCAGGGTGGAGCGCCGGACGCCGACGGTCTCGGGACGCATGATTTCATAGGTCAGCCCATCCTGCAGCATCCCGTGCTGATGGATCCCGGCCTCGTGGGCGAAGGCGTTGCGCCCGACCACGGCCTTGTTGGGCTGGGGGAACACGCCGGTGAGGTAGGACAAGAGTTGGCTCGTCCGGTAGATCTCCTCCGAGACGATGTTGCAGACAAACGGAATGGCCTGCGGACGGGTGCGCCCGGCCATGACGATCTCCTCCAGCGCCGCGTTGCCGGCGCGCTCGCCGATGCCGTTGATGGTGCACTCCACCTGCCCGGCCCCGGCCTCGATGGCAGCCAGCGAGTTGGCCACGGCGAGCCCGAGATCGTCGTGGCAGTGGGCACTCAGCGTGACGCGGTCGGCGCCGGGCACCCGCTCCCGCACGGCGCGGATCATGGCGCCATACTCGGCGGGCAGCGCATAGCCCACCGTGTCCGGCAGGTTGATCGTGGTGGCGCCTTCTTCGATCGCCGCCTGCACGATGCGGCACAGGAAGTCCAGCTCGGTGCGGCTCGCGTCCTCGGCCGAGAACTCGACGTCGTCGGTGTAGCGGCGGGCCAGGCGGATCGCGGCGCGCGCCCGCTCGACTGCCTCTTCGCGGCTCAGGTGCAGCTTGTGGACGAGGTGGATGTCCGACGTGGCGATGAACACGTGGATCCGGCCCCGCGCGGCCGGCGCGAGGGCCTCGCCGGCCAGCTCGATATCCCGCTCATGGCAGCGGGCCAGCGCCGCAATGACCGGCTGCCTCACCTCGGCCGCAATCTCCCGCACGCTCCGGTAGTCGCCCTCGGATGCCGCCGGGAAGCCGGCCTCGAGCACGTCCACGCCGAGCACTTCGAGCTGCCGTGCGAGCCGGAGTTTCTCCTCCGGGGTCATCGTGTTGCCCGGCGCCTGCTCGCCGTCGCGCAGCGTGGTGTCGAAGATCAGGACCTGTCGTGCCATCGGGCCTTCCGTCCGGTCGTGCCGGGAGAACGGGGAAAAACAGCGGCGCCGCGGATCAACGGACCCGCGGCGCCATTCCTGCTTGCTTCTGGCTGGACTAAGCTGCTCGTCCGTGTGCGCCGCGACTCCGCTGCCGGTCAACGAGGATGACCGGAAGGAGGAGGACGACGAGGAGCAGGAGCGACAGCGTCATGTCGGGTTGCAGTTCCCCGGAGATGGTGGACGGCCGCGACGAAAGCTTATGCGTCCGGCCGACTGGTACACGGTACTGCACGGTGAACTCCCCTGTCAACCCCTGGCCGGCAACCACGCCGGGATGCGCGCGCCCCACCGGCGGGGCGCCACACCCGTCGGCGGAGGGGGGGTTGCCCCGGCGCACACCGCTGCATAGATATGCATACATGAGTCGTCGCACCGCGCTCGTGATCGCCCTCAAGGCCCAGGCCGTCGCTCAGCTCCCCCGGAGCGGACCGGCTCACTAGCGCGTTTGCCACGAACCAGCTTGTGACCGGCCCGCTCCGATCGGAGCGGGCCGTTTGTCTTGGTGCACTTCTGTCCTGTGCGCTTCACTGGAGGCACCCATGACCCATCCCGGGCAGCGGATCCGCTCGGCGGGTTCCGATCCCCACGCGCCCCGCGGTTCGCCGGCGTGCCCGCCGGCCAACGATCCCTGGCGCGCCCAGGACGCCTGTGGCGTCGGCTTCATCGCGCGCCAGTCGGGGCAGCGCGCGCACGAGGTCGTGACGCTGGCACTCGAGGCGCTGGCGCGCGTGGAGCATCGCGGTGCCGCCTCCACCGACAAGTCGGGTGACGGCGCCGGATTGCTCACCCAGCTCCCGCACCGTCTGTTCTTCCGCGAGGCCTGCCGCCTCGGGCTCCGGCTCCAGCCGGGCTCGCCGTTCGGCGTCGGGATGTTCTTCCTTCCGCCCGACGCCGAGGGCCAGCGGCGCGCGATCGCGCTGGTAGAGCAGGTGCTGGCGGAGGACGGCATTCCCTTCCTCGGCTGGCGCGCGGTCCCGGTGGATCCGGGCGCCCTCGGCCCCACCGCGCGCGACTCGTGTCCGGCCATCCGTCAGGCCTTCGTGGGCCGGCCCGCGCCCGCCGCCGACGGCGACGCGTGGGAGCGCGCGCTGTATCTCGCGCGCCGCGAGATGGAGCGCCGCGCCGACGCGCTGGGCCTCGCGCCGTTCTACGTGTGCTCGCTGTCGTGCCGCACGATCGTCTACAAGGCCCTGCTCACCGGCACGCAACTGCCGGCGTTCTATCCCGACGTCCGCGATCCGGAGTTCGAGACGGCGATCGCCGTCTTCCACCAGCGGTATTCCACCAACACGCTGCCCAGCTGGGAACTGGCGCAGCCGTTCCGCCTCGTGGCGCACAACGGCGAGATCAACACGCTCTGGGGCAACCGCAACGCGATGGCGATGCGCCAGCCGATGCTGGCGAGCCCGCTGTTCGGCGAGAAGCTGGACCGCCTGCGCGACGTGATCCGCCCCGGCGGGAGCGATTCGGCGAGCCTGGACAACGTGCTGGAGCTCCTGGTCCGCGCGGGACGCGACCCGCTCCACGCGATGATGATGATGGTCCCGCAGGCGTGGGAGAAGTATCCCGACCTCGAGCCCGCCATCAAGGCGTTCTACGAATACCACGAGTGCGTGCTCGAACCCTGGGACGGCCCCGCGGCGCTGGCCTACACGGACGGGATCGTGGTGGGTGCCTCGGTGGACCGCAACGGCCTGCGCCCCTGCCGCTACAGGGTGCGGCACGACGGCCTCGTCACGGCGGGATCGGAAGTGGGGCTGGTGGACATCGACCCGCGCGAGACGATCGAGAGCGGCAAGGTGGGCCCGGGCGAGGTACTCGCCGTGGACACCGCGCGCGGGCTGCTGCTCCGGAACCTCGACGCGAAGCGGGAGACGGCGACCCGGCGCCCCTATGCCCGATGGGTGTCGCGCTACATGGCGACGCTCCCGCCGGGATCTCCGTCCGGCGAACGCCCGCCCACCGCTGCCGAGCTGCTCCCTCGCCAGATCGCCTTCGGCTACGGCGTCGAGGACCTCCGCATCGTGCTCGAGCCCATGGGCAGCGCGGGCGCGGACGCGGTCTGGAGCATGGGGGACGACACGCCCATCCCGCCGCTCTCGGCCCTGCCGCAGTCGGTGTACGCCTACTTCCGGCAGCGCTTCGCACAGGTGACCAACCCGCCGATCGATCCGCTCCGCGAGGCGATGGTGATGTCGCTGCGGATGCACCTGGGCCGCCGCGGCTCGCCGCTGGTGGAGCGGCCGTCGTACGCACGCATGCTGCGGATCGAGCACCCCGTTCTCCTCGCGGACGAGATGGCCTCGCTGCGCAACGTCCCCGGCTTCCCGGCGATCACGCTGGACGCCACCTGGCCCGCCGATGCCGGTCCCGAACGCCTTCGACCCGCGCTGGTCGAGCTGGCCCGGGCCGCAGAGCGCGCCGCACGGAAGGGCACGCGCATCCTGATCGTGTCGGACCGCGGGGCCAGCGCCACGCGCGCGCCGATCCCGGCGCTCCTCGCCGTCGGTGCGGTCCGCCAGCATCTCGTCCGCACCGGGCTCCGGGCCCGGGTGGGTCTCGTGGTCGAGGCGGGCGACGCGTTCGATCCGCACCACGTCGCCACGCTGGTGGGTTACGGCGCGGAGGCGGTGCATCCATGGCTCGCGCTCGAGACGGTGCACGCCATGTTCGCCGAAAACGCGGACCGCGGCCGGCCCGACGAGAACGCGCCGCCCCGCCCGGGCCCCGAAGAAGCCCAGCGGCACTTCCGCGCCGCGGCCGAGAAAGGCCTGCTCAAGGTACTGTCGAAGATGGGTATCTCGACACTCGCGTCGTACTGCGGCGCACAGATCTTCGAGGCCCTGGGGCTCGGCGCGGAGGTGATCGACCTCTGCTTCGACGGCACCGTGTCGCCCCTGGGCGGCGTGGGGTTCGAGGAACTCGCGGAGGACGTGCTCGCCCGGCACGCGCGGGCCTACGCCCCCGCCGGCTCCTCCGGATCCCTGCCCGACTACGGCCGCGTGCGCTTCCGGAAGGACGGCGAAGACCACGGCTGGGCGCCCCCGATCGTGCAGGCGCTGCAGCGCGCGGTGGGCTCGGGCAAGGGTGGCCAGCCCTCCGCGAGCAGCGACGCCTACCGCGAGTTCCTCGCGAAGAACGCCGCACGGCGGCCCGCCGGCCCCCGCGATCTGCTTGCGCTCCGCCGCCGCGCGGCGGTCCCGCTCGACGAGGTGGAGCCGGTGGCGGCCATCGTCCGCCGCTTCGTCTCGTCGGCGATGTCCCTCGGCGCGCTGTCGCCCGAGGCGCATTCGACGATCTCGATCGCGATGAACCGGATGGGCGCACGCTCCAACTCCGGTGAGGGCGGCGAGGACCCGCAGAGCTATCTCCCGCGGCCCGACGGGGACCGGGTGGACAACCGGGTGAAGCAAGTGGCATCGGGCCGCTTCGGCGTAACGACGGAGTACCTGATCCGCGCCGAAGAGCTGGAGATCAAGATCGTCCAGGGCGCCAAGCCCGGCGAGGGCGGGCAGTTGCCGGGCCACAAGGTGACCGAGCTGATCGCACGGCTCAGGCACTCGGTGCCTGGGGTGCCGCTGATCTCGCCGCCGCCCCATCACGACATCTACTCGATCGAGGACCTGGCGCAGCTGATCCACGACCTCAAGGCGGTCAATCCGCGCGCGCGGGTCGGCGTCAAGCTCGTGGCGGAGGCGGGCGTGGGCACGGTGGCGGCCGGAGTGGCCAAGGCCTATGCGGACTACGTGCTCATCGCGGGTCACAACGGCGGCACCGGTGCGTCACCCCTGTCGTCCATCAAGCACGCGGGCTCGCCCTGGGAGCTGGGGTTGGCGGAGGCGCAGCAGATCCTGGTGCGCAACGGGCTCCGCCACCGGATCGAGGTGCGGGTGGACGGCGGGTTGAAGACGGGGCGCGACGTGGTGATCGCGGCGCTGCTCGGCGCGGAGTCGTTCGGGTTCGGCACGGCGCCGCTCGTGGCCATGGGCTGCGCGATGGCGCGCCAGTGTCACCTCAATACCTGCCCCACGGGCATCGCCACCCAGCGGCCGGAGCTGCGGACCAGGTTCCGGGGGACACCGGAACAGGTCGTGGCGTACTTCACGCACGTGGCCGAGGAGGTGCGCGAGCTGCTCGCCTCGCTCGGTGCCCGATCGCTGGACGAGATCATCGGGCACAACGAGCTGCTCGAGCGCGTGGAGCATCCGGAGATCCCGCGGGCGCAGATGCTGGACCTGTCGCTCCTGCTGGCGCCGGCGGGCCCTCCCGGCCATGTCCGCCGTCGCACCGAGGCGCGGAACGACCGGCCGGGCAAGCCGTCGCTGGACGACAGGATCCTGACCGAGTTGCTGCCGGATCCGTCGCAGCCGGTGGAGACGGCGCTCACCACGGCGCTGCCCTTCTCTGGCCACTACGAGATCCGCAACCATCACCTGGCGGTGGGAGCGCGCGTGGCCGGCGTCATCGTGCAGGCGACGGGCAGCACCGGGCTGCCGGAGGGGTCGATCCGGCTGCACTTCACCGGGAGCGCCGGCCAGAGCTTCGGCGCGTTCATCTGTCGCGGCATGCGGCTCGATCTCGAGGGCGAGGCGAACGACTACGTGGGCAAGGGTCTGAGCGGCGGCGAGATCACGATCCGGCCGTTCCGCCAGGGGGGCTGCGCCGAGCGGACGCACGAGAACCTCGTGCTGGGCAACGTGGCGCTCTACGGCGCCACGGCGGGAAAGCTCTTCGCCGCGGGCCAGGCCGGCGATCGGTTCGCGGTGCGGAACTCGGGCGCCGTCGCGGTCATCGAAGGCGCAGGCAACCACTGCTGCGAGTACATGACGAGCGGGATCGTGGCGGTCCTGGGGCGCACGGGGCGGAACTTCGGCGCCGGGATGTCGAACGGCGTCGCGTACGTGCTGGACGAGAACGGCACGTTGCCGGCACGGGTGAATCACGAGATGGTGAGTCTCGCGGAGCTGGACGACGACGACCTCGACGCGCTCCAGGAACTCATCGTGGAGCACCACGAGAAGACGAACAGCCCCCGCGCCCGCGCCATTCTGGGCGCATGGGAGCGCTACGCGCCACTGTTCCGCAAGGTGGAGCCCAAGGGTCAGGCCGCGCTCGTGCAGGCAGTGCGATCGACGTATCTGGAGACGCGGCGGGAGACCGTGGGGCGGACGGTCGTTACCTCGACGCCGGCTTCGGATACCGCTCCACCTTGAACCCGGCGGAGCGCACCAGCGCCATGCGGTCCCCCATGGAACGCACGTATCGGTCGAAGAACGCGAGCAGAAACGACCGGATGCCCACGAGGCCCTCCCGCGGATCGCGCCGCGAGGCGGGCGCCGGCGGTTCGATCAGCGACAGATCGGTCAGCGCGTCGCGCCCGTAGCCCTCGAGCGTGACGATCAGCACGTCGTTCCGGCGCACGGGCACGAGTTGCCGGAGGATGGGCCACGCCGTGGAGGGGAGCGCACTGCTGCCCAGCACCGCGACGGCGGCCTCGAGCCCGGCACGTCGCACCTCGCGTGGCGGCGGCCCTTCCATCGTTGCATACGCCCGCACCCGGCGATCCACCGCCGCGACCGCGCCGCAGACACGCCCGCCCAGTCCGTGTCCGATGAGACCGATCCGTGTCAGATCCAGCCGGCCGGTGAGGCGTCCCGAGGGATCGCCGTCCCGCAGGCGCTCGAGGTGCCCGAGCGCGAGCTGAAGGTCACCGAGGCCGAGCGCGGTGGCCTGCGCCAGCGCGCTGTCCAGCCGTTCGGCAGGACCGGCCACGAGGTCGATCGACGGTACCAGCGCGGGCGCGGGATCGATGGCGCGCCCGTCGGGATACACCGTCGGGTTGAGATGAGGGCTGTCGGTGGCGAGCACCGCGTAGCCATGGCTGGCGAGATCTTCCGCGAGCGCGCTGTACAGATGGCGGCCCAGGCCGCCGGCCGGACAGATGACGATCAGCGGGGCGGGTTCGACATCGCGGTCGAACGGCGCCGCGGCCACCGCGTTCGCGCGGATCGCATCCAGGCCGTGTCGCAGCGGCGAATAGGGCGCGGCCTCGGCGCCGAGCTCCGGTTCGGCCGGATACCAGAGCTGCGCCATGATCTCGCGCACATCGGCGGGGTCGGCGGACAGCACGTCCGGGCGGGCCGGATCGATCCAGTGCCAGGTGGTGGTCCCGACCCGGTGCGGCCCGCTCGGCGCAGGCAGTTGGACCGAGCCCGCCAACTGCGCCGCCAGGGGCCCGGCCACAGCGAGCAGCAGCGAACACGTTCCGGCCATCCGGGCGGCGACGAGCAGGGACACTGGCACTCCAGATCCGAGGGCACGCAAAGCGGCAGGTGTCGTACGATACGCGAGCGGCCGGCCGGCGCCCACTCCGGGCCGCAGGCACCTCTGCCCCGTTGGAGCGATGCCTTGACCGGACGGTGTCCAGGGTGTAACTTGCTGGTCATCAAGCAAGCCACATGGGAGTCGCCCCGATGCGTCTCACCGCCGATCGCGAACGCAACGCCGCCCGCACGCGCGAAGCCATTCTGGATGCCGCCGAGCGGCTTTTCGCCGAGCGCGGCTTCGAGGCCACGTCGCTCAGCGAGGTGGGCGCCGCGGCGGGCGTGTCCCGCGGCACGCCGGGCTACTTCTTCGGCTCCAAGGAAGAACTCTACCGCGCGGTGTTCGCCCGCTGCTTTCAGGAAGTGCGCGAGGCGGTGGAGACCGGGCGTCAGCGCGCGCTGGCCAGCCAGGAGCCGCCCGAGGTGGTCCTGGCCGGCGCGGTGGGCGAGTACTTCGACTTCCTCCGGGCGCGGCCCAACTTCATCCGCCTGGTCGAACGCGAGGCGCTGGGTGATGGCCGGATGCTGGCCGATCTGCCGCTGGTGAGCGGAACGCTGCAGGACGCGGTGG
>JBMOPM010000205.1:0-2667 GCA_049323575.1 Gemmatimonadota bacterium | reverse complement strand
CGAGCATGGCCGAGCTGGGCCTCTCCGCCGACGACTCCACCGAGGCCCGCCAGCTGCTTCTCAGCATCATCTCGCTCTGCTGGTTCCCGGTGGTCCATGGCCGCACCGTACTCCACGCGCTCGGCTTCGACGCGGAAGATCCCGCATTCCTCGAGCAGCGCCGGCGCCATGTGATCAGCCTCGTACTCAACGGGCTCAAGGGGCGTCTCACCCTGGAGCCGTCGCATTCCCGTTCCACCCCCAGAGAAGGTGCCCTGCGATGACCGACGTGATGGCTCCGCCGCCGAGCAACACGACGCCCGGGAGTCCCGCCCCGCTCGCCACCGAGCAGGAGGCGCGTGAGGTCGCCGAGGCGGCGCGCGAGAAGGAGTGGGAGAAACCGAGCTTCGTCCGCGAACTCTTCGAAGGCCGGCTCCGGCTGGACCTGATTCACCCGTTCCCGGAGATCGATCCGGCCGAGCTCGAGCGGGCGCGTCCGTTCATGGAGAAACTCGAGCGGTTCATGCGGGAGAAGGTCGACAGCGACCGCATCGATCGCGAAGGCAAGATCCCGCCGGAGGTGGTGGATGGCCTGCGCGAGCTGGGAGCGTTCGGCATCAAGATCCCGCGGGAGTATGGCGGGCTGGGCCTGAGCCAGGCGAGCTACACCAAGGCGATCGCGCTGGTGACGAGCCAGGACGGCTCGGTCACCGCCCTGCTCTCGGCGGCGCAGTCCATCGGCGTGCCGCAGCCGCTCAAGCTCTTCGGCACACCGGAGCAGAAGCAGAAGTACCTGCCCCGCCTGGCCAAGGGCGCGATCTCGGCCTTCGCGCTCACCGAGGCGAATGTGGGCTCGGACCCGGCGGCGCTCTCGACCACGGCCACGCTGTCCGAGGACGGGACCCACTACATCCTCAACGGCGAGAAGCTGTGGTGCACCAACGGCACGGTGGCCGAGCTGATGGTGGTGATGGCGCGGACCGGCAAGAAGATCTCGGCGTTCATCGTCGAGACCGCCTGGCCCGGTGTCGAGGTGCTCCAGCGGCTCCACTTCATGGGCCTCAAGGGCATCGAGAACGGCGTCATCCGCTTCACCAACGTGAAGGTGCCGAAGGAGAACCTGCTGTGGGAGGAGGGCCGCGGCCTCAAGCTCGCGCTGGTGACGCTCAACACCGGCCGCCTGACGCTCCCCGCCTCCTGCGCGGCCGGCGCCAAGCGCGCGCTGGAGATCTCCCGCGAGTGGGCGGCCAAGCGCGTGCAGTGGGGCCGGCCGATCGGCAAGCACGACGCCGTGGCCCAGAAGCTCGGCCGGATGGCGGCCGACGTGTTCGCGATGGAGTCCGTGAGCGACCTCGCGTCGCTGCTGGCCGACCGGGGCGACGTGGACATCCGCCTGGAGGCGGCCATCGCCAAGATGTGGAACAGCGAGGCAGGCTGGCGCATCGTGGACGACTGTCTCCAGATCAAGGGCGGGCGCGGCTACGAGACGGCCGACTCGCTCCGCAGCCGCGGCGAGAAACCCGATCCCGTCGAGCGGATGATGCGCGATTTCCGCATCAACATGATCTTCGAGGGCTCGAGCGAAATCATGCGGCTCTTCATCGCCCGCGAGGCGGTGGACACGCACATGAAGCTCGCCGGCGCCCTTATCGACCCGAAGGCCCCGATGAGCGCCAAGCTGAGCGCGCTGGCCAGGTCGGCGCTGTTCTACGGGCGCTGGTATCCGTCGCTCTGGCTCGGCATGAGCTGGGCCAAGTTCGGCGAATTCGGACGACTGGCGAAGCACATGCGCTTCGTGGAACGGCGTTCACGCAAGCTCGCGCGCACCCTCTTCCACTGCATGGTCCGGTTCGGCCCCAGGCTGGAGCAGCGGCAGGCGGTGCTGGGCCGGCTGGTGGACATCGGGGCAGAGCTGCTCGCCATGAGCGCGGCCTGCTCCAGGGCACACCGGATGGCGAAGCAGGACCCGGCCAACGGCGCCAGGGCCATCGAGCTGGCGGATCTGTTCGCGAAGCAGGCCAGCCGCCGCGTCGATGACATTTTCCGCAAGGTGTTCGACAACGACGACGTGGCGACCTACCGCGTGGCCCAGGAAGTACTCAAGGGCGAGCACGTCTGGCTCGAGGCGGGGATGGTCCGGCAGGCATAGGGCACGCTCGGGCGCCAGACCGCCGGCGGGCCCGTGATCGACATCACGGGCCCGTTTGCGCTGCTAGATTGCACCCCGGACACGACCCAGGAACGACCATGGCCACCGCAGAAGGACGCACCCTCCAGTTCACCGGCCCCGAGGCGATCGACGTCGCGGTGCTGGAGACCTTTCCCTACGAGGGGCCGGAGCAGGAGATCGTCACCGAGACCGACGAGTTCAGCGCCGTCTGCCCGTTCAGCGGGCTGCCGGACTTCGCCAAGCTCACCATCCGCTACGTCCCCGGTGACCGGTGCGTGGAGCTCAAGAGCCTCAAGTATTACGTGATCAGCTACCGCAACGTGGGGATCTACCAGGAGCACGCCACGGCGCGCATCGCCGAGGATCTCTATCGCCTGCTCCAACCCAGGCGGCTGACCGTCACCACGGTGTACAACGTGCGCGGTGGCTTCCTCACCACCTGCTCGGTGACGCTGCCCCGGTAGCGTCCGTCGAGCGATGGGCGTGGTGGGGGGGGGGCCCCCAGGCCCCCCCCACAC
>JBMOPM010000204.1:0-3435 GCA_049323575.1 Gemmatimonadota bacterium | reverse complement strand
TCGACGCACCGCTCTTCGTCCTGAACGACCGCGTGGAGGCGATCCCCGGCGCCGCCGTCGTCCGGCGCGACACGCTCTTCCTCCCGCTCGCGCTGGTTACCGAGGTGCTCCCGCGCATCCTGAGCGAGCGCTACCGCTGGGATCCGGCCGGTGCCCGGCTCATCGAGGCCACTGCGGCCGTAGCGGCGCGCGCGCCCGCGCACCCGGGCGAGGTGAAGCCTGCCGACGCGGCCAGCCCGTCGGGGCTCAAAGCGCATCATATCGTGACGATCGATCCCGGCCATGGCGGCGTGGATCCCGGCAACCCGGGCGAGGCGTTTCCTCACGGCGTGAAGGAAAAACACGTCACGCTGCAGATCGGCCTCCTGCTCCGGGACGAGCTGCGGCGCCGCGGCGTCGGCGTCCGCATGACGCGGACGACCGACACGCTCATCGCTCTGGGGGATCGGGGCCGCTTCTGCACCGAGTCGTGCGACCTCTTCGTGAGTCTCCACGTGAACTCGCTCAAGCGCCGGCCGGGCTACCGCAACGTGCGCGGCTTCGAGACCTACTTCCTGGCCGAGGCCAAGACCGAGGACGCCGCGCGGGTGGCGCGGATGGAGAACGAGGCCGTGCGGTTCGAGACCGGTGGCGGTGTGGGGGAGAAGGCCAGCGGCATCGACTTCATCCTCAAGGACCTGCAGCTCAACGAACACCTCCGCGAATCGGCCCGCGCGGCCGAGCTGCTGCAGGAGCGGCTCGAGAACGTGCACAGCGGCCCGAACCTCGGGGTGAAGCAGGCCGGCTTCATGGTCCTGACCACGGCGCGTCGGCCGGCGATCCTCGTGGAGATGGGGTACAGTACCAATCCCGCGGACGCCCGCCAGATGGTCGAGCCCGAGGGCCAGCGGGCGCTGGCCCGGGCCATGGCCGATGCGATCGTGGCCTACCTCGCCGAGTGGGAGCGAAAGACCGGCGCCGCCGCCGGCACGAACTGATGGCTGCCGCATCGCTCGCCCGTGACGTGTTCGGGCGGCGCTTCCAGAATCCCGTGCTGCTCGCCTCGGGCACCGCCGGCTTCGGCCGCGAGCTGGCCGGGGTGATGCCGCTCGAGCGCCTGGGTGGGCTCGTCACCAAGGCGGTGTCGGTCGAGCCGCGGCAGGGCAACCGGCCGCCGCGGGTGGCCGAGTTCCCCGGCGGCATGCTGAACGCGGTCGGCCTGGCCAATCCGGGGCTCGAACGAGTCCGGGAGCACGACCTTCCCTGGCTCGAGCGCCACCTGCAGCGGCCGCAGGTCCTGGTGAACGTCGTGGGCCATGCCGTCGAGGAGTTTGCGGCGGTCGTGGCCGGGCTCGACCACTTCGACCGGATTGCCGCCTTCGAGCTCAACCTCTCCTGTCCCAACACCGAGCGAGGCGGGGTCGACTTCGGCGCCGATCCCGCCACCGTCGAACGCGTGGTGAGCGTGTGTCGTGCCCGGACCGCCAGGCCGCTCGTCGTCAAGCTCTCGCCCGCGCTCCCGGACGTCGCTGGCATGGCCCTGGTGGCGCGCGATGCCGGGGCCGACGGCGTCACCCTCGTCAACACCATGCCGGGTTTTCTCTACCGCGAGCGCTCCACCACGCCTCGCCTCGGCAACGGCCACGGCGGCGTCAGCGGCCCGCCGCTCCTGCCGGTGGGCGTGCTCGCCACGCGGAAGGTGGCGGAGCGGGCGCCGGGCTGGCCCATCATCGGGGTGGGCGGCATTCGCAGCGCGGAGGATGCCCGCCAGTATCTCCGGGCCGGGGCCCAGCTCGTCGCGATCGGCACCGCGGCCCTGGCCGACCCGCGTCTGCCGTTCCGCGTCATCCGGGATCTGGAGGCGCAAGGTGGCTGAGCTCATCGTGGCGCTCGACCTGCCCTCGGGAGACGAGGCGGTGCAACTGCTCGACCGGCTGCCCGCTGCCCGCTGGGTCAAGGTGGGCTCCGTGCTGTTTACCCGCGAAGGTCCGGCCCTCATCGAGGAACTGGTGCAGGAGCGAGGGCTCCACGTCTTTCTTGATCTCAAGTGGCACGACATTCCGAACACGGTGGCGGGCGCCGTCGAGGCCGCCGCCGGGCTCGGCGTCGCGCTCGCGACCGTCCATGCCCTGGGCGGCGAGCCGATGATGCGCGCGGCCGTGGACGCCGCGCGGGGCCGGCTCCGGCTGGTGGGCGTCACGGTTCTCACGTCCCACGATGCGCCTTCGCTCCAGGCCGTGATGGGGCGCGAGGTGGGCAATCTCGGCCTCGAGGTGAGCCGCCTGACGCGCCTCGCCGCACACAGCGGGCTCGACGGCGTGGTCTGCTCGCCCCACGAGGTGGAACGGGTCAGGCAGCTTCTGGGGCCGGACCCATGGATCGTGGTGCCGGGGATCCGTCGTCCCGAGGACGCGGCAGGGGACCAGCGGCGCACGGCCGGTCCGGCCGAGGCCGTGCGGGCCGGGGCCACCCACCTCGTGGTGGGCCGCCCCCTAGTTCAGGCGTCCGACCCGGCGGCGGTGTTCACGGAACTGATGGAGGCGATGGCGTGAGGCTCTGGGTGACGGCCGGCCTCCTGGCGTTCCATGTCGGGCCGGCGCTTGCCCAGTCGGCGTCGATCGACCGGGCCGCGGCAGAGGCGGCGGTTGCCTGGCGGCATCACGACATCCGGGCGCTCCTGGCCACGAGCCCCCGGATCCTGGTGCAGCTGCCGCATGCCAACCCCTCATCTGCCCTCAGCCGGATGCAGGCGACGGAGGTGCTCCGGGACTATCTGGCCGGGGGGGCGGAGATCGACGTGACGGTGCGGGGGGCACGGGAGGTCCGGCCCGGGGTGGGCTACGCGGAACTGACCCGCCGCTACCGGGTGGCCGGGACCGACGAGCAACGCGAGGTCACGCTGCTGCTGAGCTTCCGCCGGGGGCCCGACGGGTGGGAGCTGGTGGAGCTCCGGGTCGTGGGGGGCGGGGACGGAGAGATGCCGCGGCCGTAGGGGGCCTGCCGGGCGCATCATCCCCCCGGGCCGGTCCCCCAGCGGCTTGCGCCGGTTACCGGGCCTGACTATTATGCCCTGCTCGTCCTCAACCGGACTTTTTGGGCATTCGGAGCGTCTGTGAAGGTTCGTTCGAGCGTGAAGCCGATTTGCGAGTATTGCAAGGTGATCAAGCGGCAGGGGGTCGTCCGCATCATCTGCAAGCGCAATCCCAAGCATAAGCAGCGGCAGGGCTGATCATGGCGCGTATCGCCGGCGTGGACCTCCCCCGCGACAAGCGCGTCGAGATCGCGCTCACCTACATCTTCGGCATCGGCCGCCCCACGAGCAACCGGATCCTGAGCGAGACGGGGGTGAATCCGGACACGCGCGTCCGGGACCTCTCGGATGCGGAAGTGGCGCGGCTCAGGCAGTACATCGAGCGCAGCGTCAAGGTGGAAGGCGCGCTCCGGACCGAAGTGGCG
>JBMOPM010000203.1:0-3437 GCA_049323575.1 Gemmatimonadota bacterium | reverse complement strand
CGAGCCCGTCCGCCGAGCCGCGGCTTGAGCCGCGGAAGCCCGACGGGGAGAGCATTGCGCCGCAGGCCCCCGGGGCCCAGTGTAGGAAATCGCGCGCTACGGAGTGCTCCATGCACGGCACGATGATCACCTTCGCGGCCAACGGCCGCACCGCCGATGGCTACCTCTCCTTGCCGCCGTCGGGCACCGGCCCGGGGCTGGTCGTGGTCCAGGAGTGGTGGGGGCTGGTCGACCACATCAAGGACGTTGCCGATCGGTTCGCCGCGGAGGGCTTCGTGGCGCTCGCGCCCGACCTCTATCATGGCGAGCTGGCCAGGAGCCCGGACGAAGCCGGCAAGCTCTTCATGGCGTTGAACATCGCGAAGGCGGGCCTGGAGCTCCGGGGCGCAGGGACCTGCCTGCTCGAGCATCCGGCCGTCTCGCCCAGGAAGGTGGGCGTGGTGGGTTTCTGCATGGGCGGGCAGTTGGCCCTCTTCGCGGCCGCTGAGCATGGCGACGTATTCAGCGCCGTAGTCGACTTCTACGGCGTGCATCCCAACGCAAAGGTGGATCCGCGAAAGGTGAAGGTCCCCGTGCTCGCGCACTTCGCCGAGCGTGACAACAGCGTCCCGCCGGCCATGGCGCGGAAGCTGGTGGCGGAACTGGTCGACGCCGGGGCGCAGGTGGAAGCCCACTTCTACGACGCGGGGCACGCGTTCTTCAACGACACGCGGCCTCAGGTCTACGATCGGGCGTGTGCGGAGCAGGCGTGGGCGCGAACGATCACGTTCCTGCGGCGAGAACTCCTGAAACGTTGACCGTTGTCCGCCATCCACGATCCACGGTCAGGGCTTCGCCAACAGCTCTTCGAGCAGCGCCAGTGCGCGCGGGTCGTCCGACTGGCCCAGCCAGAACAGCGCCTTTCTCCGGATCGCGGGGTCGCGGTGGGTACGGGCGGCCTTGAGCAGGGCGGGGACGCCCTTGCCATTCGGCCGCTGCGAGAGGGCGAACACCGCCTGCTCGCGCACGCCGCGGTCCTGATCCTCATCGTCGAGCAGGTCGGCCAGGCCCTCGGTGGCCTTGTTGCTCGCGGCCTGCCCTACCCAGAACACGGCCGCTTGCCGGGTCTTGCGGGGTACGTCGGTGCGGCGGGCGATACGGATCAGATCGGGCCATAGGGTGACGCTGTCCGGATCGGCGAACATCGCGGCGGCGATCAGGTGACTGCCCACCCCGCGGCTCGTCGCCGCGAGGTGGAGCAGCACGTCGGTCGCCTCTCTGACCGGCACCTGGCCCAGGTCCTTCGTGTCCGCCGGGGGGTTCCGCCTCCACCAGCGTGCGATGGTGCTGCGCACGGCCACGAGATCGCCGCCGTGGAAGGTCAGAGCCACCAGCGCGGGCCCGTACTCGCAGACCCACTCCTTCCCGGCCCGGCACTGGATCTGGATGTTGCCCGAGAAGGTGCCGTCGGGCCCGGAGCACGCATCCGGCCGCGAGGCGAAGGCGAATTGCACCGTCCCGTCCTTCACCTGCGCCACCCGGGAGGCGAGCGACTGGGCCGAGGTCGATCCGGTCAGCGTCGCCCCCAGCCATGCGGCAAGGGCCAGGATGCGGCGCGCGCTCACTGATCCAGGATCTCCTCGATCAGCTTCACCGCGCGCGGGTCCCGCGACTGGCCCACCCAGAACAGCGCCTTC
Source organism: Gemmatimonadota bacterium (assembly GCA_049323575.1). Classification (GTDB taxonomy): domain Bacteria; phylum Gemmatimonadota; class Gemmatimonadetes; order Gemmatimonadales; family GWC2-71-9; genus JBMOPM01. The sequence goes on along the minus strand of JBMOPM010000203.1, from coordinate 1,761 downwards.
TTGCGCAGCTCGGCGTCGGGCTCCTTCCGCGCGATCTCGATCAGCTTGTCGAGCCCGTCCTTGCGCTGCGAGTAGACGAAGATCAACTGCTCCTTCATCTCGCGGTCGCTGACGGTGTTGTAGATGGCGGCCAGGTCCGACATCGAGGCGCCGGTCTGGCCTGCCCAGAACAGCGCCTGCTTGCGCTGCTCGATCGGCTCGTTGCCGTTGCGCGCGATGTCCAGCAGCCAGCGGCTCCTGTCCGCGCCGCGGGCCTGCGAGACGGAGAAGATGATCCTGTTCTTGAGCTCCCGCTCGTTGATCCGTCCGTACAGCGCCTGCAGGAAGGCGACGTCGTCGGGCGTGGCGTTCTGGCCGATCCAGAAGATGGCCTGCTCGCGCACCTCGGAGTCGACGTCCTTGCGCTCGGCCACGGCGCGCAGGGCAGCGGCGGCCCTGGGGTTGCCCTGCTGGGACAGGGCGAACGCGGCCTTCTTCTGGAGTTCGATGTCCGTGGCGGTGCGGAGGATCGAGTCGAGCGCAGCGGTGGCCCGCTCGGTGGGCACCTGCGAGAGCCAGAACACGGCCTGCTGGCGCACCTCGGCGTCCGGGTCGTTTCGTGCGGCGCCGAGGAGAATGTCCTCGGTCTCGCTGGTGCGCTTCTGCGCGACCAGGAACACCGCCTTGCGGCGCAGGCAGGCCGACGCCTCGTCGCGGCGGGTCAGCACCTTCTTGAGGATCGGCAGGGCGCGATCGGCGTCCATTTGCAGCAGGCTGTGGATCGCGGCGAGCTTCTCGTCGTCGTCATCGCGGCACTCACTGCGGGATACCGGGACCGTCACCCGCCCGGGGCGCGGGGGCCTGGCCGCCCGGGCCGCGGCGGCTGCCGGCGCCGTCGCCGCCGCGACCGCATCCGCGGCCTCCGCAGCTTCGGCTGCGGCCGCGGCCACCGCCTCGGCGGCGTCGGGGTCGCCCCCGCGGGCGAGCGCGCCCGTGATGCGGGTCGCCAGCGACTTGGCGTCGCCCTTGCTGGCCGCCTTGGGGTACTTCTCGCGGAGCTGCTCGAGCGCCTGCTGCGCCTGCTTCAGGTTGTCCACGCCGCCGCGGCGGTAGAGCGCGAAGGCTCGCCAGTACAGTGCGTCGCCCGCATAGCCCGACGTGGGATAGCGCGATGTGATCTCCCGGAACAGGTCGGCCGCCTGGGCGTACTGGCCGCGGTTGAGCGCCGCGCGCGCGCGGCGGTACAGGGAATCCGCCGGGTCGTCCTGGAGCCGGGGATCGGGGACCATCCGCTCGACGGCCATCGTGGGGTGTGCCACGTCGCGTGCGGCCGGGCCGGCGGCAGCGGATGCCGCCACAGCGAACAGCAGTGCTGCAGTGATGCCGTGCATCACATCGCTCCTTGCGTGGGTGGTACGATGATCCCCGAGGGCACCGCGGTGCGCAGGCGGGAGAGCACGCCCACCTGATCGATGCCGCTCTGGATCAACTCGAGCTCGCCGCGGCCGCTTTCGGCCGGCAGCTGGGCGATCTGCGCCAGCACGAGTTCGAGGTCCTCGAGCAGGACCCGCGCTTTCGGATCATCCGCCGCCTGCGAGTCCAGCAACATCCGGTTGGTGGCGAGGAGCTGGCGCGCGGTGCGCGCGGCGAGCTGCCGATCGCCGCCCCGCTCCACCGAGCGCCGGAAGAGGGTGAGAAACGCCTCCGATTGACTCAGGTATTCGCTGACGGCGAGACGGTAGACCGTGTTGTCGCCGCCGCCCCTCGACCGGGAGGCGGCCT
>JBMOPM010000202.1:0-41030 GCA_049323575.1 Gemmatimonadota bacterium | reverse complement strand
GCAGCAGATGGCCGATGCCAACCAGGCGCTGAACGCGCCGCTCGGCCGGCTGCTCGCCATCGCCGAGGCCTATCCGGATCTCAAGTCCAATCAGAACTTCCTGCAGTTGCAGGATCAGCTCGAAGGCACCGAGAACCGGATCGCCGTAGCGCGGCAGGATTACAACAAGGCGGTGGAGACCTACAACGCGTACATCCGGCGCTTCCCGCAGAACCTCACGGCGAAGATCTTCGGCGCCAAGCCCCGGGAGTACTTCCAGTTGACGAACGAAAAGGCGGCGGAAGTGCCGGCGGTGAAGTTCTAGAACGCCGCTACTCCACGATCGTCTCCGGCAGCACGTATTTGAGCGGATCCACCGGGCGGCCGTTCACGTGCACCTCGTAGTGCAGGTGAGGGCCCACGGCGAGGCCGGTGTTGCCGACCAGGGCGATGCGCTGGCCGCGCTCGACCCGCTGCCCCTGGCGCACGAGCAGTCGCGAGCAGTGCGCGAACTTCGTCTCGATCCCGTAGCCGTGGTCGATGACCACGACGTGGCCGTAGCCGTTCTCCCATCCCGCCATCTTCACCCGGCCCGCCGCGGGGGCTTCGATCGGCGCGCCCATCGGCGCGGTGACGTCGATCCCCTCGTGGGGGCGCGCCACGTGCAGGATCGGGTGCTCGCGCATCGAGGAGAAGTTGCTCGTGAGCCAGCCCTGCGTCGGCATGATCGACGGCAGGGCATTGAGCCGCTCGCGGTGCGCGCCCAGGCTGTCCAGCGCTTCCTTGAACGAGGAGGCGAGCAGGTTGGCCCGCCGGATCATGCCCGCGATGTCGAGCCGGATCGCCGCTGCACGGCTCGCCGTGGGGCTCGATGGCGCGGCGGGGGCCGCGGGGCCGCCGACACCGGCGGCGAGGACCTCAGGGCGGTTCGGTTCGAGATTGGCCAGGAGACGGATCTTGGTGTCGCGGGCCGCGATGCTCTGCAGGGTGTCGCTGAGGATGTCGAGCTTGCCGTGGATGGCGCCGAGTTCGGACGCGAGCTGCCGGTTCTCCTGCTCCAGCTTCGCGGCCCGGCTCAGGTCGACCGTGCGGGAGACCGCCGCGTAGCCCAGGAGCAGGGCGGCGACGACGAACACCAGGGCGAGGGTGGCCGCGAGCTTGAGCACGGTCTGGGAGACCTCGACGATACGCGAGGAGCCCGTTCCGTGGGGCACGATGACGAATGTCCAACGGCGTTCTGGCATCGGTTGTGTCCGGAGAGGTAACGACGGGATTCCGGAGAGCGACCCACCAACTTGTCGCAGCGGCCGCCGGATGTCAACCCGCCGGTGTTCTTGTGTAAGTGGTTGTCGGCCAATGCGTTACGCACTCGGCTCCCGGCCAGCCCCCCGGCGGTGCCTGGGGCGCCGCCGCAACGCCGCGCCGAACTCGGGCAACAATTCCCGTGCCGCACGGGCCTGTTTGCATGGTTTCTTGACGGTACCGGTCTTGCTGTATGATTATTGTGACAACGGGTGCTCGAAATCCATTCCTTTCAGCCGCCCTGGTCGCCCCATGAGGCCGAGATTGCATGACTGATCGCCTGGAGAGGCCCGTCCCGCTCCCTGACGACCGCCGTGAAGCGGTGCGACGGGCCTTCATCTCGCGTCGCAAACTGCTGGGAGCCGGGATGGCCGCGGCGCCGCTCCTGCTTACCCTCCGGGCCGTATCGGCGCGGGCGGCCCTCAACCGAGGCGCTGTGTCCGACGAGATCCTCTCCGAGGAGCCCGGCAAGGGGAAGAAACGGCGGCGCAGGAAGGGCCTGACCAATTGGGAGGGGACGGACGACCAGTCGCATGAGCCCCGGAACCAGCCCGGTACCAACCCGCCCGTGCTCAAGACCGACCTCGATACCGAGTCCAAGACCGACTTTTGACCGTATGGCAGGTCCGGCGGGACGTTCCGCTCGCCTGGGAATTCGTCGATGAGCGGTTCGTCGTCTTTCATGGCGGATCCGGCCTGACCCACCTGCTCGACTGGCTGTCTGGAGAGGTTCTGCTTCGGCTGGCGCATGCGCCGGCGACGACGCAGAACCTCTCGGCTTTCGTGGCCGGCCTGCTCGAGGAGTCCCCGGGTGGCGAGATCGACCGCTTGACGACCGGGATCCTTGCGCGGCTGGAGCAGGCGTGGCTGGTGGAGCGCACTGCCTCATGAAGGTCGCCGAGCTTGCCGTGGACGAGCTGGCCGATCGGCTCCGCGAAACGCGGCTGGTGTTCCGCTCGGGGCCTTTCTTCCTGCGGCTGGGCACGCCGCTCGGAGATCTCGCCCCCGTCTTCGCCCGGCTCTATGCTCACCACACCGTGGCGACCGAGTGCTGTATCGTCGACGGCACGCTCGAGCTGAAGCCGCGCGGCTGGCGAGGTCGCGAGGCGGTGTTCCTGGTGGATGGTCACGCCACGGGGCACCCGTTCGATCGCGCGCTGGCGTGGCCCTACGTCGAGTGGGGATTCAACTGGCTGATCGGTTCGCGCATGCATCACCTGCTGATGGTGCATGCCGCGGTGGTGGAGCGGCAGGGCCGGGCGCTGGTCATGCCCGGGCTCTCCGGCTCGGGCAAGAGCACACTGTGCGCGGCGCTGATGGCCGCCGGGTGGCGGCTCCTGTCCGACGAATTCCTCATGGTCGATCCCGCCAGCGGCGCGCTGCTGCCGCTCCCGCGTCCGATTGCCCTCAAGGGCCGGGCGATCGATCTCATCCGGGCGCGGATGCCCGACGCGGTGTTCGGCCCCGCGTATCCCGACACCAGGAAGGGGTTGCTCTCCCACCTCGCGCCGCCCGCGCACGCGGTGGCGCGCGAGGCCGAGCCCGCCGTCGCGCGGTGGATCGTGTTTCCTCGATTCACCGCGGGGGCCGCCGCACACCTCACCCCGATTCCGCGGGGCGAGGCCTGGCTCCAGATCGGCGAGAACAGCTTCAACTATCAGCTCCGGGGCCGGAACGGCTTCGAGGAAGTGGGCCGGCTGGTGCGTGGAGCGGCGTGCTTCGCGCTCGAGTTCGGCGATCTCGACGCCGCCCTCGCCCGCCTCGACGAGGTCTGTGTGCCATGACGGCGCCGCACGTGCCCGTCCTGGCGTTGCTGCGTGATGTCGACCAGGCACGCCATTTCGATGCGGCCGCATGGAACCTGGTTCTGCCGCAGCTCCGCCATGCGCGGCTCCTGGCCCACGTGGCTGCCCTGCTGCAACAGCGCCCGTGGTGGGGTGAATTGCCCGACGCGCTCCGCCGCCAGTGCGACGCAGCGCTGGTCGTCGCCGAAGCGCAGCGGCGGAGTCTCGTGTGGGAAGTGGGCGAACTGGCGCGTGCGTTCGGGGCCGCGGGGATCCCGTTCGTGGTGCTCAAGGGCGGGGCTTACGTGCTCGCCGGTGTGCCACCAGGCCTGGGCCGCGAGATGTCCGATCTCGACGTGCTGGTGCCGCACGAGCGCCTGACGGAGGTTCGATCGACGCTGCTTGCCCACGGCTGGACCATCGCGGAGGAGGACCCGGAGAACCGGCGTTACTTCGAGCAGTGGCAGCATCAGTTGCCCGCGTTCCGGCACGTCGTGCGCCGCACGATGCTCGATGTGCACCACCATCTGATCGCCCCGACGGGCCGCTTCCGCTCCGATGCTGCCGCGGTGCTGCGGGACGCCGTGAAGGCGCCCGGGCACGAGGTGCTGCTCCCCTCGCCGCCCGACCTGATCCTCGGGGCCGCCGCGCATTTCGTCCGCAACAAGGACGGTGGCAGCGCGATCCGCGATGTGCTGGACGGTCATGAGCTGCTGGAGTGCGCCGGCGGCGACCCGGACTTCTGGGCACGGCTCCTCGCCCGTGCGCGGGAGACCGGCCTCGGGCGGCCGCTGTGGTTTCTCCTGCTTGCCCGGGAGGTGCTGCTCGGCTCTGCCCCGCCGCCCGAGGTCCGGGAGGTGATCGCGGGGATCGGCGCTCCCGCTCCGGTCGGGGCCGTCCTCGCCCTGCTGCTTCGGCGGGGCCTGGTGCCGGACGCCGTCGCGCGGCCGGACGCCGGCACGCGGCTGGCCCGGAAGGTTCTCTACGTGATGGCGCTCCGGGCGGGGCTGCCGGTGTCGGTCATGGTGTCGCGGACGGTGCGGCGGCGCTTCGAGGAGGCGTGCGCCGCGCTCCGGGGTGAGGCCGCAACGGGCTAGTAATCCATCCGTCCTGCTAGAACCGCCGCTCACCTTCTCGCGGCGGCTCCTCGTGTCACGACGGCGCCGGCTGCGCCGCGGGCTTGGGGAACAGCACCGGCGGGCGCGACGTCCGGGCGCCGGTCGGGTCGGGCTGCTCCACGGCCGACCACGGGGCACGGGCTGCCTCGCCGGGCTGGCCGAGGGCGGTCCAGAGGTCCTCTGCCTTGCCGGGCATGAACGGGCTCACCAGCACGGCGAGCCGGCAGAGGCAGCGGGCGAGCGCCGCGAGCGTTCGGTCCAGCGCGGCGTCCTCGCCGGCCTTGGCCAGGCTCCACGGCGCGGTCTCGACGATGAACTGATTGGCTCGGGAGACGAGCTCCCACGTTGCTTCCGCACCGCGCTTGAGGTCGATGGCGTCCATCGCCTCGACGTAGCGGGCGACCGCGTCGGCGCCGGCCGCGTCCAGTGGGGTGTCCGGCGCCGCGGCCGGCACGATCCCGCCCCGATACTTCTCGAGCATGGCGAGGGATCGCGCGGCGAGGTTGCCGAGGCCGTCGGCCAGGTCGGCCGTGTAGCGCGCGTCGAAGCGTTCCCAGGTGAACTCGCCGTCGCCCTCGAAGCCCACCTCGCGCAGCAGGAAGTAGCGAAGCGCGTCCGGCCCGTGGCGATCGATGGCCTCGCGGAGGTCGAGCTGCACGCCCGCGCTCTTGGACAGGCGGTCGCCACCGAAGGAGATGAATCCGTGGGCCCAGACCCGTTCCGGGAGGGGTTCGCCGGCGGCCTCGAGCATCGCGGGCCAGATGACGGTGTGGAACCGCGTGATGTCCTTGCCGATCACGTGGAGCGTGGCGGGCCACCGGGCGCGCGAGCCGGGAAACCGCGGCGCGGTCCAGTAGTTGGGCAGCGCGTCGAACCACACGTAGGTGGTCTGCGCCTCGCCGTCGCTGGTGGGACGGGGGAAGGGCACCCCCCACGAGAAACGGCTGCGGCTGGCGGAGATGTCCTCGAGGCCCTGGCGGAGCAGACCCAGGATCTCGTTGCGGCGGATGGCCGGCTGGAGAAAGTCGGGGCGGCGCTCGAACAGGTCCTCGAGGAAGCGCTGGTACCGCGAGAGCCGGAAGAACCAGTTCCGCTCCTCCACCCATTCCAGCGTGCGGGTGGGATGCAGCACGCACTTGCCGTCCACGATCTCGGCGTCGGTCTTGAACGCCTCGCAGCCGACGCAATACCACCCGGCGTAGGCCCGCTCGTAGAAGTCGTCCGGATTGCGGGCGAAGATGCGCTCGATGAGATCCTGCACTCCCGCGCGATGTTCCGGCGCGGTGGTGCGGATGAACTGATCGTTGGAGATGCCGAGCTCGGCCCAGGTGCGCTGGAAAGTCGCGGCGACGCGGTCGACCAGCTCCTGCGGCGTGAGGCCCAGCTCGGCCGCGGTCTGCGCGACTTTCTGGCCGTGCTCGTCCATGCCGATGAGGAACCAGACATCGTCCCCGCGCAGCCGGCGGTAGCGGGCGATGCAGTCGGCCCCGATCTTCTCGAACGCATGCCCCATGTGGGGATCGCCGTTGGAGTAGTCGATGGCCGTCGTGATATAGAACGTCCGCACTCAGGACTCGGGGGTTGGCGTTCCGCCCGGCCCGGAGCCGGGCGGGCGACGGTTGCGGCGACGGCGGCGGCGAGGGCCGGTACGCCCGTCGCTTGCGGCGGTGGAGGTGGCAGACACGGTCACCGGCGGCGCGGCCGGCGCGGCGGCCAGCCGGGACCGGTTGTCCGGCGTCGGGAGCACGTCGCCCAGTCGCTCGACTTCCTCGCGCAGCTCGACCAGCGGGATGATCCGTGTCCCTTCCTCACCCTTCAGGAACACGCGTTCGCGGAAGATGTCCACCGCGATGACCTTCTCCTGCCCGCGCGCGGTCCGGAGCGTCTTCCCCTCCTTGGGAAAGCGCTTGCGCGACGTGACGTAGAACTCGTGCTCGTATTTGAGGCAGCACAGCAGCCGGCCGCACCCGCCCGAGATCTGGGACGGATTGAGGGAGAGGTGCTGGTCCTTGGCGAGGGTGAGGTTGACCGGGGAGATCGTCGTGAGCCAGGTGGAGCAGCAGTACTCGCGTCCGCAGCGGCCGACGCCGGAGAGCCGGGCCGCTTCGTCCCGCACGCCGATCTGCCGGAGCTCGATGCGGGTGCGGAACTGCGCCGCGAGGTCGCGCACCAGGGCACGAAAATCCACGCGCGACTCGGCCGTGAAATAGACGGTGAGCTTGTTGCGGTCCCACTGCCACTCTGCGTCGCTCACCTTCATCGGCAGCTGATGCTCGCGCACCCTGGCGATGACGCTCCGGCGCACGGCTTCTTCGTTCCGGCGCAACTCGTTGGCGGTGCGGATGTCGTCGGGCGTGGCGCGGCGGAGGATGGAGCGCAGCGGCGTCGCGGGGGCCTCCCCGATGGCGCAGCCCGAGCAGCCCGACGCGCACTTCCTGGTGGCCTGCTCGCCGGTGGCAGAGACGCGGCCGAAATCCTTTCCGCGCTCCACCTCCACGATGACGGGATCGAGCACGCGCAGCGGCTCGCCGTCGTCCGGCCAGAGGAAGAAATCCTTGCGGTTGCCCTTGAAGCGTACCTCGACGGTCTGCGGCATCAGGTCTCGGCGTACACACCCATGGCGGCGAACTTCTCACCCCGGCGCCGCACCAGTTTCTCGGGCCTGAGCTTGCGGAGCTCACCCACGTGGCGGAGCAGCGCCTCGCGCAGGGCCTCGCCCGTGGCGTCCGGGTCCTGGTGGGCGCCGCCGGCGGGCTCGGGCACGATCTCGTCGATGAGCTTGAGGCGGAGGAGATCGTTTGCCGTGAGCTTGAGAGCCTCGGCGGCGCGCTCGCGCTGCCCCGCGTCTTTCCAGAGGATGGCGGCGCACCCCTCGGGCGAGATCACCGAGTAGACCGAGTTCTCCAGCATGAGAATCCGGTCGGCCACGCCCAGCGCGAGGGCGCCGCCCGACCCGCCCTCGCCGATGACCACGGAGACGATCGGGGTCGGCAGGACGGACATCTCGAGGATGTTCCGGGCCAGCGCCTCGGACTGGCCCCGCTCCTCGGCCCCGAGGCCGGGATAGGCGCCCGGCGTATCGATGAGCGTCACGATCGGCGCGGAGAACTTGGCGGCGAGGTGCATGAGCCGGAGCGCCTTGCGGTACCCCTCGGGGTGGGGCATGCCGAAGTTGCGCTTGAGGTTCTCCTTGGTGTCGCGGCCCTTCTGGTGGCCGATCACCATCACGGTCTCGCCGCCGAGCCTGGCCCAGCCCCCCACGATGGCGGGATCGTCCCGGTAGAGCCGGTCGCCGTGCAGCTCGATGAAGTCGGTGAAGATGGTGCTCAGATAGTCGAGCGTATACGGCCGGCGCGGATGCCGCGCCACCTGCACCCGCTGGATCGGCGTGAGGTTGCGGTAGATGTTCTGCCGCAGGGTATCGAGCTTGACCTGAAGCAGCCGCAGTTCCTCGCCTACGTCGAGCTGCTGCTCTTCGCCCAGTTTCTGGAGCTCGTCGATCTGGCGCTCGATCTCGAGCAACGGCTTCTCGAAATCCAGCGTGTAGATTGGAGGCATACCGCCCTATCCTGCCTTGATGAAGTGCACGGAGTCAGTGCCGAGGAGGTTCCGGAGCGCGAGCACCAGCTCGTCGTCCGGGGCGACCCGGACGCGGCGGGCGCGCAGGCGCACCCGTTCGCCGTTGCCGTCGCTCCACTCAATATAGACCGGGGCTGGCCCGGGATGGGCGGCGCACAGGGCCACCGCGCTCCGGACGGTCTCCGGCGACGGCGCCACCGGGGCCTGCCAGGAGAGGCTCACGCCCAGCGCCCCGGACTGGCGCAGCTCCGCAAGGTGGCGGGCGCTCTCCACCACGAACGGTGCCCGGTCCTCGCCGCGGTCCCGCTGGCTGTAGCCGCCGGTGAGGAGGATGGCCGCGTCCGGCACGATGATCTGGTTGAGCCTGGCCCAGTTGTCGGGGAAGACGATGGCCTCGGCGGTGCCGTGGAAGTCCTCCAGCACGAGCCGGGCGTACTCCTTCCCGGTCTTCTTCGAGATCTGGCGCTTCACCGCCGTCACCACCGCCGCAATCGACACCTGGTGCTCACTCCACTCCCCAAGGGTGGCCGTGGTGCGGGTACCGAAGAGTTCCACTTCGTGCCGGAAGCGCTCCAGCGGGTGACCCGAGATGAAGAAGCCCAGGACTTCCTTCTCCCGGGTCAGCCGCTCGGACTCGGACCAGGGCGGCACGTCGGGCAGCGAGGCGGCCCGGGGCCGCGCGGCGGGCAGGGCCTCGCCGAAGAGCGAGACCTGGCCGGCCTCGCGCTCCTGGGCGCGCAGCTGCGCCTCGGCCAGCGCGGCGTCGAGCGCCGCGGTGAGCTGCGCGCGGTGGCCGCCCAGCGAATCGCAGGCGCCTGCCGCGATGAGCGACTCCAGCACCCGCTTGTTGCAGAGCCGCGTGTCCACCCGGTCGACGAAGTCGGCGAGCGAGGAGAACCGGCCGTTGTCGCGGGCGCGGATGATCGACTCGATGGCGCCGCGGCCCACGTTGCGTACCGCGCCCAGGCCGAAGCGGATCCGCCGGTCGCCGGTGACGGTGAACTTGAACCCGGACTCGTTCACGTCGGGGGGCAGCACCTCGAGGCCCAGTTCCCGCGCCTCGTTGATGTACTGCACGACCTTGTCGGTGCTCCCGATTTCGGACGAGAGCAGCGCCGCCATGAACTCGGCCGGGTAGTGCGCCTTGAGCCACGCCGTCTGGTAGGAGAGGACCGAGTACGCCACCGAGTGCGACTTGTTGAAGCCGTACCGGCCGAAGGTCTCGATCTGCGCCGCGAGATCGTCGGCGAGCTTCTTGGGGTGGCCGTTGGCCACGCAGCGCTCGACGAACTTGCCCAGCTCCCTGCGGATGAGTTCCGCGTCCTTCTTGCCCACGGCCTTGCGGAGCACGTCGGCTTCGGCCAGCGTGAAGCCGGCCATGATGCTCGCGATGCGCATCACCTGTTCCTGGTAGGTGATGACGCCGTAGGTGGGCTCGAGGACGTTCTTGAGCAGCGGGTGCGGGTAGGTGACCGGCTCCTGCCCCAGCTTGCGCCGGATGAAGACCGTGTGCATGCCGGCGTCGAGCGGGCCGGGGCGCAGCAGCGCGTTGGAGGCCACCAGATCGTCGAACCGGTCGCACTTCATCGCGCGGAGCGTCTCGGTGGCGAGCGGCGATTCGAACTGGAAGACGCCGGCAGTGCGCCCCTGGCGCAGCAGCGCGTAGACCTCGGGATCGTCGAAGGGCAGGGCGTCCATGTCGATCGCGGTGCCGGTCCGCTCGCGGATCATGGTCACCGCGTCGTGGATCACGGTCAGCGTCTTGAGGCCGAGCATGTCCATCTTGAGCATGCCGACCTTCTCGAGGGCGCCCATCTCGTACTGCGTGATGATGGCGTCCTCGCCGTCCGCGGGGCTGCCCGCGCCCTTCGTCGGGGCGGTGCAGACCGGCACGTACTCGTCCAGCGGTCCCGGCGCGATGACCACGCCGGCGGCGTGCACCGAGGCGTGGCGGGAGATCCCTTCGATCCGCTGCGCCAGGCCGGTGAGTCGCTGGTACACCGGCTGTTCCGCCACCAGCTCGGCCAGTTCCGGCACCTTCTCCAGCGCTTCGGGGATCGTGAGGCTGTACGCGGGCCCGGACGGGATGAGCTTGCTGAGCTTGTCGGCCTCGCCCGGCGACACCTTGAGCACGCGGGCCACGTCCTTGATGGCCGCGCGGGCCTTCATCGTCCCGAAGGTGATGATCTGGCCCACGCTGGCGCGCCCGTAGCGCTCACGGACGTACTCGATCACCTCGCCCCGGCGCTCGAAGCAGAAGTCCACGTCGATGTCCGGCATCGACACGCGCTCGGGGTTGAGGAAGCGCTCGAAGAGGAGATCGAAGCGGAGCGGGTCGACGTTGGTGATGCCGAGGGCGTAGGCCACGAGCGAGCCGGCGGCGGAGCCGCGGCCGGGCCCCACCGGAATCCCGCGCTGCCGGGCCGCGGCGATGAAGTCCTGCACGATCAGGAAGTAGCCCGCGTAGCCCGCCTTGTTGATGACGCCGAGTTCGTAGCGGAGCCGCTCGGCCACCTCGTCGGGGAGGGGATCGCCGTAGCGGGCCCGGGCGCCGTTCGTCGCCAGTTCCTCGAGCAGCTCCTCGTCCGTCGCGTAGCGCTCGGGCCGGGGGAAGCTCGGCACGAAGTACTTCTTCTCGAAGCTGAACTCGCAGAGGTCGGCGACCCGCTGCGTGTTGTCGAGCGTCTCCGGCACGTCGGCGAAGAGCTGGCGCATCTCCGCCTCGGACTTCACATACGACTCCTCGCCGGTGAAGCGGAAGCGCTTCGGATCGTCGAGGTCGTTGCCGGTGCCGATGGCGAGGAGGCAGTCGTGCGCCGCGTGATCTTCGCGCCTGAGGTAGTGCGCGTCGTTGGTGGCCACCACGCCGAGGCCCAGCTCGCGGCCGAGCTCGAGCATCCCCGCGCGGACGATCCGCTCCTCGGGGATGCCGTGATCCTGGATTTCGAGCCAGAAGCCCTCGGGCCCGAAGGTCCGGGCGAACCACTCGGCCGACTTGCGCGCCTCGTCGTACCGGCCGGCACGGAGCGCGTGCGCCACCTCCCCGGAGAGACACGCGGCCAGGCAGATCACGCCCTCGCTGTACTGGGCGAGCACTTCCTTGTCGATGCGCGGGCGGCGGTAGTAGCCCTCCGTGTACCCGATCGACGAGAGCTTGATGAGGTTCTTGTAGCCGGTGCGATTGCGGGCCAGCAGCACCAGGTGGCTGTAGATGCCGGGAGCGTCCTTGGGTTTCTCGCGTGCAGTGCGCGGCCCGTACGCGAGGTAGGCCTCGAACCCGAGGATGGGGCGGATCTTCTGCTTCGTGGCCTCCTCGTAGAAGGTCCACGCCGCGTGCATGTTGCCGTGGTCGGTGATCGCCAGCGAATCCATCCCCAGCGCCTTGACGTGCGCCACCAGCTCCGGAATCCGGTTGGCGCCGTCCAGCAGCGAGAACTCGCTGTGCGTGTGCAGATGCGCGAAGGCCATGCCCTACTTCCCTCGCCGTTCGAGTTCCTGCCACACGGCGCCGAGCGCGACACCGCGGGCCTCGAGCAGCACGAGGAGATGATAGAGGAGGTCGGCCGCCTCGGACGCGAGACGCCCCCCGCTCTCCGTTGTTGCCGCGACTACCACTTCGGTGGCCTCTTCGCCCACCTTCTGGGCGACCTTGCCGACCCCCTGCTCAAGCAATCGGACAGTGTACGATCCTTGAGGACGCTCGGCCGCCCGCCGGGCGATCACCGCCGCCAGTCGGTCCAGCACGGCCGCCGCGGGCCCCGGCGGGTCATCGGGCGCCGCGGCCACGTCGCCCGCGGGCGTCACCGCGCGGCTGAAGCAGGTGACAGTGCCCTCGTGGCAGGCGGGCCCGGTCTGATGCACCCGGTAGAGCACCGTGTCGGCATCGCAGTCCACGCGGATCTCGGCCACCCGCTGGGTGTAGCCCGACGTCTCGCCCTTCTTCCAGAGTGCGTGGCGGGAGCGGCTGAAGTAGTGCGCGTCGCCGGTCGCCCGGGTGCGCTCGAGGGCTTCGCGGTTGGCCCAGGCCAGCATCAGGACGGCGCCGGTGTCGACCTCCTGCGCCACGACGGGTACCAGCCCGTCCGCGCCGAAGCGCACCAGGTCCAGCCATCGGTCGTCAGTCACGGGGAGAAGCTATCGGCGGCGGGGCGGATTGTCAAAAGCCGTTGAAATACTTAAGCTTACGCGCCTCGGGCGGCCGGAGCGGCGGCCCGGCGTCTGGCCCGTTCGCCCAGAGGAGAGCCCCTGCGACTGCCCTTCGCTGCGTTCCTGACGCTCCTGGCCTTCCCGCTCGCGGCGCAATCCGCCCCGCCGCCGCCGCGGCCCGCGCTGCTCGTGGTGCCGGCCTCGGTGCGATCGGCCGGGCTCGCGGGCGCCGGGGTGGCCGTCATCGGGTATGCGGGGTCGGTATTCAACAACCCGTCCGGGATCGCGCTGATCCGGTACCTGAGCGTCGAGGCGGGCGCGTCGCAGCTGCCCGACCGAACCACCTACCTGATGGGCGCCGGGGCGCTCAGGATCGGCCCGATCGACGTCGGGGGCGGCTACCAGTACCTGAACTTCAGCGACACGGCGTCGGTCCGGGACAACATCCTCTGGGTGGGCACCCTGGTCTACCGACGTGGCCTGACGGCCCTCGGCGGGTCGCTCAAGTATGTCTCGGTCGAAGACACGACCGGGCAGATCTTCCGGACGGTGACGGGCGACCTCGGCGTTACCCTCGCCTTCTTCGACATCGCGGCGCTGGCCCTGAGCGTGCAGAACATCGCGCCGCAGGCGGTGAGCGGCCCCCGGCTCGAGCTGCCGCGCTCGACCCACCTGGGCTTCACGCTCAACTTCGTCGACCCCCAGGCGGAGCAGTGGCGGCTGCTGGCCACGGTCGAGGGCATCTGGACCGCGGGACAGCGCGGGCGGACGGTGGCCGGCATCGAGGGTGGCGTGGTGCTGGGGGCCGTGGGACTGGTGGGCCGGATGGGCTACGGCAACCAGCCGGAAGGCTTCCCCGCCACCCGGACGACCTACGGCGCCGGCATCGTGCTGGGCCAGGTACGGATCGACTATGCGTACCAGGGCAAGAACGCGTTCGGGAACAACGTGCACTGGGTGGGGGTTCGGTGGACGCCGTGACCGCTGACCGTGGACGGAGGATCCCTCGCCGCATGTTCGCGATCATCATTGCCGTCATCATCGCTGGCTACGCCGGGGCCTACGCGGCCAGCACGGAGGTGCGCTACCTGACGCGTGCCGGGTTCGAGGAGGCGGCGATCCTCAAGGCGCGCAAGCCGATCGCGAAACTCCTGGAGGATCCCTCGCTGGATCCCGCCACCCGGGGCGCGCTGGCCCTCGTGCTCGCCGTCCGGGACCATGCGGCGGCGCTCGGGCTGGAGGCAAAGGAGACCTACACCACCTACGCGGACGTGGGCCGCGACACGCTGCTCCTGGTGCTGTCCGCGTCGCCCAGGGACTGCCTGTGCCCGCACATGTGGAAGTACCCGATCGTGGGCCGGGTGCCGTACAAGGGGTTCTTCGATCCGGCCATGGCGCGCACGGAGGCCGACAAGCTCGCGGCCAGAGGCTACGACGTCTATCTCCGCCCTGCGGGCGCCTTCTCCACGCTGGGCTGGTTCAACGATCCGTTGCTCTCGACCGCGATGAGCCGCGACTCGATGGAGCTCGCGGCGACGGTGTTCCACGAGATCGCGCACAACACCCTGTACGTGAAGAGCGCGACGCCGTTCAACGAGAGCTTCGCGCAGCTTGTGGGCTATCGGAGCGCGGAGCACTTCTTCCGCGCGCGCGGCGACTCGGTGAATGCGCGCCGCGCGGCCGACCGCTGGCTCGACGAGGTGGTGCTCGCCGAGTACTACGACTCGCTGGCCGCGCGCCTGAGGGCGCTGTACGACAGCAAGCCCGCGCCCGCGGCGCTCGACTCCGGCCGCGCCGCCATCGCGGCCTGGGCCCGGGAACAGCTCCAGGGGCCGGTCGGCGCCCGGTTCAGGACGTATCAGGTGGGACGCCTCACGGAGCGGCCGATCAACAACGCGCAGATCATCGCGGCCCGGATCTACCGGCAGCGACTGGACCTCTTCGAGCGCTGGTATCAGCGTCAGGGAGCGAGCGTGCCCCGGGCGGTGGACTCGCTGCGGGCGCTGCTGCGGGGGGTGCCGGGTGATTCGGCCTACGCGCGGCTGGAGCAGGCGGCGGGCGGATAGCGGCTGCCCCTACATCTATTCGCCCGGGCTCACCATCTTTCGCGCGCCTCCAACTCAGGACCCAGGCTGTCCATGGATACGGCTTTCGTCACCCGGGAACGGGACCGGATGCTCGCGGAGCTCCGGGAATTTCTTGCGATTCCGAGCGTGAGCACGCTGCCCCAGCACGCCGCCGACTGCCGGCGCGCAGCGGAATGGCTGGTCGGTCACCTGCGCGCACTGGGCTGCCCGGTCGTGCAGTTGATCGAGGGCAACGGGCATCCGGTGGTGTGGGCCGAGGGCCCCGAGGTTCCGGGCGCGCCCACGGTGCTGCTCTACGGGCACTACGACGTGCAGCCGCCCGACCCGCTGGGCGAGTGGCTCTCGCCGCCGTTCGAGGCCACCGTGCGCGACGGCAACCTCTACGCGCGCGGCGCGATCGACGACAAGGGTCAGGTGTACTGCCTGCTCAAGGCCTACGAGGCCTCGCGCGGCCCGGACGGCAAGCCGCCGGTGAACGTGCGCTTCATCTTCGAGGGCGAGGAGGAGTGCGGCGGGTATGTGATCCATGATCTGCTGACCCGCGAGCCCGAGCGGACCAGGGCGGACGCCGTGCTGGTGGCGGATTCGCATTACTACGCGCCCGGGATCCCGGCCGTGGTGACGGCGCTGCGCGGCCTCTGCTATGCGGAGATCACGGTCCGCACGCTGCAGCGGGATCTCCACTCCGGCACCTACGGCGGCGTGGCCCCGAACGCGCTGGAGACGCTATGCCGTCTCCTCTGCGGCCTCAAGGATCCGTCCGGCCACATCAACCTGCCGAAGCTCTACAAGATGGTGGAGCCGCCCACCAAGGCCGAACTCAAGGCGTGGAAGAAGCTGCCGTTCGACAAGGCCGCCTTCCTCGAGAAGGAAGTGACGGCCAGGGCGCTGACCGGCCTCAAGGAGTACTCGGTATTCGAGCGGACCTGGGCGCTGCCGACCTTCGAGATCCACGGCATCATGGGCGGCTTCACGGGCAAGGGCGCGAAGACCGTCATTCCCGCGGTCGCCACGGCCAAGGTGAGCCTCCGGCTCGTGCCGGGGCTCACCTACGAGAAGGTCGGGAAGATGCTCTCGCGCCAGGTAGCGGAGCTGGCGCCGAAGTACGCCGACGTCGAGGTGAGGCTCCTGCACGGCGGCGACCCGATCCAGGTCCAGGTCGACCACCCGGCGTTCGACGCGCTGGATCTGGCCTTCGAGTCGGTCATCGGGCGGCGCACGGTCCCGATCCGCTCCGGCGGGTCCATCCCGATCGTGTCCCGTCTCGCCGCGAGCGGGGCCCCGGTGCTGGTAACCGGGATCGGCCTCCCCGACGACGGGCTCCACTCACCCAACGAGAAGCTGACCCTCCAGCAGCTGTGGGACGGCGTGGAGGTGTTCGCGAGGTTTTTCGAGATTTTCGCGGAGCAGCGGCGGCAGGAGGGGTAGACCGCCGCCAGTCTATTCCACGGGCTCGCCCGTGGGATGCCCGAACTGGGCTTCGGTACGGGCCTGGAGCTGGTCGACGCCGATCAGCGCCCGCACCGACGCGATGATCCCAGCGACGACATCGTCGGCCCAATACGGATCCGGTCGCTCTTCCGGGGGAAGGGTGGCCGCTCTGCTTTCCAGGAACTGGATGGAGGTGTTGATCCACTCGACCTGCGCGCCCGGCACCGTGGCCCACGACCCGGTGGCCCGGAGCTCGAGCGCCGCGAGCGCCTCCAGCTCGGCTTCCACGCCGGTGATCGCCGGTCCCTGCCGCAGGCATTCGGCAACGAGCGTGAGCACCGCGCGCCGCTCCGCTTCCTGCGGCTCGGGCAGGGGTGGGAGATAGTGGCGCTGGTCCGCCACCATTTCCGCGAGACGCACGCAGACGGCCCGGATCGGCGGCGTCAGCGCTGGCGGCGCCTCCCGGGCCCAGCGATCGGCCGCCTGAAGGATCTCTTCGATCTTCTGGTTGGCCTGCCTGTCGATCGTCGCGCGGTAGAGTTCGGGCATCGCCTCGGAGGATGGCCAAGTCCGGGGGGAAATTCAAGTAAGACGGTATCGCGGTGGCAGTCTCTGCCGCGCCGGGCGAGGGCCAGGCGCCCTACCGTGTCCCTCCCCTCCGCATCCGGGCCGGATCCGGTCGCCCATACCGCTCCTCCGCCCAGGGATCGCCCCGCATGTGGTAGCCGTTCTGCTCCCAGAACCCGGGATAGTCCTCGGCCAGCAGCTCGAACCCCGTCACCCATTTCGCGCTCTTCCAGAAATAGAGGTGCGGTATCAGCACCCGCACCGGCCCGCCGTGTTCCGGCGTGAGCGGTTCGCCTTCGTGCTCGAGCGCGAGCAGGTTGGCGGCCCGGTTCAGATCCTCCCACGCGACGTTGGTGGTATAGCCCTCCTCGGCGTGGATGAGGACGTGGGTGACTTCGGGCCGGGGTCGCGCCAGCTCCAGCACGGCCTGCACCGGAATGCCGCCGAAGCGGTTGTCGAAGCGGCTCCATCGGGTGACGCAATGGATGTCGCACAGCGTCTCCCGGCGGGGCAGGGCAGAGAGGTCGTCCCAGGTGAGGCTCAGGCGGTTCTCGACCAGGCCCGACACCGTGAACCGCCACCGGGTCAGGTCCACGCGGGGCACGCGACCGTAGTGCAACACAGGCCATTTGGTCGTTGCGATCTGGCCCGGCGGCAGCCGGTCCCCATCCAGGGTGCGGACATCGACGCAATCGTTCGCTGCGATCCGGTCAGACATCGGATCTCCTCGAGAATCGATCAGATGCGGTCACCGGCTGCCAGGGTTCCCGTCTCCACCCAGCGGGGCTCGCGCTCCAGCCGGTGGCCCAGCGCACGGACCACCTCGTCGCGGGTGCGGTGCCAGAGAGCGGCGGGATCGAAGGGGCAGCCGGCCTCGTGCAGCTCCCGCTCGACGCTCGTCATCACGACGCCTTGAATGCCGCATGGCACGATGAGCCCGAAGGCGGCGAGATCGGCCGACACGTTGAGCGCGAAGCCGTGCAGCGTGATCCAGCGCTTCACGTGAATGCCGATGCTCGCGATCTTGCGGCCACGGGTCCAGACCCCGGTCAATCCGGGCTCCTGGCCGGCGGCGATGCCCAGCCGGTCCAGGGCGTCGATGAGCGCGAGCTCGAGCGTGCGCAGGTACCAGTGCAGGTCGGGCCTGAGGCGCTGGAGGTCGAGGATCGGATAGCCGACCAGCTGGCCGGGCCCGTGCCACGTCACGTCCCCGCCGCGCTCCACTTCGGCGACATCGAGCCCGCGCTGGTGCAGCGCGCCGGGCGGCAGCGGGAGACTCTCCGGCCGCGTGCCGCGGCCCAGCGTCACGACGGGTTCGTGCTCCACCAGGAGGAGCACGTCATCGGCCAGCTCGCCCGCGATGCGGTCCTGCACCAGGCCGCGCTGGAACTCGAGCACCTCGTGGTACCGGCGGCGGCCGAGGTCGATGACGGCGAGCGGCGGGCGGCTCATGCGGCTCATCCCTGGCGGACCAGACGCGCGAGGCGCCGGCTCAGCAGGAGGCAGCCCGTCACGCAGCCGAGCAGCAGACCGGCGAGCCCCCAGCGGCCGAACGTGGCGTAGGCGATCGGCGTGCTGATGGCCGTGATGGGCACCGTGGCGAAGCCGGCGACCATCGCGAGCCCGCCGCGCCGGAACCAGGAGACGACGGGCGCGAGCAGGGCCCAGGTCACGGCCATCGCGGCGATGACGCCGCCGGTGCTTCCCAGAATGAGCACCTTGGCGGCCAGCGAGGTCGGATCGGGAACGCTGGTGGGCGGGGTGTCGATCTGCAGCGTGCGCACGCACCAGAGCACGCCGGCGATCATTCCCGTGCCGACCAGGATGCCGAACGGCACGGCCACCACGGCCAGGGGGACCTGGTCGGTCATGGGCGCGTCGGGGTCGCCGGGAAGGTGGAGCGGGGGCGGAGCGTCGGGCATGCGGGAAAAGTGAACCGGAAGGCGGGCGAACGCGAGAACGGGGGCCGCCGGGGCCCCCGTTCGTCCGTTCCGTCTAGATGTGCATCACGCGGCCCATGGAGTCGAGCGCGGCCTCGGCGACGGCTTCCGACAGCGTCGGATGGGCGTGGATCGCGAGGTCTACCTCTTCGACCGTGTACTCGTTCTCCCGCGCCACGGCCAGCTCGTGGATCAGCTCGGAGGCATGGCTCGCCACGATGTGCGCGCCGAGGATCTCGCCGTACTTCTTGTCGCGGATGATCTTGACGAACCCCTCGGTCTCGTTGGACGCGCGGGCCCGGCCGTTGGCGCTGAACGGGAAGCGACCGACCTGGTAGTCGATCTTCCGCTCGCGCACCTGCTCCTCCGTGAGGCCGATGCTGGCGACCTCGGGATGGCAGTACGTCACGCTCGGGATGTTGTCGTAGCGGATCGGGTGAGGCGTGTGCCCCGCGATGATCTCCGCCGCCACTACGCCCTCGCGGCTGCCCTTGTGGGCCAGCATCGGCGGCCCGGCCACGTCGCCGATGGCGTACACGCCGGGCGCCGTGGTCTCGAGCGTGGCCGGGTTCACCTTGATGAAACCGCGGTCGGTGAGCTGCACGCCGGCGGCCTCCAGGCCGATGTTCTCGGTGTTGACGGCGCGGCCCGCCGCCATGAGCACCTTCTCCACCGTGAGCGTCTCGGTCTTGCCGTCCACCTCGAGGGTGAGGGTGACGCCGTCCGGCCGGACGTCGGCCTTCGTGACCTTCGCGCCCGCGTGTACGCTGATTCCCCGCCGCTTGTAGCTCTTCGCGATGGCGTCGGAGCACTCCGCGTCCTCCAGCGGCAGGATGCGAGGGAGCGCCTCGATGAGCGTGACCTGCGATCCGAACGCGTTGAAGATGTCGGCGAACTCGGTGCCCACCGCGCCCGCGCCGATGATGGCGAGGGATCTGGGCGCCTGCTCGAGGAACAGCGCCTCATCCGAGCTGATCACCGTGGTCCGATTGATCTCGAGCCCGATCTGCGGGAGGCCCTTCACCCGGGAGCCGGTGGCGATGACCACCGCCTGCTTCGCGGCGAGCAGCTCATCGCCCACCTTCACCTTGCGGCCGGCCTGGAGCACGCCGTGGCCCTTCACCACGGTCACCTTGTGCTTCTTCATCAGGAACTCGACGCCCTTCGAGTTCTGCTCCGATACCTTGCGCGAGCGCTTCATCGCGACGCCGTAGTCGGTCTTCACGCCGCTCACCTCGATCCCCAGCTCCTTCGCGTCGTGGGCGATGAGGCTGGCTGCGTAGGCGCTGTGGAGCAGTGCCTTGGTCGGGATGCATCCGATATTGACACAGACCCCGCCCAGCTTGTCCTTCTCCACGACGGCCACGCTCAGACCGAGCTGGGCCGCGCGAATGGCCGAGACGTAGCCCGCCGGGCCGCCGCCGAGGATGATGACGTCGAATTCTTTGGCCACGAGTGGAATCCTTTGTTCGGTCGCAAAGTCACGAGTCGCGGGGCGACTCTCTGTTACCACACCATCGCCAGCGGCTGTTCCAGCATCTGCTTCAGCGTCCGGAGAAACTGGGCGCCGGTGGCGCCGTCGATCACCCGATGATCGCAGGACATGGTGATCCGCATGCGGCGGCCCACCGTCACGGCGCCGGCCTTCACCACCGGCTGTTCGACGATGCGACCCACCGCCAGGATGCCCGCTTCCGGCGGGTTGATGAGGGCGGTGAACTCGTCGATGTCGAGCATGCCGAGATTCGAAATGGAGAACGTGCTGCCGGTGTACTCCTCGGGCGCGAGCTTCCGCTCCCGGGCGCGGGCGGCGAGGTCCCGGGTTTCCACCGCGATCTCCCGCAGCGACTTGAGGTGCGCGTTGCGGATCACCGGGGTGATGAGCCCGTCGGGGAGCGCCACGGCCATCCCGATGTGCACCTCGTGCCACTGGCGGATGCCGTCGTCCTGCCACCAGGCGTTGCACGCCGGATGCCGGAGCAGCGCCATCGCGGTGGCCTTGATGACGAGGTCATTGAACGAGAACCGGGGCGCGCCCTCGCCGGCGGCGTCGTTGAGCGCCGCACGGGCGGCCCAGGCCGCGTCCATGTCCACTTCGGTGGTGAGGTAG
The DNA here is from genome assembly GCA_049323575.1 of Gemmatimonadota bacterium. Lineage (GTDB taxonomy): Bacteria > Gemmatimonadota > Gemmatimonadetes > Gemmatimonadales > GWC2-71-9 > JBMOPM01. Next base: position 20,987 of record JBMOPM010000202.1, on the reverse strand, counting down.
AAGGTCGGGATGGGCCCGAGCGACTGCGACAGACGCCGGGCGATGGTCTTGCGCAACTGGGTGAGGGGGACGAGCGTCGAGCCTCCCGTCCCTGCCGGCGCGGCGGCCGCGGGGCGCGGCGCCGCGGCGCGGCCCGTCTCCAGGTCGCGCTTGATGATGCGCCCCTCGGGGCCGCTCCCCGCCACGGTGCGGAGGTCGATCCCCTGCTCGGCCGCGATGCGGCGGGCCAGCGGCGACGCCCTGAGCCGGTCGGACGTCGCCCCGGCCGGAGCGGGCGCGGACGCCACCGCCGCCGGCGCGGTGCGCCCCTGGCCATTCTGGCCCCGTTCCCGGGCCCTGGCCGGCGCGGCGGCCGCGGGTGCCACCGCGCCCCCGACGGGCACCTCTTCGCCCGGCTGCCCGATGACGGCAACCGGCGCCGAGACGGGCACGGTGGTGCCGGCCGGGACGAGGTGCTTGAGCAGGGTCCCGTCGGTGCGGGCGACCAGCTCCATGACCGCCTTGTCGGTCTCCACCTCGGCCAGCACGTCGCCGGCCTTGACCGGCTCGCCTTCCTGCTTCTTCCACTCGACGAGGCGACCTTCTTCCATCGTCGGCGAAAGCGCTTCCATGACGACATTCGTAGCCATGCAGACCTCGTGAGGGGCGGTGGCGCGACTAGTCCAGGTAAAGCACCTGCTTCGCCGCGCTCACGACCTTGGCGGCATCCGCCTTGGCGGCCTTCTCGAGGTGCCTGTTGTACGGCATCGGGACGTCCGCGCCGGTCACCCGCAGGACCGGCGCGTCCAGCTCGTCGAAGATCTCGCGCTGGATGTCATAGGCCACCTGCGCGCCCACGCCGGCGAAGGGCCAGCCCTCCTCGGCGATGACTACGCGGTGGGTCTTCGCCACCGACTCGAGGACGGTGGGCAGGTCCAGCGGGCGGATGGTGCGCAGGTCCACGACTTCGGCCGAGACCCCGCTCTCGGCGAGCTGCTCGGCGGCCTTGAGGCAGACCGCCACCGTCTTGGAATGGCAGACGAGCGTGACGTCCGTGCCGGCGCGCTTCACATCCGCGGCGCCGATCGGGATGGTGTACTCCTCGTCCGGCACCTCGCCCTTGGTGTTGTACAGCATCTCGCCCTCGATGAACACCACCGGGTCATCGTCCCGGATGGCGCTCTTGAGCAGCCCCTTGGCGTCGGCCGGCGTGGCCGGCATGACGACCTTGAGCCCGGGGACGTGCGCGTACCACGACTCGAAGGCCTGCGAGTGCTGCGCGGCGAGCTGAAGGGCGGCGCCGCCGGGACCGCGGAAGACGATCGGCATGCCGACCTGTCCGCCCGACATGTAGCGCATCTTGGCGGCGGAGTTGACGACCTGGTCGATCGCGAGGAGCGCGAAGTTCCAGGTCATGAACTCGATGATCGGGCGCAGGCCCACCATGGCCGCGCCCACACCCACGCCGGCGAAGCCGAGTTCCGTGATGGGCGTGTCCACCACGCGCATCGGCCCGAACTCTTCGAGGAGTCCGCGGCTCACCTTGTACGCGCCCTGATAGACGCCCACTTCCTCGCCCATGAGGAAGACGGTGCCGTCGCGGCGCATCTCCTCGCGCAGCGCCTGGTTCAGCGCGTCGCGATAGGTGACGACCGCCATCAGCGCCCCTCCTCCCGCCCGCCGGCGTAGACGTCGGTCCACAGCTCGTCCGGATCCGGGTCGGGCGATTCCTCGGCGAACTTGTACGCGTCCTCCACCTCGGCGTTCACGTCCGCCTCCATCCCCTTGAGGGTGGCGTCATCGAGCAATCCCTCGGCCTTCAGCCGTTCAGACCAGACGAGGATCGGGTCGCGCTTGCGCTGTTCCTCGACCTCCTCGCGGGTGCGGTAGTGCCCGTGGATCGGGTCGGACATCGAATGGCCCATGAACCGGTAGGTCCGCACTTCGAGGAGCGTGGGAAGCTTGTCGGCGCGGGCGCGTGCCACCGCGCGGTCCATCGCGCCTTTCACGGCCAGGACGTCCTGGCCGTCCACGACCTCATTGGTCATGTCATACGAACAGGCCCGCTCGGAGATGTCGTAGATGGCGCTGGCCCGTTCGAGCGCCGTGCCCATGCCGTAGCGGTTGTTCTCGCAGATGTAGATCGCCGGCAGCTTCCAGAGCGCGGCCATGTTCAGCGCCTCGTGGAAGGCGCCGTTGTTCACGGCCGCCTCGCCGAAGAAGCACACGGCCACCTGGTCGGTGCCGCGGTACTTGGCGGCGAAGGCCATGCCCGTGGTGAGCGGGATGTGTCCGCCCACGATGCCGTGGCCGCCGAGGAAGCCGAGGGACGCGTCGAAGAGGTGCATCGAGCCGCCCTTGCCGCGCGAGCAGCCGGTGACCTTGCCGAACAGCTCGGCCATGACCGCGCGGCTCGACATGCCGCGGGCCAGGGCCTGGCCGTGCTCGCGGTAGGAGCAGGTGATGTAGTCGTCCGGGCGGAGCGCCGCCATGGCGCCCACGGCCACGGCTTCCTGGCCGATATAGAGGTGGCAGAACCCGCCGATCTTGCCGAGGGAGTACGCCTCGCCCGCCTTCTCTTCGAAACGGCGGATGAGGATCATCTGCCTGAGCCAGCGGCGGTACTCGTCGGCCTGCGCGGCGTTGAGGGCCTTGCCCCGGGGGGCCTTCGCGGCCGTGGCCATCAGGCGCCTCCCGCGTTGCGGGCGGGCGCCGACGGGCGACCGGCCACGCTCGATCTGGCCTCCTCCACTTGCTCCCAGGCGTGATACGACGAGCGTGTCAAGGGGCTGGCCTGGACGTGGGTGAAGCCCATCTGGAGGCCGATGTCACGCAGTTCCGCGAACTCGTCCGGCGTGTAGTACCGCGCGATCGGCAGGTGAGCGTCCGAAGGACGCAGGTATTGGCCCAGGGTCAGAATGTTCACGTCACTCCGGCGCAGGTCGCGCATGCAGACGAGGATCTCGTCCCACTCCTCGCCCAGGCCCAGGATGATGCCGGACTTGGTGAGCGCATCGGGATCCATCCGGCGCGCGTTGGCGAGCAGGGCGAGCGCGCGGTCGTAGCGCCCGCCGGGACGGGCGAGCGGGTAGAGCCGCTCCGTCGTCTCGAGGTTGTGATTGAGGATGTCGGGCCGGGCGTCCATCACGATGCGCAGTGCACGCTCCGAGCCCTTGAAGTCGGGGATGAGCACTTCGACCGACGTCTCCGGCAGGCGCGCCCGGATCTCGGTGACGCAGGCCGCGAAGGCTTCGGCGCCTCCGTTGGGCAGGTCATCCCGGTCCACCGACGTGATGACCACGTGCTTGAGCCCCATCGCGGCCACGGCCTCCGCGAGCCGCACGGGCTCCACCGGGTCGTACGGCCGGGGTGTGCCGTGGGCGACCGCGCAATAGGTGCAGTTCCTGGTGCAGACATCGCCCAGGATCATGAACGTGGCGGCCTTGTGCTCCCAGCACTCGCCGATGTTGGGGCAGCGGGCCTCTTCGCAGACCGTGTGGAGGCCGAGGGACCGCATCAGGGTCCGGACCTGCACGTAGTTCGCCCCGCCCGGGGCCTTGACCTTGAGCCACGAGGGTTTGCGCACGGCAGGGATGGTCACGGGAACGGGGACAGCCGCCTCGGGAGAGGCCGGGCCTGGCGAGCGGGTCAGTTGCACCAGCGGAACTGCCAAAGCGAGCTCCTTGGATTCGGCCCGGACCGGACCGCCGGTCCGGGAAGCCCTTCAAGATAATGGGGCCCGCGGCGCCGATGCCACCGACGATTACCTTTCTGGCAGTCCTCACATGCCGACCCGATTCCCTGGAGATCCCCGCATGCGGTCACGCCCGTTGTCCGTCTCTTCGGCCTCTTCGGCGCTTCGTGCTCGCCCATCCGTGCTCGCGCCCGCGTGGGCGCCGGGAGCGGCCCTCGTCGCCCTGCTGGCGGGCTGCGGGGGCGCCTCGAACACCATCAGCGCCCCGCTCGCGAGTCCGGTTCAGGATCCGATCGCCTGTGCGACGGAACAGGGCAAGGCGCGGGACTATAAAGTCACCAACACGGATCCCGCGCGCTTCGTGGAACTCACCCGCGTCCGCGCGGGAAACGCGGGGCGGAATTTCCGGGATTATCGCCAGAGCGAGCGGCTGCTCGTGGAGCTGGTGCAGAAGCCGGACAAGCCGGTCACACTGGCGGTCACATCGACGCTGGTGGTGCAGCGGATCACGTCCGCCGGGCCGCGGACGGACATCGAGCCCGGCGCCCCGGAGACGAAAGCGGATGCCCGGGCCGTGCTCGACAAGTGCGCGAAGTAGAACCGGGCGCCGCCGGGACGTTTGCTGACGCACAAAGGGCCGGGACACGACGTCCCGGCCCTTTGCCATGCCGGGGCGGGCCGTGACCCGCCCCCATGATGACAGGCTCAGTAGAACAGCATGAACCCGGTACCGAACTGGTCCGACTTGTCCTTCGCGTCGCCCCGGTGGTTCTTGGCCTCGCTGTGCGTATACTCGGTGACCCAGCGGAGTGCCTTGGTCCACTGATAGCTGAACATGCCGACGATCGACCGGTTGTACTTGAGGATGTCAGGCGAGTTGGTCGTATTCTCGGTGGCCGTGAGCTTCGCCCGGTTCTCGCCGTAGCTCGCGCCGAGGGTGACCTTGCTGTTCCTGGGCGTCCAGGTGATCTGGCCGATGTAGCCGTAGGTCTTGCGGCCCTCGCCGCTGGCGTCCACACCGAGCACGTTGCTGTTGGTGCCGTCCGAGCTGACGTCGCCCTGGAAGACCGAGCCCAGGCCCTTCGCGTAGAAGCCCGAGCCCAGGATCTTGAAGCCCTGGATGTCGATCGCGAGGCCGCCGGCGACGCCGGCCGCCGTCAGGTTGTCCTTCCCGTTGGGCTGCCTGGCCGCGGCCTCGGCGTTCTGCACCATGCCGCTCGCGAAGAACTGGACCTTCGTGGTGCCCGGCGAGACGTAGTTGAACTCGGCCTCGAGGCGCGGGGTCTTGGTGATGTTGTACACGCCGATCCTGGTCGGCTCGAAGATGCCGATCGTGAAGCTGGCCGGCTTGCCGCCGGGCGTCGAGTAGCTGATCTGCCCGCGGAAGTCGGTGTAGAGGTAGCCGAAGCCGATGCGGCCCAGGGCCGTGCCGCGCCCGCCGCCGCCGGTCCCGGCGCCGAAGAGCGTCATGTCGGTCAGGATGTTCTGCCGCTGGTAGATGCCCAGCTCCTTACCGGCGAGGATCGTACCCCAGCTCTTGTCGCCGAAGGTCAGGTAGACCTGACGCATGTCGATCTGGGCGCCGGCGCCGTTGCTGCCGAAGGTGCTGGCGGCACCGTTGCCCATCTCCACCTGCGGCGCGAAGCCGAAGTGGACGCCGAGGTCCAGATTGCCCTCGCGGCCGGAGGCCTCGAAGGTGGCGAAGGCCGGAAGCAGGCCCGTGCCGATCCCGCTGCGGTCGCCGGTGGGCACCAGGCTGCCGTTGATGCCGCTGAACGACGCACGGTCCCTGGGAGGCGTCGCGGTGCCCGCGTTGTAGAAGTAGAACGCGTTGACGTTGCCGGCGAACGAGAATTTCCATCCGTTGCTCATGTGCATGGTCAGGCCCTGCGCTTCAGCCCCGGACACACCGGCCAGCGCGAGGCCCAGACACAACACGGCAATTCGCTTCATACACGGTTCTCCATGATGCGAAAGGTGAACCTGCCACGATCCAGCTACCTATCGGTTGCACGGCGTCATCGCCGGTCGCGGCCCCCATCGGGGCGGAGCGCCTGATTGACTTCCCACAGCGCCCACCAGACCGGCTGGTGACGGTGATTCTCCCACCAGAGGTGATCGGCGAGGCGGCTGCCGTAGAGGCTCGGCGCGAACGGGAACACCAGCTCCCCGTCCTGCCGCAGCCGCCGGACCCTGGCCAGGATCGTGGCGGAATCAGCGGCGCCGGCGGCAGCCGCCTGGGCCACCGATGCTCCTGCCACGAATCCTTCCACGTACAGCGCTCGGGCCTCGGGCGATGCCGCCAGCCAGGCCACGCCGCTGCGGGTGAGCCACGCGGGCGGCGGCTCCTCGGCCTGCCACGCCGCGCCGGCGAGAAATCCGGCGAGCCCCAAGCCCGCCGACCACCACCACCGCGTCACCGTGACCCTCGAGGCAAACCGGCCGGCGCGATCCCGACGGGGATCGGCCGGCCGCGCCTGCCTACTTCATCATCGCGGCGGTGAAGGGCTTCGGCAGCCCGAACACGAACACCGCGTCGCCCAGCGGGAAGCTGAGCTGGAAATTGCCGCCGCACGCCACGGCGATGAACTGCTCGCCGCCGTACTCGTACGTCATCGGGGCCGAGTTGCAGCCCGCGCCGGCCTTGAACTGCCACAGCAGCTTGCCGGTCTTCGAGTCGTAGGCGTTGAAGTTGCCGTTGCCCTCGCCCGTGAACGTGAGGCCGCCGGCCGTCGAGAGCGCGCCGCCCATCATCGGCTGCTCCACCTTGTTCTGCCAGGCGATCTCGCCCGTGGCGAGATTGATCGCGCTGAAGAGGCCGTACTGCTCCTCGCCCGGGATCGCCACGAAGGCGGAGCCGAGCCAGAGCCGACCCTTCTCCCACGGGGCATAGTGCGTCTTGTAGTGCATCGGCTGGTGGAGGCCCGCCACGAAGGCATAGTTCAGCTTGGGGTCGATCGAGATGGGCGACCACTCCGCGCCCCCGTTCGCGCCCGGCAGCATCCGGGTGCCTTCCGGCGTGGGCAGGGCGAACATGTTCTCCTGCGGCGTGAAGTTCTTGGTCTTGCGCACCAGCTTGCCGGTGGCCGCGTCGAGGATGTACATCCACGCGGTCTTGCCGGCGTGCACCACCACCTTCCTGCCGTTCAGCATCGTGATGGCCGGTGGCGACACGGCGTCGAGGTCCCAGACGTCGTGCGGCACGGTCTGGTAGTACCACTTGGTCTTGCCCGTCGTGGCGTCGATGGCCACGACGCAGTCGGTGTAGAGGTTATCGCCGGGGCGGATGGTGCCGTCCAGGTCCGGTGACGGGTTGCCCACCGCCACGAAGATCAGATTGAGTTCCTTGTCGTACGCGGGCGTCATCCACACGCCGCCGCCGCCGCGCTGCCAGGCGTCCGCGTACTTGGCGCTGTCCGCCTTCTCCTTGGCGATATCCCGGTTGAGGTTGTTGCCTTCCGGAGTGGTGGGCGTCCAGCTCCCGAACCAGCCGTTGGGCGCCGCGGGATCGTACGTCGGATCCCCCTTGGGGGCGGGGATCGAGTACCAGCGCCAGACCAGCTTGCCGGTCTCCGCGTCGTAGGCCGTGACATGGCCCCGGATGCCGTACTCGCCGCCCGAGACGCCGACGATGACGTTGTTGCCGACGACGAGGGGCGCGTGGGTGATGCTGTACCCGTAGGACGGATCGGCCACCTCCACGTCCCACAGCACGCTGCCGTCGTTCGCGTTCAGGGCCACGAGCCGCGCGTCCAGCGTGCCCATGTAGACGTGGGGCCCGTGGATGGCGACGCCACGGTTGTTCGGGCCGCAACAGTAGATCGTGGTGCCGAGCTTGTGCTCGTAGCGCCACTTCTCGCGCCCGGTCTTGAGATCGTAGGCGATGGCGGTGTTGTAGGGAGTGGTGACGTACATCACGTCACCATTGACGAGAGGAGTGGTTTCAAAGGAGCCGAGTCGCGAGATGCCGGTCTGGAAGACCATGCGCGGAACGAGCTGACTGACGTTCGCCGTGTTGATCTTGTTCAGCGGCGAGTAGCGGTTGTTCCAGTCATTCCCGCCATAGGTCGTCCAGCCCTGCGCTTGTGCCGCTCCCGCGCCGATGGCGAGACCGATGGCGGTCCCGACCAACCAACGAGACACGAATTTCATATCGCGCGTTTCTCCTTACCTGTACCTGTTGAACGGGAAATGCTCTCCCTGGTCCGCAACCGAGACCGGTCTGACCCCGCAACGTGCCGTGGGCCGTGTATCCCCGCGGGGAAGCGCACGACCCGCATGCATGGCCTTGGGGAACCTGGGGGAACAGGGGGAATGGTAACCGCCTCCTTCCAACCAGCCCGGCGCCACAGAGCCTGACGGATCTCGCGCTTGACCGCGATTCGGAACGGCCCTGCGTCCTAAGCGTAGCAACTGGGAGCAGTTACAAGATGCTGCTTCCGGCGGGGCCGTCAAGACCCCGCCACGCCGCGTCGGGGCCCGGCATCGGCCCGACAAGTCAAAGCCACAGACGCACTTGGCTTAGCGAAAGAGCACCACCGCCTTTTTGGCCGTCTGGTACATGCCCCAGAGGAGCGGGACTCCCACCAGGATCCAGGCAAGGGCCACGAAGACCCAGCTGCCTGGGGACGGATGGTCGCCTTGGGGAGAAGTGGTCTGGTCGTTCATGACGGTCTCCGGGGTCAGCCGGCCTGACGGGCCGCCGGGCCGTGCGTCGCCGCCCGCTCGGCCGCCAGCTCGGCGTCGGACATGTAGTAGCGCTCGTCCACCGGCCGCACCGCGAGGTTGCAGAGGAAGCCTGCCACCAGCATCGCCGCGAGAATGTACATCGTGACGTTGTACGCCTGGGCCGGCGGCACGCCGCGGTCGATCTGGTACTCGCGGATGTAGTTCACCAGCACGGGGCCCAGCACCCCGGCCGTGGACCACGCGGTGAGCAGCCGGCCGTGGATCGCGCCCACGAACTGAGTGCCGAAGATGTCCGCGAGATAGGCCGGGATCGTCGCAAATCCGCCGCCGTACATCGTGAGGATCAGGCAGAGGAGGGCGGCGAAGAGCGCCACGCTCCCGAGGCGGCCCGCGGTCGGCACCGCGGCGTACAGCAGCGTGCCCAGGCCGAAGAAGATGGCGTAGGTGCGCTTGCGGCCGATGTAGTCGGACAGTGACGCCCAGCCGAAGCGTCCGAGGATGTTGAACAGGCTGAGCAGCCCGGCGAAGCCGGCGCCGATGCTCGCTACCAAGGCCTTGTCCTGCTCGCCGAGCTCGGACAGGACCCGGGGGACGCCGATCAGCCGGCCGCCAAAGATCTCCTGCAACATGGGGGACGCCATGCCGATCACTCCGATGCCCGCGCTCACGTTCAGGCACAGCACGGCCCACAGCAGCCAGAACTGCGGCGTCCTCCAGGCAGAGTCCACGTGGACGTGGCGGTGCGTGATCATCGCCGCCTGCTGCGGCGCGGGCGGCGTCCAGCCGGCCGGCTTCCAGTCCGGGGGCGGGACGCGGTAGCCGAACGCACCGCACATCATCGCCACGAAATACAGCGCGCCCATCGTCAGGAACGTCTTCGCCACGCCCACGTCGGTCGGCGTGGCAAAGTGCTTCATGAGCAGGTCGGCGAGCGGCGAGCCGATCATCGCGCCGCCACCGAAGCCCATGATGGCCATGCCCGTCGCCATGCCGCGCTTGTCGGGGAACCACTTGATGAGGGTGGAGACGGGGGAGATGTAGCCCAGTCCGAGCCCGATGCCGCCGATGACGCCGGAACCGAGCCACAGCAGCCAGATCTGGTGGAGGTAGACGCCGAGCGCGGAGATGAAGAAACCGCCGCCCCAGCAGAATGCAGCCACCACGCCCGCCTTGCGTGGCCCGGCATGCTCCAGCCACCGGCCGAAGACCGCCGCCGAGGAGCCCAGGAATACGAAGAACATCGTGTACATCCAGCCGAGGGTGCTGATCTTCCAGTCGCAGTCGCGGGCGACGATCTCGACGAAGAAGCTCATCCCCTCGGCGCACTTCACCGGCGCCGTGATGCCGATGGCCCGGCTGAGCGGCAGCCAGAAGACGCTGAACCCGTAGGCCATCCCGATCGACAGGTGGATGGCGAGCGCGGCAGGCGGCACGAGCCAGCGGTTGAAGCCCGGCTTCGCCACGATGCGTTCTCGAGACAGCAGATCGAGCATAGAGAAGCGGACGCGGGTTGGATGGAAGGCTCGCGCCGTGCCGCGCGGGCGACGGGTCAGCGAGCACTGGATGGCGAACGAGTGGATACAGGCTACTTTATGCGGCCGATCGGCACAACCCGGGTCCCTGATGACTGCTCACCCTATCTTTCCCGTCATGCGCTCACTGCTTGCCGCCATTCTCGTCTTCGCGCCGGGCGCGCTCGTCGCGCAGGCCCCGTCACTGCCCGAGTGGATCCAGAGCGATCCCGCGCAGCGCACCGTCATGCTCAAGCTCGTCGTCACCCGGCCCGCGGGCAGCCCCTCGGCCCTGATCAACGGCTACCACAGCGGGGGCGTGCAGATCGTGGTGCCCGCCGGCTGGACGGTGAAGTGGGAGTGGCTCAACGCCGACTCGAGCGGTCCGCACAGCCTGGTGGTGGGGCCCGAGCGGGAGAAGATCCCGGAGCAGGCGGGCAAGCCCGCGTTCCAGAATGCGCTGACGCGGAGCGCGCTGGCGGGACTCCCGGCCGGCCAGCGGGATGTCACCACGTTCGAGGCCGATCAGGCCGGCTGGTACTGGCTCTACGACGGCGTCCCGGGCGAGGCGCTCAAGGGGGCGTGGATCGGGTTGAAGGTAGACCCGGCGGCGAAGGAGCCGTCGGTGGTGATCAAGCCGCCCGCCTGACCCGCACGCCGCTGTTCACGGCTCGCGCAGCAGGCGCTCGACTTCGCGTCGGAACTCCTCCACCAGTCTGGTGTGCTGGTCCCCGGCGGCGGGGCCGTAGAACCCAGCGTGAATCCGGCGCACCCGGCCATCGCGGCCCAGGAAGATCGTGGTGGGAAACGCGCCGAAACCGGTGAGCTGCGGCAGGGTCTGCCCGGCCGCATCGGGCTGGTTGATGCCCGCGAGCAGCAGCGGAAAGGTGATGCCGAACTTCCGCGCGTAGCGCCGCACTTGCGCTCCATCCGTGGCCGGATCCCCCGTGACCTCGTAGGCAAGCCCGACGATCTCGAGTCCCTGGGCGTGATAGCGCCGGTAGAGATCGACCAGCGTGGGCGCGGCATCGTGGCACGTGGGGCACCAGGTGCCGAACACGTCCACCAGTACCACCTTCCCCTTGAATCGCGGGTCCTCGCTCGAGACGATGCGTCCGTCGAGGTCGGGGAAGGCGAACGTGAACGGGACCGTCGTGTCGGCCCGGGTCACCTCGGTGGGCGGCGTGAGATGTGGCCGGCCGGTGGGGCGCACCGCGGTAAACCGCGTCTGACTGCGGAGCCCCGCGTGGAAGATGCCCACCAGCGTGTCGCCGGCCACGCGCCCCGTGAGCAGGTAGACGAACGAGCCGTCGAAGTGGGCCAGGGCGAAGCTGTCCGCCGAGGCCCGTCCCCAGAAGTGACCCGCATCCCCCGAATTGCCGATGATGGTTCCGCTCAGGCCCGCCGCGTCGTTGTTGAACTGGAAGACGCGGGGACTGGTGCCGAGTTCGGAGTAGAAGGTCGCGTCCCAGCGTCCGAGCAGCGCGTCGCTCCCGGGCTCCACGGGCCACCGGCCGCGCGCGGCCCGGAAAGGAATGGTGCGCGGCCCGCGGTTGCCCACGTTGCGGTAGCGGCCGACGAGGGAATCGCCGCTCATCGTGGCGGTGATGGTCGCCGCGTAGTCAGCGATGTCTACCTCGAGGGTGTCGCCCGCCTGGCGCACGTCGTACGCGGGGCTCGACGCAAGGCCGTTCCAGATCCACGCCTTCCACCCGCCGTCGCGAGGCTGGAGTTCCAGCGAGAATCGCAGTTCGCCACCGGCCAGGTCGAGCACCGCGCGCCACATCCCCCGGGGCGTGGGACGCTCCTGCGCCGGGAGGCTTGCCGGTATCGCCAGCGCCAGGGCCAGCACCAGCGATGAGATGCTGACGCCGCGGGTGCGGGGTCTCATGGCGTCGGCACCGCTGGCTCGCTGAGTCCGCCGCCCACGTATTTCTCCCCGGCCCGCACGGGCGCCGGGAGGGTGTTGCCGGGCCAGGGCAGCGGGCAGGGGTAGACGCCGTTGTAGGCGCAGAACGGGTTTCGCGCGCGATTGAAGTCGATGCGCACCTGGCCGTTGCCCACCGGCGTGAGCGTCACGAACCGCCCGGCCGGATAGGTCTCCCTGCCATTGGTGGCATCGCGGAAATAGAGCTCGAGTTCGGCCTCGTCCGTGCCGGTCACGGGGATCCGTCGCACGCGGAGGGTGGCGGTCCGGCCTCCGACGGTCAGCGTCACCGTGCCGGCCTCGGCCGCGATCACTTCCGATCCGTCCGATGCGAGCAGCGGGGCGCGTCCGCCGGAGGCAGGTGGATCCAGGGGGCGAGTGATGACCAGCGCGGGGTCATACGGGAAGAACGCGGGAGGCCTGGCCGCGCGGTCGATGTCCCGGAACACGGTCACGACGGGGCGCTCCGCGGTGCCGCTCACCCGCAGCCGATAGTTGCCGACGGGCACGAGCCGTCCGCGCGGCACCGCGCGCGAGCCGGCGTCGCTCTCCAGCGTGATCGCACCCGAGGCGGAACGGCGCAGCGTATGGACCGCCATGAGGCCGGCGAGCGGAATGTCGGCCGATGCCGGCCCCAGCGACACGGCCGTGTCGATCGGCTGGCGGGCCTTGGCCGCGAGCGGCGAATCGGGGCTGCTCAGGAGCCACCGGGTGAAATCGGTCCGGTCGGCGGTCAGGTCGGGCGGGACCTGCGCGGCGAGCGGGGCGGCCAGGATCAGCACGAACAGGGCAGGGACGAATACCTGCCTGAGCTGCGTGACGGTCACTCCGCGATCAGGGAGCCATGCAGGAGGATGGGCGACGTGGGCTGCAGCGATCCGCCTTCCGGCTCCTCGGTGATCGCCGCGGCCGCGAGCTCCGTCCCCGCGGGCACCTCGATCTGCTGCACGAGGGCGTGACCACTCGCTTCCGAGTTGAACGTGCGCGACGGCATCGGCTTGCCGTCCTTCGGGATGAACCATAGCTGGTAGGTCCGGCCGGCGGGCGCCGGCTTGAGGTTGAATGCGTGCAGGATGGCCACGCCTTTCGGCCGGTTCCAGAAGAGCTGGATGCCCGGCTTGGCGTCGCCGGTGCCGGCGAGCACGTGGAGCTGCACGCCCGGCTCGAGGATGGCGTCGAGCGTCGCCTCGCGCGCGGCCAATCGGGTTCGCGCCGCATCGAGCGAAGACCGCTGCTGGTCCAGTTCCGCATGGAGCACGGTCAGGTCTCGCTCCAGCCGCCGGGCCCGGAGGCCGAGCCATGCCGCGACCGCAAGACTCGCCGCGAGGCCGAGCCACGCCAGCCGGCCGGCCCTGCCGCGGCGCCGCACCGCTTCGACCGGCGCCGCCGGCCGCGATCCGGGCCCGCCGCGCACCTCGAGGCCGGTGGTCCCGGCATCGGCCTGTTCGCGGGCGATGCGATCCAGCACCCGGCTCCTCAACTCGGTGCGCGGCGCGGGCCCGGGGAGCGCGCCAGCGATGAGCGCGGCCGCCTCCCGGTACTCGGCGGCGAGGCGGCGCGCCTCCGGCGTCGCCGCGAGCGCGGCCTCGAGCGCCGCGCGATCGGCGGGATCGAGCGCACCCAGGGCCTCGGCGGCCAGCAGCTCCTCGATGCGGTCCAGCGGCTCGCTCATGGCGGTGGCTCGGTGATGTAGGGGCGCAGCGCCTCCCGGAGTTTCTGCAAACCGAGGCGCATGCGTGTCTTGATCGTGCCCAGCGGTTCCCGCAGCCGCTCGGCGATCTGCGACTGCGACAGACCTCCGTAGTACGCCAACTCGATGGCCTGGCGTTGCACCGGGGAGAGCAGCGCGAGGGCCGCGGCCACCTTGGTGCGGCGCTCGTCGGCATCGACCGCGGCGCCCGGGTCGTCGGACGAGGCGCCGATCGCGCGTGACCCGTCGGCCTCGTCCAGGGCAGCCATGGTGGCCGCGCGCTGGCGGCGTCCGCGGGCGCGCACGTGGTCCAGCGCCCGGCTCCGGGTGATCATGGCAATCCACGCGCCCGGCGACCCGCGGCCTTCCTCGAACCGCGCCGCGTCCCGCCAGACCTGCGCGAACGCCTCCATCACCACTTCCTCCGCCTCTGCGGCGTCGCCCACGATGCGGCGCGCCAGGGCGTATGCCAGGCGGCCGTGCCGGTCGTACAGCAGGCCGACGGCGGAGGCATTGCCCGCGGCCATGAGGCGCACCAGGTCGCGATCGGAAGGGAGTGAGCCGGACGGAGGGCTCGACATGAAGCCTCGATTCTACTCCATCCGCAGTGCGCTCCACAATGGCACCCGCTGCGGGGGGGCGTCGGCGGTGAAGAGCAGAGTGGTCCGCCGTCCACCGGATTCGACCCGCACCACGTTCACCTGGTCGTCGTAGAGCTCGCAGTGCAGCCGGCTCCGCACCGCGAGCCCGGCGAGCCCTCGGGGCACCATGGCGCGGAGCGCGATCACGATCGCATCGGCTTCGCGGCGCCACCCGATCCAGGACAGCGGGACGGCCGCGCCATCGGGGCCGGCCAGCGTCAGCGTCTCCCGCAGGTACGCCAACGCCTCCGCGGGCCCGGGATCACCGGCCGGACGGCGGCCGCCGGCGCGCTGCGCCAGCGCGCGGCCGAAGTCGTCCTGGAAGACGCGGACGGTGACGATGGCGTCGTGCGTCGCCGGGCGCTCGACGATCGAGATGTAGGTCGTGTGGAGCGGATGGAGCAGAACGGCCGCGGCCGCAAGGAGGGCGAGCATCAGCGTGCGGCGCGGTGGCACCCCTCCGCGGACGCGGCGCCGCCGGCCGCGCGGGCGATCGCCGAGGCGTGCCGCAGGAGCATCGGATCCGGCGTGCCGAGCCGGAGCGCCTGGCGCATCGCGCGGCACGCCTCCGGGTCGCGTCCGCTCTTGTGGAGGGCCCACGCCAGGAGATCGTAGCCATAGACATCGCGCCGGGTGACGAGATCGGCCTCCGCGCGGGCGAGTACCTCGGCCACCTGGCGATCGTGGTCGAGCAGGTAGAGCCCCCATGCGCGATGGAACGAGCCCGCCTGCAGGCGCATGGTGGCCGCGAGCACGCGATCCGCGTTCTCCGCGCGGGCGGACTCGCCGAGGGCGCGCCACCCGTCGGCGAGGAGGCCCAGTGTCGCGGGATCGATCGTGGTGGCGAGGGAGCGTTCGGCGAACCGGATGGCGCCGCGCCAATCACCCTCCGCCACGGCCAGCCGTGCCGCCGCGGCGAGCACGCGATAATCCTCGGGATGGGCGGCGAGTCCGGCGTCGAACGCGTGTGCGGCCTCGTCGAAGTGGCCGTAGCGCAGCGCCAGGTCGCCGACGCGCAGGTGAAACCACGCCACCTGCTCCGGCGGGACGCGGGCTCGCGCCAGCACGGCGGCGCGCGCGCTCAGCAGCAGCGCCCGCGCTCCCTCCACGTCACCGGTCAGCTCGTCCCACCGCGCGAGCTGCGCGGCGATGGTGGGGTTGTCCGCGTGGCTGCGCAGCATGCCGAAGTTCGTGCGCGCCTCGTCGTAGCGCCCGAGCTCCATCTGGATCTCCGCCAGCAGGGCGCGGAAGGCGGGTGTGGCGGGGTCGTGCTCGACCAGTTCCGCCGCCACGTCGAGCGCCTCGGCGAAGCGATGCTGCGGCAGGAGGCTCAGCGCGAGCATCTGCGCCGCGGGCGGGTTGCGCGAGCGCCGGTGGTTCAACGAGCGGCGCGCGGCCGCCTCGGCCCGGAGGAGATCCTGGCCGGACCCGGTCTCCCGCGCGCGCTGGAGGTAGAGACCCGACACGCGCGCCAGGTCGATCGCGCCGAGGCTGTCGCGCCGGATCCGTGCCTCGAAGAAGGCGATGTCGGCGTCGCGGACCTGAGCCGCGGTGCGGCGGATCTGCGGAGGAGTGTTCCTCGATGCCGTGGCCGTGGGAGACGCCGGCGCATCGAGCAGCGTCAGGGCCAGGCAGGCCGCCAGCGGGCCGGCGAATCCGAACCGCGTTCGTCGGTTCCCCTGGCGGCGCGGAATCCCGTCCGGCGTCAATTGGGCGCCTTGAGGTAGGGGAAAGTGGTCGCGAAGGGACACCCGGTGCAGCTCACGTTGTCGGTCGTGAGCCTGGTCTTGCCCGCGGCGCCCACGGGATCGGCCCCGAACGGATCACCGAAGACGGCCAGGAGCGCGAGATCGGTCACGTCGTCGCTCAGCTGGCGGCCGCCGTAGCCGTTCGCGAGCGGCGCGATGCCCACCCAGTTGAGCCAGCCCGCGGTGTTCCCGGGCCGGTCGGTCTGCACGATGAGCATGTCGGGCACGAGCACGCCGCCCAGCACGTCGGCATACGCGGATGCGCGGCCCGCCACGTTGATGATGAAGCTCTTCACGCGGGCCGCGATCCGCGCGGCATCCTGGTCCGGCCCGGTGGAGCCGTGGGTGTCATGATCGCGCTTCTCCAGCAGTACCTCGCTCACCAGCGGGTTGCCGAGGCGCTGCACCTGGTTGAAGGCCCGGGGGCCGGGACTCGGGCCGGTGGTGTCGTCGTCGCAGCCGGTGGCCAGAAGCGCCACGCCCAGCAGAACCGCGAAGCCGATCCCGAACGGTCGGGCGTATCTCGGAAAGGTCATGGGAGGGATCCTCGATGGTCAGCGGCTGATGGTGGCCCAGACGCCGAGCCGGCCGGGTGCGGCCGCCTCGAGCTGGTTCCTGGGAAGCTCGATCACGATCGACAGCACGTTGAACCCGGCGACGTAGTTGCGGGCGGCGCCGGGATCGCGGAAGAAGAACGGCGGCGTCGGATTGGGCGGGAGCGCGCAGGCCGTGGAGAGCGGGCCGCCGATCGGCTTGCGGTCCGGCAGGATGCAGAACGCAGCCTCGAGGTCGATGAAGAACGGATCGCTCCGCGGGCCCGCGAACACCTGCATCCCCTGCGCGGTGCCGAGCGTCGTGCCGATGGCGCCGGTCACGCCCGGCGATACGTCGGCCACGGTGTTCCGCATGGCGCCCACGACGGGCGGCGCGACGGGGCCGCGGATCTCGACCTGCTGATTCGCGCCGGTGCCGGCGAACGTCACCTGGATCACCCGGTCTTCTTTCGCGTCGCCGGTGTTGTCGATCTTGAACTGGTAGAGCAGATCGGGGTCGAACGTCGCGCCCGGCGTCTCCGCCGGTGTGAGAAATGCGCTGCTGTTCATGACCAGCACGATCCGGTCCGGAGTGGCCCCGGGAAACACGTACAGATCGGTGATGTCGGTCCGCGGATTGAGTTCCACGGCCGGTGTGTCCTGATGATCGGAGCCGCGCAGCAGCCGCGTGGTCCCGATGCCGGTGCCGGCGATCGCCAGGGCGATCGCTCCCAGTTGCCATGGCAATAGCCGTCTCCGCTGCATCACGCACGCCTCCTCGTCCAGTGTGGTTGAGAACGCCGGGGCAGGACCGACGGCCCCCGATGCTCCGGTTACGCCGACAGGCACCGAACGGATTGGAGGAGAAAAATTCTGATGGAAGGGTGTTCTACCGTGACGTCGAACCGGCGCCTCGGCGGCGCGCCGGGCGGCCAAAGGGCAGGAGGGTGCGGCCTTCGATCAGGGGAACAGCTTGGACGTGAGCGGTCCCAGCGGAAGCGGCGGGAATGCGCGGCCCTCGAGGCGCCAGAAGCGCTCGGGCGCTACGGCGGCGAGGTCGAATTCGGCGGCCATGTCCTCGTTGGCCTCGCCATCCACCAGGCGGCGAACGATCTCGCCCGTGATGGCGGCGAGGAGGATGCCGTTGCGTCCGTGACCCGTTGCGTAGATGAGCCCGGCCACTTCGGGCTCGCGCCCGATGATGGGACGACCGTCCGGCGTGCCGGGCCGGAGCCCGGCCCACGTGCGGCGACAGGCGCTGCGATCCAGGCTCGGGCAGATGGCCACGGCGCGATCGAGCATGGCGTCGATGGCCTCGGGCGTGGTCGTGGCGTTGTACCCCGCATACTCCATGGTGGAGCCCGTGATGGCCTCGCCGGCCTTCCACACCAGGTAGTGCCGGCGGGTGTAGACGATGGCCGGCGCGATCCCGGCGGGCCACGGCAGCGCGGCCATCTGGCCCCGGACCGGCTCCACGGACACCGGGCGCGGCAGCCCGTCGAGCCGGCCGGACCAGGCGCCGGCGGCGAGCACCACGTGGCCTCCGGCGTAGCGTCCCCCGGTTCCCACCGCGGCCACCACGCGGTCGCCCGAGCGCTCGAGCGCGATCACGGTGTCCTGCACGACGGTGGCGCCGTGTCTCCTGGCACCCTCGAGGCAGGCCTCCACCAACCGCACGGGATCGAGCGCACCCTCGCGCGGCGCCCAGAGCGCGCCCAGTGTCTTGCCCAGCCAGGGCCAGCGCTCGTGGGTCTCATCGGGGCCCAGCCAGTCGGCGAGATGGCCTTGCTGCCGCTGCCAGGCGACCCGCGCCCGAAGCTCGTTCAGCTCGTGCTCGTCCTGCGCCACGCGCACGATTCCGCCCTGCCAGAAGCCGATGTCGATCCCCGTCAGCTCCTTCAGGGCTGCGCTCAGATCGCGGTAGCGCTCGCGGCTGGCGAGGCCCAGGTCGAGGAGCGGATCCTCGGGGTCGGCCTCGATCTGGGGCGCGAGCATGCCGGCGGCCGCCTTCCAGGCCTGTCCCGTGTCTCCGCCGCGCTCGACCACGAGCACCGATCGGCCCGACCGGGCGAGTTCCCAGGCGCACGCGGCCCCGACGGCGCCACCACCAACGATGACAACATCATGTGTTGCGGTCACTTGTCATCCCGGTGAATCTTTCTGAAACGTCGAGCGTAGGGTTCGATGCAGCAATCCGGCTGGACGATCGACCCATCTTCGGGGGAGGAAGATAGCAATGTTCCGGTCGCTGATCGGCTACGCGGTGTTCGCCGTGGTGGCAATCGTCGCGCTGAAGCTGGTGTTCGGCCTGCTGGGCTTCGCCTTCAGCCTCCTCGGCCTGTTGCTGTGGCTCGCGTTCCTCGGTTTCGTCTTCTACATCGTCCTGCGGCTGTTCAGCCCCGCGACGGCGGATCGCGTCAAGGAGATGATCACCGGGAAACCGAATTCGACGGTCTGATCCGGCTACGGCGATCGGGGGGACGAGCTGTGGGCGTGGATGATCCTCCACGCCCTTTCGTTCATCCGGCGCACGACGAACGTCGCGACACCCTCCGCGGCCGTTCCCTTGTCCCTCGAGATCCAGCGGTACTCCACCGTACTCCACGCGAAGCCGGGCGACACCTCCACCCGGCTGGACGTGATCGCCACGTCGCCGTCGTCGCCCACTCCGGCGAAGAAGGGCGGGCGCGCCACGAGTCGTCCGTCGCGCAGGATCTCCGCGCCGGTCGCGAACAGCGTGTCGAACGCCGGCTGCGTCGTGGCCCGGAGTGCCGCCTCGACCACGGCCGAGACCGTCCGCTCCTGCTCTTCGACATCGGCGGCGGGACCGACCGACGGCACCGGAGGCGCCCCGGCCCCGCTGCAGGCGGCAATCGCGAGCAGCAGGCCGCCCCCGATGAGCTGTTCACGCACCGAGCTGCTCCAGCACGCCCCAGGTCAGCAGGGGCAGCATGATCTCATGGTGCCCGGTGATGAGGATGCCGGTGCCGCCCGCCGCGGTGGGACGCTGGACCACGTTCATCCTCGGGCGGTAGTGGCGGAGCATGTCGAAGTCGGCCGCGAGGAACTCCGTGGGCCGGCCCTCGCCCAGGTTGCGGGCGATGGTGAGGGCCTTGAGGAAGACCTCGGGAAGCACGACCGCGCTGCCCCAGTTGAGCACGACGCCGCCCTGGTCCAGGTCGGGAAGCGAGCCGGCCAGGCGGCGGAAGTCGCGGAAGCTGGTGGCGCCGATCGCCGCGCCGTCGGCCATGGGATGCTGGTGGATGATCTCGGCGCCGATCGCCGCATGCACGGTGACCGGCACGCCGTGGCGCAGGCAGCCCAGCAGCACCGAGACGTGCTCGCCGGGGAGCGCGTCGCGCGCGGCAAGGTCGGCCGCGAGCCCTTCCCCCAGCCCCATGTCTTCGTCCGCGGCGCGCCGGATCGCCCGGTTCATCTCGGTGCCGGTCTCTTCGGCCATGCCGAAGGTGCCGTCCTTGAGACCGCTCTCGACATCCTCGCTGGTGGCGCCGAAGACGGCGAGCTCGAAGTCGTGGATCGCGGCGGCGCCATTCATCGCCACGTGGGTGACGATGCGGCGCTCGAGCCAGGCCCGGATGAGCGGGCCGATGCCCACCTTGATGACGTGGCCGCCGAGGAGCAGCACCACGCCGCGCCGGGCGCGCGCGGCGCGCACCGTGGCGTCGATGACGCGGCCGAGATCCCGCGCCGCGAGGATGTCCGGGAGGCTCGCGAGGAACGCGGCAAAGCTGCGGTCTCCGCCCGGAGGGGCGGCCAGCAGCGAGCGCTCAACCTTGTTCTGCCGGCGCGCGATGGGGACGGTCCGCAGCCGGCTCAGGTCGGGCTCGCGATAGGTCACCTGGCGGCGCCCCCGTTCCCGGCGAGAGTGACTTGGCTCACCTTGAGGGTGATGGTGCCGAACACGAAGCTCGACCGGATCTGCACCGGCAGGCGCCGGGCGTCGTCGGTGAGCCAGAGCCGGGCCTGCGCCCGGCGGGAGAACATCCCGTTGTCATCCACCAGCGGGTGGAGCACGAGGGTCCTGACCTTGCTGCCGTCCGGCATCTCGTAGTCTTCGCGCTTGAGCACCGTGATCCTGACCGGGTTCTTCTCCTTCTTGAAGTACCGGTTGTACTCGTAGGTCTTCCCGACTTCGAGCGGCGTGGTGCGCACGAAATAGAAGAACGCCGCGTCGTCCAGCGGCTCGGGCACGGTGGGCTTGCGATCCGGGTTGTCGTTCTCCCGGAAGTAGCCGGAGTCGGGCAGGATCTCGAAGACGGTGGACCGCTGGAAGTTCTTCTCGCGCAGGTCCGAGCGGTATCGCCGGGAGATGAAGTCCCGGGTGCCGACCCACGAGCGCAGCGTGTCGTTCAGCGAGAACATCAGCGCGCCGCCCTCGATGTGGAACTGGAGTACGAAGGTCTCGACGCCGCGCACGGTGTCGATCGCCGCCACCGACATCGACCCGCTGCCCACCGTGAGGATACCGAACTTGGCCACGTACTCGATGCGTTCGCCCGGGCCGAACGGATAGGCGGCGCGCGGGGACGCCGCGGCGCGCGGAGCGGCGGCGGC
>JBMOPM010000201.1:0-3471 GCA_049323575.1 Gemmatimonadota bacterium | reverse complement strand
GTAAGCGCTGTTTTGGCCCCACCTTTCGGGTCTGGCGCTGAGGTGTTTGTCTGCCGATTCCTGGATTGGATGGATGGGGATCGGCTTGTGTCTGGACTTGAGCCTACGCTTGAGCCTTCGCGGCCTGTGAGGCGGTTGGAGATCATTAACGGCATCGGCGGTCGTCGGCGTTGGTCGGTGGACGACAAGGCGCGGATCGTCGAGGAGACGCTGGCGCCGGGGGCGGTGGTGTCGGAGATCGCCCGGCGGCACGGGCTGACGCCGCAGCAGGTGTTCGGCTGGCGCCGGGCCGCCCGGCGATCGGCTGAGGACGGCGACGATGTCGGTTCGCCGCGGTTCGTGCCGGCGGTGGTGGAGCAGCCGAAGCCGGAGCCGGTTCGGAAGCAGCGCAAGCCGCGACGGGTCGGCCGGGCCGGCGATGCGACGGGCCTCATCGAGATGGAGATCGGCGGGGTCGTGGTGCGGGTCGGTCGCGGCGCCGAGGCAAAGACCGTGGCGACGGTGATCCACGCCCTGAAGGCGTCACCGTGATCGGCCCGACCGGAGCGGTGCGGGTGATGGTGGCGACCAGGCCGGTGGACTTCCGCAAGGGGGCCGAGGGACTGGCCGCCCTGGTGCGCGAGGAGATGCGGGCCGATCCGTTCTCGGGGACGATCTATGTGTTCCGGGCGCGGCGCGCCGATCGGGTCAAGCTGGTGTACTGGGACGGCACCGGGGTCTGCCTCTTCGCCAAGCGTCTGGAGGATGGGCGCTTCCGCTGGCCGGCGATCGAGGATGGCGTGATCCGGCTCACCGCCGCGCAGCTCTCCGCACTGTTGGAGGGGCTCGACTGGCGGCGGGTGCACGAGGCGCGCGAGACGACGGCGCCGACCGCGCCGAGCTGATCTGCGGCCAAGTGAATCAGCCGCGATCGTGTCGTCGCGGGGCGGTGACGGGCATGGTCTACTCCGGCCATGTCGAATCCGGCACCTGGTCTTCCCGACGATCCCGGCACGCTGCGGGCGATGCTGGTCGCCGAGCGTCATGAGAACGAGCGTCTGCGCCAGATCATCAAGGAGCTGCAGCGCCATCGCTTCGGACGCCGGGCCGAGACGCTGCCGGAAGACCAGTTGCTGCTCGGGCTGGAAGAAGCCGAGCAGGTGGTTGCCGCCGGTGAGGCTGAGAGCGAAGAGGCCGCACCGGTCGAGCGCGCTGCTCGCTCGATCGAGCGTCGCACGAACCGGGGATCGCTGCCGGCGCATCTGCCGCGGATCGAGATGGTCGTCGATATCGAGGATCACGCCTGCCCGTGCTGCCGAAGCGTGCTGCATTGCATTGGCGAGGACAGAAGCGAGCGCCTCGATATCGTGCCGGCGCAGTTCCGGGTGCTGATCGTGCGCCGGCCCAAATACGCCTGCCGGGCGTGCGAAGAGGTGGTGGTGCAGGCGCCCGCGCCGGCGCGGCTGATCGAGGGCGGCCTGCCGACCGAGGCGACAGTCGCCCAGGTGCTGGTTTCCAAATATGCCGATCACCTGCCGCTCTACCGGCAGGCCCGGATCTGCGCCCGCCAGGGCATCCACCTCGATCGCTCGACGCTGGCCGACTGGGTCGGCCGTGCCGCCTGGCTGCTGCGGCCGGTCCACGAGCGGCTGCTCTTGAAGCTCAAGGGTTCGACCCGGTTGTTCGCCGACGAGACGACGGCGCCGGTGCTCGATCCCGGACGCGGACGGACCAGGACCGGCCAGCTCTGGGCCTATGCCCGCGACGACCGGCCCTGGGGCGGGACCGATCCGCCCGGTGTCGCGTATGTTTACGCCCCCGACCGCAAGGCAGAGAGGCCGATCGCCCATCTCGCCGGCTTCAAGGGGGTGCTGCAGGTGGATGGCTATGGCGGCTACCGGGTCCTCGCCGAGAAGGGCGACGTCGCGCTCGCCTTCTGCTGGTCGCATGTCCGCCGGCGCTTCTACGAGCTCGCCGCGGCGGGCTCCGCTCCCATCGCCAGCGAGGCGCTCGAGCGCATCGCCGGTCTCTACCGGATAGAGAGCGACATCCGCGGCTCCAGCGCCGACGAACGGCGCACGCAGCGACAGGAGAGAAGCCGGCCGATCATCGCCGCGCTCGAACCCTGGCTCCGCGAGAAGCTCGGCCTGATCAGCCAGAAGACCAAGCTTGCCGAGGCGATCCGCTACGCGCTGTCGCGCTGGGAGGGGCTCACCCGCTTCCTCGATGACGGCCGCATCGAGATCGACACCAATGTCGTCGAACGGGCCATCCGCCCGATCGCGCTCAATCGCAAGAATGCCCTCTTCGCCGGCTCCGACGGGGGTGGCGAGCACTGGGCGATCATCGCCTCGCTGATCGAGACCTGCAAACTCAACGCCATCGATCCCCAGTCCTACCTCGCCGACGTCATCACCAGGATCGTCAACGGCCATCCCAACAGCCAGATCGACGACCTCCTGCCGTGGGCTTACCACCCTTCTCCCAAACTCAAGGCCGTGGCTTGAGAACAACGCTTACATCTGACTGACGCGGAGTGGGTTCGGATCGAGCTGTTGCTGCCGCGGACGACCCAAGCGCCGCCGAAGGCGAAGCGTCGACCTCCGCGAAATCCTCAACGCCATTCGCTACATGGCGCGCTCGGGCGGCAGCTGGCGCATGCTGCCGAAGGACTTCCCGCCGTGGCAGACGGTCTACTGGTGGTTCCGCCGCTTCGTCCGGCTGCTCCTGCTCCGCACCATCCATGACGTGGCGTTGATGATCGACCGCGAGCGGTCGGCCCCGGGAGCGCGGCTTCGACGCCAACAAGAAGGTGGTCGGGCGGCGACGTCCGGCTGGTCCGCGCCGAGGCCCGCCACCGCCTGAAGGACGGCAAGGGCGTGCTCGTTTCCCGCCCGGCGCTGCTCAAGGCCTGGATGGAGAAGAACGGCATCGACTTCAAGAGCCGCAAGCATCTCATCGTTGACGCCGGCAAGCTGGTGCCCGGCTACACTAAGGAAGGGGCTGCACAGGCCGAGTTCTTCGTTCACAGCCCCTTTGGCTGGCGGCGGGACGAGCAAACCGTGATCGACCGCAATCGGGACTCGATCGTGATGCAGGTGACGCTCCCGCGAAGGAGGCAACGACAGCTACCTGTTCCTCGAGGGGCCGATGTCCATGCCGAGCACCTCGCGCCGCCCGTCGGCGTTGACCCCGACCGCAACGATCACCGCCACCGAGACGATGCGCCCGGCCTGGCGCACCTTCACGTAGGTGGCGTCGATCCACAGATACGGCCAGTCGCCCTCGATCGGGCGGTCGAGGAAGGCCTTGACCTTGCCGTCGATCTCCTCGCACAACCGGCTGACCTGGCTCTTGGAGATGCCGCTCATCCCCATCGCCTTGACCAGGTCGTCGACCGAGCGGGTCGAGATGCCCTGGATGTAGGCTTCCTGGATGACCGCGGTCAGCGCCTTCTCGGCGAGGCGGCGCGGCTCCAGGAAGAAGGGGAAG
>JBMOPM010000200.1:0-41195 GCA_049323575.1 Gemmatimonadota bacterium | reverse complement strand
CCGTCCGGCTGCCGCTTCCACACCCGCTGCCCGTTCCGGCAGGCCACCCGCTGCCACGACGAGGTGCCGGCGCTGCGGGAGGTGGGGCCCGGTCACCGGGTGGCCTGCCACTGGGCCGAGGACATCCGCGACGGCCGCATCACGGCGTCCGAGGAGTCGCACGACCCGACGGCCGCCGGCGAGATCGTCGACCAGCGCACCCCCGGGGCGGTCGACCACGCCTGACGGTGGCGGCTACTCGGTGGCGATCGCCCGCAGCACGTCGAGCCGGACGGCGCGCACGGCCGGGAGCACCGCGGCGAGGACCCCGACCACGCCGGCGAGCGCATGGCCATCCCGCTCCCTCAGCTCGAGCAGCCGAGCCGCGGCCTGATCGAGACCCGCCTGCACGTCGTCGCCCTGCCGCCCGCTGCGGCCGAGCGCGAGCAGCTCGGCGTCGTCCCAGAGCGCCTCCGGCGCGGGCAGGCGGCCGACCGTGACCGCGTTGTAGCGTCGGAACCCGCTCGCCGCCGGCGTGGCGAGGAGGCGGGCGCAGGCGCGGATCGGCGTGGCGTTGAGCCACGCGGCGAGGCGCAGCGCGGCCTCGCCCTCGGGCATCGGCGCCACGTAGCACGTGTTGAGCGGCACGATGTCCCGCTCGCCCGGGCCGGCGAGGACCGCCGCCGAGAGGCGGCGCGCGAGGTCGGCCCAGACGACGCGGAATGGTCGCGTCGCCGCCCGGGTGCGAAAGACGCCCCATGCCGGGCCGTCCCGCTGGTCGGCCCGGCCCTCGAGGAGCGTGTGGTGCCGCGCCACGTGGGCCGCGGCGCGGGGAGGCAGCCGCGCCAGGGTGCGGCCCTGCTCGTCAGCCGGCCAGAGCAGGCGCCCGGAGGGCTGTACGGAGAACGGACGGACGTCGCGACCTCGCAGCGCGCGGCGGATGACCGCGGGCTCGATGTCGTCGGGCGGGTCGAGGAAGACGGCGTTCGCGCCGGTCTTGACGCCGAGGTGCGCCGACACGCGCGCCCCGAGCAGGGGCCAGCGCGCGAGGAGCCGGTCGAGCGCGGACCGCGCATCGTCCCGCTTGAGGATCCACGGCCCCTCGCGGAGGCGCCGCTGCGGGACGCCGTCGGCGCCGGCGGCCGGGGCGAGGGCCGTGCGCACCGTCCCGCCGTCTGCCGGGCGCCGCCGCTCGGTGACCAGGGCCAGGGGATAGACCGTGGCGTCGAAGGCCGCTTCGCGCTGCGAGGTGAGATCCGCGAGGACATGGAGCGCTGTCTCGGTGCTGAGCGCATGGCGCGCCGCGCTCGCATAGGTGGCGGTCGCGAGCTTGGCGGGCACCAGCAACGCTACGACGCCGCCGGGCGCCGCCAGCTCGCACGAGCGCTCGATGAAGGCCAGCGACAGATCGGGTTGATGGCGATAGCCGCGCTCGCCGCCCGCCCGCCACCAGCGGTAGCGCTTCCCCAGCGCTTCGCGCACGGCGCGGGGCAGCTGCTCCGCGCGGACCCACGGCGGATTGCCGATGACGAGGTCGAAGCCGCCCCGGCTGGCGAAGACATCGGCGAAGTGGGCCTGGTAGTGAAACCAGGGCAGCTCGCCGCCCGCCTCCATCTGGCGCCGCGCACGCCGCACGCGACGCCGGCGCTCCCGCGCCGCCTCGAGCTGCCGGCCCAGTTCGCGATCGAGCCCCCGGCAATCGCCGAAGAGCGTGACTGACCGCGCAGCGTCCAGGGTGGCAGCGATGTCTTCCTCGGCCCGCCGCTCGGCGTGAGTCAGCACCTCGCGCAGCAGGCCGAACTCGGCGGTGCGCAGCGACCGGGCGAGGCGGCTCTTGTTGTCGCCCACGGCCCCGACCACCTGTCGCCGCAGCTCACCCACCACGTGCGCCGATCGTGAGGCGGCGACGGCTGCCGTGGACAGGGCGCTCATCGGATCGAGCAGGCTGTCTCCCTGGCGGATCAGGCAATCGAGATTCGGCAGGGGATCCACATGGTCGGGATCGTCGGCGGGGTCGTCGGCGATGACGCCGAGCCAGAGCCGGAGCTCGGTGAGCCGAACGGCTGCCGCGTTGAGGTCGACGCCAAAGAGATTGTGCCGGAGGATGTCGCGCTTGAGGCGCACCGCGGTGGCCGGCGCCCCGGCGAGCGATCTCCACCGCGTCAGCTTCTCCATCGCGCCGAGGAGGAACGCCCCCGAGCCCACGGCCGGATCGAGCAGCGTCACGCGCTCGAGGAGGGCCGTCGCGCCGGGGTCGCCCGCTTCGAGCCGCGCCAGCGCCACCTCGTCGCTCAGACCCAGCGAGGCTCCCGCGAACGCGGCGAAGGCGGCGTCCAGCAGCTCGCCCACCAGTGCCGCGGGGGTGTAGAACGTGCCGCTCGCGTGGCGCTGGCCCGGATCCATCACGCCCTCGAACACCCGGCCCAGCATGTCGGGCGCGATGGCCGGGCCCGCCGCGCCTTCCACGACCGTGAAGTGGAACCGCTCGAAGAGATCGTCGAACGCGTCCCGCCACAGCGGAGACGGCAGGTCCACCGGCCAGCGGCGCTCCAGCGGATGCGGTTCGAACAGGCCGCCGTTCAGAAACGGCACTCGGCCGAAGCGGCGCGCGCCGTACGAGCGGCCGTCACTCCGCCGGTTCAGGGTGCCGAAGAAGAGCGGGCGGAGAAGATCCCGCTGGACGCTCCGCCGCCGCCGCAGGCAGCCGTCCACCTCGCGGCGGAGGAAATCGGCACGGCCGTCGAGCCAGCCCTTGCTCTGCACGAAGTGGAGAAACAGGACCCGCGTGAGCTGCAGGAGGGCGAGGGCGTGGCGGTCGGGCAGGGGGATGCGGCCGGGCAGCGCCTCGAGGAAGCGATCGAGCGTGGAGCGGAACTGGCGAAAGAAGCGCCGGCCGATGCCGCGGCTGCCGAGCGTATCCGCCAGGCGCAGCGCGGTCTGCAGCGCCGACTCCCCGGCTGCCGCGCGGAGACGGCCGAGGGTGGCCAGGGCCACGCGGGACGGGACCGCGAGATCGATAGCGAAGATCTCGCATTCGCCGCCGGCCACCGCGAGCGCGAGCCATCGGCCATCGGCGGCCACCGCGGCGACTCCGCCGGCCATCCCGCGGCGCGCCAGCGCCCGCAGCACCTGGCGCGCGGCGTCCTCCGCATTCGGGCCGGTAACGCCGAACCAGCGGAAGCCGCCTTGCATGGCCACGACGAGTGCGCGCGACACCTGCCCCTCGTGGCCCGGGCCCAGCCAGCGCGTGAGCGGGATCTCCTCCCACGCCGGCGCATATCCCAGGCACTCGAACAGGGGCCGGAGGTCGAGCAGCCCGCGGACGGCGGCGAGGTGGGCCGCGAGCGTGGCATCGCAGGAGACGGCGCCCATGGCGCCGCCACGTTAGGAGGGGCGCGAGCGGGAAGCGGTACCGAAACGGCGCATGAGAGTACAGAATTGTGCCCGGCGCACGATCGCACGACGGCTTCCCTCAACCGATCGGAATCCGATGCAGAAGGTCTTCGTCGTACTCCTCACGCTGGCCGCATGGGGTGCCCCCGCCGCCGCACAGGAGGCCGCCTCCGCCGCCTTCACCGAGTCCGCCACGTTCATCGTCCGCCGGGGTGACGACACGGTCGCCATCGAGCGCTTCCGCCGGGGGCCGATGGTGCTGAAGGGGGTGCTCTACCTCCGGCTCGAGGTGCCGATCACGGAGAAGATCTCCGCTGTCATCGACTCCACGGGCACGATGCCGCTGGTGGAGGTCGTCGAGTTCAGAAACAGCGACACCCTCGACACCAGCCCGAGTCAGCATGCGCGCATCATCTTTCGCGACGACAGCGTCGCGGTGGACGCGCTGACCGGCAACGGCATCCAGACGCGGCTGTTCCAGACCGAGCGCGGGGCGCTGCCCTACCTCAACCTGTCGTTCGCGCTGCTGGAGCAGGCGGTGCGGCGCGGGCTCCTGATCGGGGGCGATACCGTGGCGCTGCCGTTCTTCAACCTGGGCGGCGGGCAGACCGCAACGGGCACCCTGGCCCGGAACGGGTCCTCGGCGACGCTGACGCTGGGGCGGGTGCCGATCGTGCTCGAGCTCGACGCAACGGGCCGCATTGTCAAGGGGGAGATCGCGTCGCAGGGGGTGACGGTGACGCGGGTGGACGGCGCGCCCTGAGGCGGATCGGATCGGGCTTTCACGATCCCGGCCGGGCTGCGGCGGGACCACGGTGCCGGTGCGCGATCGCCACGGTACCGCTCGCGCCGATCATTCACGCGACCGTCCACAGTTGCCCTCCAGCCGCTTCGACCACGATCCGATGCAGCCGGTCTCCAATCGTGTCCGGAAGAGGCGTTGCCACGAATCAGGAAGGGGCAGCCGGATCACTTCCGCAAGAACCGCCGGGTCGTGCACACGGTCACGGATCAGCGCCAGCAACCGTGCAATCAAGGGCGATCCAGGAGGACGATGGCGTCGCCTTGCCTCACATGACCAGGTTCGATCACGCGTAGATGCCAGTCCGCCCGCAGGGTGTCCTGGACGCGGCGTGCCATGTTTGGGACACCGAAGCGGTCGGTGAGCTTCCAGCATGGCTGGCGGCCCTGGCTGACTTCGACCACCGCCGAGCCCACTTGCCAGCGGTCGCCGAGGCAGACCTCGTTCTCCGCAAGACCGTCGATGCTGAAGTTCTCACCGAAGGCTCCCGGGTGCCGAAGCAGCGAGCAGCCCGCCAACTCCTGGAACCAATCACGGTCGTGCGACCATGCGTAACAGTGAACCGCCTTGTCGGGCCCTCTGTGGACACGACGACCACCCTGTTCGTCGCCCTCCAGGCCAGTGGGACTGACCCAGGCTGGAATGGACAATGCCGAGTTGGCGATGGCGCTGCGGCTGCCCGGGCGCGTGTAGGGCACGGCCTTGCCGATCAGGACCGCCTCGATCCAACCGATGGGCTGGGTTCTCGACATCGGTCCGCGCTTACCCCAGCGCACAACGCTCGCGTGACAACCCCGTCGACTCTCAAGTGGCCGGGTGGTCCGCTGCCTCGTTTCCCGCCGGACACATGTGCTCATCGCAAGCCCCGTGTGGTGCACCGGATTCATCCCTGACAGGCGCATCCGTCGCAGCGGCCATGTCTTCCGGCATCAGGCGCCCGATCATCACGCCCGGGCTCAGATCGTCGATCCGGCCGAATTGGTGCAGGCGCAAGCGCCCCGCGCGGTCGATCAGCACCAGCGCGGGTGTGCCCTGCATCCCGTAGCGGCGCATGGTCACCGGAATCGGATCGCCCGCCATGGCACGATCCACGCCCACCGGATGGGCCACGCGATACTCATGCAAAGAGGCTTCAAGCGCCACGGGGGCCATCGCCGCGTGATGCTCGGAGATCGTATGCAAGTCGATGACGGCCACACCTGCGCTGGCGTATTCACGGTGCACGCGTTCGGCTCGCTCATCTCACCTCCTCAGTCTCGCAGCCGGCTGAACACGTAATCGTGATCCTTCTGCTGGGCGTGGCAGGCAAAGCAGGCGCTGGCCGCGTTGCCACGGACGAGGCGGTTCGCTTTGTCGCCGCCGCCGAAGCCCTCGAAGCCCCAGCCGCCCGTGGCGGCGAACTTCCTGGTGTCCTTGTGCATGACGCCGATAACCTTGCGTCCGCCCTCGGTCACGGCGTTGTCGGCCGACTTCGCCTCCAGCAGATCGAACACGATGACCGAGCCGTCCGGAAACTTTCCGGTCTTGTAGCCTTCCATCGCCTTCGGATTGGCATAGAGGTGATGGATGCCGCCGAATGACCCGTACAGCGGATGCCCTCTTTCGATGACCATGCTCTTGACGTGGTGCCAATCGCGATAGCCAGCCGGGTACGGCACTTCGGGATCAGCCGCGACCACCGGTTGAATGAGGGCCACCAAAGGCAGTGTCACCAGCATGCGTTTCATGGTGACCTCCCTATTTGAGATCGGCCAGCGATGCGCCGAAGTTGATGTGGAACGGCTGGCCGTCGATGACCAGTGCGGGCACCGACGTCACGCCGAGACGCTCGGCCTCGGCGATGCGGTCTTTGTGTTCACCCAGATGTACGACTTCGACCGAATACCGCGCAGGATCGAGCGCATGGACGAACTGCTGCTCGGCGGACACGCACACCGGGCAGCCGGCGTGAAAGAACAGGGCTCTGGTCATGATGGACTCCTCGGGCAACTGGTGATGATGTATTGACTCGAAACACTAGTGAGTTTAGGGTCGCTACATCATCCTTGTCAAGACATGCATCGAGGCGATACATTGGGGCCGTGAGCCAAGCATCCTTACTTCTCGAGCGACTTGGTGCGCTGATCCAGCAGTCCGTGCGCGATGACGCGGCCCGGCACGGGCTATTGCCCATCCACATCCAGGTGCTGCATTACCTCGCGCGGGCCAACCACTACAGCGATCTGCCCATCGCCATTGCCGAGTACTTCGGCCTCACCCGGGGGACGGTATCGCAGACACTCGCCGTGCTGGAACGCAAGGGGCTGCTGACCAAGGAACCGGACGCCCGTCACGGCAAGCGCGTGCACCTCAGGCTCACCTCCGCAGGCGAGTCCATCTTGAACGAGAGCTGGGCCGAGCGCGTGGAGCAGGCACTCGGCGGGCATGCCATCGAGGCCGCAGCGCTCGAGGGCACGCTGCGCAACCTCCTGTCCGCACTGCAGCACATGAACGGCCAGCGCGCCTTCGGAATCTGTCAACAGTGCGCCCACTTCCTGACCGAGGAGAACGGCGCACGCTGCGGCTTGACGGGAGAAGCGCTCGCCACCGAACAGACCGCACGCATCTGTCGTGAATGGACGGCGCTCAAGGCGGAGTGCGTTTGACTGCCCCTGTCGTGAATGGAAGAGAGACCTCGAGAGCGCGATCGAGCGCGCTCGCACGTCTGCCAATCACCCGCGCGTGACTCACGGCAGCCCGGGGTCTCGGCGCGACGACGTCGGACGCGAGGGATAGCGGGTCCCCTCCATCAGCCATTCCGAGCCGCAGCCCCGTTGGAAGTCGGCCCCCGCGTGACGCCCGGTGGAACGCCGTGCCATGGCCCGCGCCGGCGCGTCGGGCGCCGCGGAGTGGCACCTTCCCCAGGAGACTTCATGAAGACGCGCGTCTTGCCCCACCCGTGCCGATGGGCCATACTGATCAGGCAGTTCATGCAACCTCAGGCGGCGAGCCATTCGCCGCCTGCGCAGTTCCGGGGGTATCGCGAGTGACCACGACGGGGAAGGGACCGATCCCATGACGGCAACGGTGATGCCGGAGCGGCCGGCGGCGCGCACGGGCCGTGACGACAACAGCATCGTGCGGGAGACGCATGCCCTGGTGAAGGATCTCACCGAGGCAAAGCCCGCCATCTACTGGACCGATATGCTGCTGAGTGCGGGGCTGGGGTACGGCGCGCTGTTCGTCGCCGTCCGGACCAGCGACCCGCTCACGCTCGCCGTGGCGTGGACCATGTCCGTGCTGGCCCTCTATCGCGCGGCGCTGTTCATCCACGAGCTCACCCACATCCGCGGCGGGGCGATCCCCGGCTTCCGGCTGGGGTGGGACCTCATCGTGGGCGTGCCGCTGCTGCTGCCCTCGCTGATGTACGACGGCGTGCACCAGCTCCATCACGCCAAGACCCGCTACGGTACCATCGAGGATCCGGAGTACATCCCGCTCGCGCACCGCGCGCGCTGGATGATCGCGGTCTTCGTCCTCGAGGCCGCGCTGCTCCCCATCGCGATGTGGTTCCGCTTCGCGATCGGGTTCCCGCTGTCGTATCTGAGCCCGAAGCTCCGGGACCTCCTGGTGGCGCGCGCGTCCGCGCTGGCCATCAACCCGGCCTTCCGGCGCCGCCCGCCCAGGGAGGACGAGCGCCGGTGGTGGCTGTTCGAGGAGGTCGCCTGCTGCGTGTGGGCGTGGACGTTCGCCGTCCTCGCCTTCACCGGCGTGATCAGCCTGCACGCGGTGATCGTCTGGGGGACCATCCAGGTGGCCATCGCCATCGTGAACCAGATTCGTACGCTGGGCGCGCACCACTGGGAGAACGAGGGCGAGGAGATGACGATCGAGGAGCAGCTGCTCGACTCGGTGAACGTGCCCGGCTGGTTCACGCTGGCCCCGCTCTGGGCCCCGGTGGGGCTCCGCTATCACGCGCTGCACCACCTGATGCCCGCGGTGCCCTACCACAATCTGGCCAAAGCCCATCGCCGCCTGCTGGCGGCGCTGCCGAGCCAGGCCTCGTACCACGAGACCAACTTCCCCGGTCTGCCGACCGTGGTGAAGCGGCTGTGGGATTTTCCGCGGCCGTGGGAGCGGAACTAGGCGTCGGGTGACGGGTACCCGGTGGCGGACCGGGGGCGCGAAGGGGGGAGAGCGTGGATCCTCCCCCTCCACTCCACCTTCCGCCGCCCCCGCACCATTGACCGCACGACGATGTAGAGCGCCATCCCTGCGCCGAGCGGATAGAGCAGCGCCCACCGCCGCGGGACGCCCATCGCGGCATTGATCACTGCCCAGAACGCGACGCTCATCACCGTGGCAACGATGGCCGGCATGAGCCACCAGCCGCCGAGTCCGACCAGCGCGGCCGCCACGAGCGCGGGCGGGACGATCCAGAACAGCACCGCGAGGATCTCCAGGAGTGGCGCGAGCGCGCGCAGCACCGGCTCGTCCGGGAAGCTCTGCCGGCCGCCGAGGTAGACGTTCTTCGACCAGCCCTCGATCAGCTCACCGAGGTTCCGGTACATCCGGGTCGCGATCAGCGTCTCGGCAAACGCGAAGTAGACCCGCTGCCCCGCGCCCATGATCCGCTGCGCCAGCGCCAGGTCCTCCGCCACCTGATCCCTCACCGCCTCGTGCCCGCCGATGGCGTCGTAGGTTGCGCGCGCCAGGAGGATGAACTGGCCGTTGGCGAGCACGTCACGCCGGCGCGTGGCCCGATTGACCCGTTGCGGGTGATAGCGACACCCCAGCAGCCACAGGAACTGCGGCTGGACGATCCGCTCCCAGAAGGATTCGCAGCGCTGCCTGGGGGCGAGCGAGAGGAGCCCGGGCTGTTCCGAACGGAACGCGGCCACGGCGTGCCCGAGGAGCGCCGGCTGGTGAACGGTGTCGGCGTCGGTGAAGACCAGGAGGTCGCCGGTCGCGGCCCGGGCGCCCTGCCAGCACGCCCATGGCTTGCCGAACCAGCCGGCCGGCACCTCGGCACCATGGACGAGCCGTACCCGGGAATCCCGCGCGGCGATGGCCTCGACGCGTGCGGCCGTGTCGTCGGTGGAACGGTCGTCCACCACGATCAGCTCGAATGGTCTGTACGCCGACGCGAGCACGGAGGTCACCACGCGCTCGATGTTGACGGCTTCGTTGCGGGCCGGGATGATGACGCTCACCGGGACGCCGGCCACCGGCGCGTGGCGGGCGAGATCGGGCTCCTTGCGCGCGAGCCGGCGCCACCCGAACCAGGGGAGGGCCCAGGGAAGCGGGAGGAGCCACTCGGTGAGCACGGGCAACGAGCGGGCGGTCGCTACCCCCGCTTGGTCACGCTGGCGAGCTCGGCCTCGAGGCTGGCGAGCTGGCGCTCGACCTCGGCCGCGTCATATTCGGTGTCGGGTGCGGGCACGCCGCTCTGCACGAACAGCGTGGCGACCAGCGCGTCGGTATAGCCGACGACTGCCACCGCGATCCCCTTGTCGAGCGTACGATTGAGCTGGAGCAGGATGGCGAGGCCCTGGCGGCCGCGGAGCTGCTGCACCACCGGGGCCAGGTTGCGGATGAGCAGCTCGCGCAGATGCTGCAGTTCCTCCACGACCTCGCCCGCCGCCAGCCCGCGTGTCGCCGCGACGCGGCCGTAGTGCTCGCACACGTGGAACCAGACGGGCTTGATCTCGCGCCGGTACGGGCCGACCGACTCCGTCAGGACGTCCAGGATGAGGCGGAACTCGCGCTCGACCGTGGGGCGGGGGATGGTGCGCGCGACCACCATGCGTTCCTCGACCCAGGTGGTCCACTGGGATACGAGGCTGTCGCGAAGCTCGGTGAGGCTGCGGGCCGTCGCCTGCATGGCCGGCGTAGATGCACGCACTGGGCGGGGCTCCTTGCGGGGACGGGGCGTCAAAACTACACCCGGGAGGGCAGGCGAGGGAATGGGGTCGACGACACTCTCGAGACCTCCGAAGTTGCGCGCCGGTGCGCGCGTGGCGCTGGTGGCGCCGGCGGGACCGCTGCTGGAGCACGACGATCTCGCGCGCGGCGAGGAGCTCTGCCGCGCGCTGGGCATGGAACCGGTGCTGATGCCGCATGCGGGCGCACGGCACGGCTATCTCGCGGGCACGGACGATCAGCGTCTCGCGGACCTCAACGCCGCGCTCCGGGATGACAGCATCGATGCCGTCTGGTGTCTGCGCGGCGGCTACGGCGTCACCCGGATTCTCGCGGGCGTCGACTTCGAAGCGCTGCGGCGGCGACCGAAGGCAGTCATCGGCTACTCCGACATCACCGCGCTGGTCAACGCCATTCCGCGCGCCGCCGGGGTCGTCGCGTTCCACGGACCGATGGCGCGGGCGCCGCTGACGCCGTTCAGTCGGCGTCATTTCGAGCGCGTGCTCATGACGCCGGACGCGGCGGGCGAATGCGAGCGGCTGCCAGCGCCACCGGGCGTCCTGGTCCCGCGCGAGAGCCGGGTGGTGGCCTTGCGGCCCGGCGTGGCCGAGGGCCCGCTCGTGGGCGGCAACCTCTCGCTGCTCCAGTGCCTGATCGGCACCCGCTTCCAGCCCGGGTTCGACGGCGCGATCCTCTTCCTCGAGGACGTGCACGAGGATCTCTACCGGGTCGATCGCATGCTCGCTCACTTCCGCATGGCCGGCCTGCTGGATCGGCTCGCCGGTGTGGCCGTGGGCCGATTCACCGAGATGAATCGCCACATGGCCGACGGCGCGATGGGCTTCGACGAGGTGCTGCAGACTTGCTTCGGCCCGTTGGGTATCCCCGTGATGTCCGGCATTCCGGTGGGTCACATCGACGATCAGTGGACGCTGCCGATCGGCGCGCGCGTGCAATTGAACGCGACGGAAGGGCGACTGGTGATTCTGGAGCCGGCGGTGGCGTGACCGCTGTCAGCTGTCGGTTATCATTGTCCCCTCACCGTTGACCATTGGCATGGCCTGGTCTGGCAACGGTTGGCGGTCCACCGCTGGCAGGAAGACGACACCGGACATGGCAACCCCCACCTTATCCAAGCACCAGCTCGCCGGCGCCCTCGGCCCCATCCTCATCGACGTGCGCGCGTCCCAGCGCGGCACGCCGCAGCCGGCCGTGCTGGTGCTCCACGGCTTCAAGGGATTCAAGGACTGGGGGATGTTCCCCGTTCTGGCCGAGCGGCTCGCGCGGGCGGGCTTCGTCGCCGTGTCGTTCAACATGAGCGGGAGCGGTGTGGACGACGCGGGCCAGATGGCCTGGCCCGAGCGCTTCGGACACAACACCTACAGCCGCGAGCTTGCGGACGTCGCCACGGTGATCGATGCACTCGATGCGGGTACGCTCGGCGTGGCGCGCCCCAGTGCGGTCGGGCTCGTCGGGCACTCGCGCGGCGGCGGCATCGCCGTGCTGCAGGCGGCGCGGGACGCCCGCGTCCGCTGCCTCGTCACCTGGTCCGCCATCGCGCATCCGGTGCGGCACTCCGATGCCGCGCTGGCGCGCTGGCGGGAGAACGGCTGGATGCCCATCCGCAACACCCGCACCGGCGAGGTCTACCGGCTCTACACCGACGTCGTGGACGACGTCGAAGCCAACGCCGAGGGATCGCTCGACATCCTCGCCGCCGCCGCGCGGGTGCGGGTGCCGTGGCTCGTGATACACGGGGAGAAGGACGAGACGGTACGGCCCCAGGAGGCGGAGGAGCTCGCGGCGGCGAGCGGGGCGCCCGCGACCCGGCTGCTCAGGATCCCGAACGCGGGCCACACCTTCGGCGCGGCGCACCCGTGGGCCGGGTCGACTCCCGCGCTCGACGAGGTGATGGACGCCACCGTGGGTTGGCTCACGCAGTACACTTGACCCGTCGCGGCTCCCGCCGCATCGTCCGGACATGCCGATCTACGAATTTGCCTGTGGCGATTGCAGCGCGGTCTTCGAGACCCTGGTGCGCAACGGAACCCGCGTGGCGTGCCCGGCGTGCCGGTCGGAGAAGGTCGAACGTCTCATGTCGGCGCCGGCGGCGCATCGCGGCAGCGCGGGCGGCGCCCAGGACTTCAGCTGCCTCGGGCCTCCCGCCGGCGGGTGCTGCGGCGGCGCGTGTCACGGCCACTCCCACTGAGCCGCCTGTCCCGGGTGGCGCACTGGCTCGCCGCCCGGATTCCCCGCGAAGAGTCCGATCCGTCGCTGATCCGCGCCGCCGTGGCGGTGGTGCTCGCTCCCGAGCCGGACTCGGTGCTGCTCATCCGCCGGGTCGAGCGCGAGGGTGACCCTTGGTCCGGGCACATCGCCCTGCCGGGCGGCCGCAAGGACCCGCGCGACCCCGACCTCCTCGCCACCGCCGTGCGGGAGACCCTCGAAGAGGTGGGCCTCGATCTCACCGGCGCCACCCTCCTCGGCCGCCTCGACGACCTCGCTCCGTACAATCCCGTGCTCCCGCCGCTTGTCGTGCGGCCGTTCGCGTTCCAGGTGCCGGAACGGCACCCGCTCACCACCAGCGACGAAGTGGCCGCCGCGTTCTGGACCGATCTGGACCTCCTCCTCGCGCCCGACGTGCGCCAGCCGGTCTCGTTCACCCATCGCGGCGCGCCCGTGACGCTGCCCGGCTACCGCCTGCCCGAGGGCATGCTCTGGGGCATGACGGAGCGGATTCTGACTCCGGTCATCGAAGCGATCCGGGAACCGCGGTAGGGGCGGCTGTGCCTTCCGATTAGCCCTCGGGAATCTTGACATTAGGCCACGGGTATTTGATGTTTAGGCCGTCCTAAAACCCGAGGCCCCCGATGGTCGTCTCGCCGCCGGAATATCTGACCCGCTCGGTCGAGGACTACCTCAAGGCGATCTACCACCTGTCGCTCGATGGGCAGGCGGCCACCACGAGCCGCATCGCCGAGCATCTCGAGCTGTCCGCTCCGTCGGTGAGCGGCATGGTGAAGCGCCTGTCCGAGCAGGGGCTGCTGGAGCATGAGCCTTACAAGGGCGTGGTGCTCACGGCGGAGGGACGGCGGATCGCGCTGCGCATGCTGCGGCGCCACCGGGTGATCGAGACCTACCTCGTGGCGTTCCTGGGCTATTCCTGGGACGACGTGCACGACGAAGCCGAGCGGCTCGAACACGCCGTGTCGGACACGCTGGTGGATCGCATGGCGCACGCGCTGGGCAACCCCCGCTTCGACCCGCACGGCGACCCGATCCCCACCCCCGACGGCTCCATCGAGGAGCTGGTCTACACGCGGCTCGCCGACATCGCTTCCGGCACCGATGCCGTCATCCGCCGGGTCGACCTCCACCAGCCTGACCGTCTCCGCTACCTCGCGACGCTGGGTCTCACGCCGGGCAGTCCGATCACGGTGGTGGAGCGGCAGCCGTTCAACGGGCCCATCACCCTCGCGTCCCAGGGGCAGCGGCACGTGATCGGGCATGACATCGCGTTGCACGTCATGTGCGACGCCGTGGAGACCACGCCCGAGTGAGTGCCGCATCGACACCTCCGATCGAGACCTTCACCCCGACGGCGGGCTGGCGCTTCCGTCGCACGCGCCCGACGCTGCCCGAGTCATACCAGACCGTCTCGGTCCCGGCCAAGGGCAGCGTGTGGCGGAAGGCGCTGGCGTTCGCCGGGCCGGGCTACATGGTGGCCGTGGGCTACATGGACCCCGGCAACTGGGCGACGGATCTCGCGGGCGGGGCGCGCTTCGGCTACACGCTGCTGAGCGTCATCCTGCTGTCCAACCTGATGGCGATCCTGCTGCAGGCGCTGGCCGTCAAGCTCGGGGTCGTGACCGGGCGGGACCTGGCGCAGGCCTGCCGCGACCACTACAGCCGGCCGGTGAGCTTTGCGCTCTGGGTGCTGTGCGAGGTGGCGATCGCTGCGTGCGATCTCGCGGAAGTGATCGGCTCGGCGATCGCGCTCAACCTGCTCTTCGGGATTCCGCTCCTTTGGGGCGTGTGCCTCACGGCGTTCGACGTGCTCCTCATCCTGGTGCTCCAGCACCGGGGGTTCCGTCTGCTGGAGGCGGTGGTGATATCGCTGGTCGCCACAGTGGGCATCTGCTTCGCCATCGAGCTTCTGCTGGCCCGGCCGTCGATCGCTGCCATCGCCGGAGGCCTGATCCCCCGCACGGAGATCGTCACCAACCCCGCGATGCTGTACATCGCGATCGGCATCCTCGGCGCCACGGTGATGCCGCACAACCTCTATCTCCACTCCTCGATCGTGCAGACCCGTCACGTGCTCCCCACCGAGCAGGCCAAGCGGGAGGCGGTGCGCTATGCGACGATCGACTCGACCATCGCACTCCTGCTGGCCTTCTTCGTCAACGCCGCCATTCTCATCGTCTCGGCCTCGACGTTCCACGCCTCGGGCAATACCGGGGTGGCGGACATCATGGACGCGCACCGGCTGCTCGCGCCGCTGCTCGGCACCACGATGGCCAGCGTCCTCTTCGCGGTCGCGCTGCTGGCTTCGGGCCAGAACTCCACGATCACCGGGACCCTGGCCGGGCAGATCGTCATGGAGGGGTTCCTTGACCTCCGCCTGCCGGCCTGGCT
This sequence comes from Gemmatimonadota bacterium, assembly GCA_049323575.1. Taxonomy (GTDB): domain Bacteria; phylum Gemmatimonadota; class Gemmatimonadetes; order Gemmatimonadales; family GWC2-71-9; genus JBMOPM01. The sequence continues at coordinate 26,482 of JBMOPM010000200.1, read as the reverse complement.
GCGGCGGCTCATCACCCGGCTCATCGCGATCGTGCCGGCCGTGGTAGTGACCGCGCTGTACGGCGAGCGGGGCACGGGCGCCTTGCTGATCCTGAGCCAGGTGATCCTGAGCCTCCAACTGTCGTTCGCGGTGGTGCCGCTGGTGCAGTTCACCAGCGAGCGCGCCAAGATGGGGCGCTTCGCCAACGGGCCCGTGCTCAAGGTGGTGGCGTGGGGCGTGGCGCTGGTGATCGCGGGACTCAACGGATGGCTGCTGGTGGGGACCGTCCGGGAATGGCTGAGCTGAAACGCGTCGTGGCCGCGGGACCGGGTGCGAACGCACCACGCCGAAGCGCCCCTCGCGGGCGATGAACGACCATCGGTCACGGACGCGGGTGGTACGGCTCGGCGCCATCTGCCTGACGCTGCTCGCGTCTCCGCTCGCGGCGCAGTCCGCAGCGCTCATCGGGCGGGTGACCGACACGGCCGGCGCGCCCATCGCCGAGGCCAGGATCACGGTGCTGGAGGCCGGTCGGAGCACCGCGTCCGACGTGGCGGGCCGCTGGCGCATGACGGGGCTCGCCGAGGGCACCTATCGCGTGGCCGTGGCGCGGGTCGGGTTCGAGCCGGTGACCCGCCGGGTGCGGCTGGGCCGCGAGCCCCTGGTGCTCGAAGTCCGGATGAAGCCAACGATGATCGAGCTGCCCGCGCTGCAGGTTTCCGCCTCCGCTCTCCCCACCTCGACGATGGACGCCCCGCAGTCCACCGCAACGCTTGGCACCGAAGCCCTGCGCGCCGCGCTGGCGCCCTCGCTCGGCGAGACCGTGCAGGGCATGCCGGGCGTGAACAGCCAGAGCCTGGGCCCCGCCCTCGGCCGGCCGGTGGTGCGCGGCCTCACCGGCAACCGCGTTCTGGTGGTGGCCGACGGCCAGCGCCAGGAGTTCCAGCAATGGGGCGAGGACCATGCGCCGAACCTCGAGCTGGCGGACGCGGCCGCGGTCGAGATCGTGCGCGGTCCCGCGAGCGTGCTCTACGGCTCGGACGCCATTGGCGGAGTGGTCAACGTGGTACCGCGTGCCGTCCCCGACGCCATCGGCCAGGCGGGGTTCGTCCGCGGCCGGCTGCTCGCCGGCTACGTATCCAACAACGGCGCGACCGACGGCAGTCTCGCCCTGGAGGGTGCCTCGGGCGGGTTCGGCTGGCGTGCCGCGCTGGCCGGCCAACTGGGTGACGATCTCCGCATGCCGACCGGTCGGCTGCCGAACAGCGGCTATGGCATGTACGGCGGTTCGGCGACGGTGGGTTCTCGAGGCGCGTGGGGCAGCGCGCAGCTCCTCTACATGAAAAAGCGGGAGCGGCCGCGCATCGCCGAGGATCCGCGCATCGACTCCACGTTCAGCGGGTACCAGGACATCGTGACGGATCGCCTGCACGGCGACGTGCGCCTGCCGCTGGGCGAACATCGCCTGGAACTCGGCGCGGGCTTCCAGGCGAACCGGCGCAGCGAGTTCGCGGCGGAAGGCGCCCCGGAACCCACCACGGGGCTCCTCGCCCGCACGGTCACGCTGGACGCGCGATTGTTCCACGCACCGCTAGGTGCCGCCGAGGGGGCGATCGGCCTCTCGGCCACGGGGCTGTGGTTCGGCGGGTTCGGCCGCGTGCCCTTCCTGCCGGACTATCGCTGGTGGAATGTGGGCGTGTATGGCTTCGAGCAGGTGCGGGTGGGAGCGCTCGACCTGGCCTTGGGTCTGCGGGCCGACCGCCGCGTGCTCACGGTGAAGCGTGACGACGCCCTTGGCGTGGTAGCGCAGCAGCGGGACTGGACGGCGTTGTCAGGCAACGTGGGGCTGGTCTGGCATGCCAGCGAGGCAGTGGCAGTGGTCGCCAACGTGGGGCGCGGGTTCCGGGCGCCGCAGGCCCCGGAACTCTTCGCCAACGGCGTCCATCAGGGCACGCTGGCCTACGAGCTCGGCAATCCGGAGCTGGGGGTCGAAACATCGCTCAACGTCGATCTCGGCGTGCGGGTGCAGACCGGCTCGCTCCGGATGGACGCGAACGTCTTCCGCAACGCCATCAGCGGATACATCTACTATCGCCCGACCGGAGCCCGTGAGCCGCGGAGCGGCTTCGAGATCTTCCAGTTCGCCCAGGGCGACGCGCTGCTCACGGGCTTCGAGGCCTCGGCCGAATGGCGGCCGCGCCATCACCTCCAGCTCACCGCCGGCGGCGACTTCGTGCGCGGCACCAATCGGTCGCTCGGTATCCCGTTGCCGTGGATGCCGCCGCTGCGCGTCCTGTACGGGATTCGGCTGGTGGACCTCGCTCCCGCGCGCGCGGTCACTGCCTTCTTCGGCGTGAAGGGCGAGACGGCAGCGAGGCAGTCGAGGGTGGATCCCGCCGAGGTGGCGCCGCCGGGATGGACGAGGGTGGATGTCGAAAGCGGGTTCGCGTGGGACGCGGGTCCGCGCCGGCTGACGCTGGATCTCGCGGTGCGCAACGCCGGGAATGCCCATTTCGCCCGCCACCTCAACCGCTTCAAGGGCTTCGCCTACGAGATGGGGCGGCATATGGCCGTACGGGTCGGGGTCGACTTCTAGCGGCCGTTCGTGCGCGCTCCGCTCACCGCGCAGGACCTACTGTTCCCGCCCGCGGTCGCGCAGTTCGTTCACCTTGTTCCCCACCTTCCCCAGTACGCGGTCCCGCTCCTCCGCCAGCCTTTTGATGTCCTTCCCGTAGTCTCCTTCGATCCGCCGGATCAGCTCCTCGCGTCCCGCCTCCGACAGCGTGTCCCACCCGGCCAGCGCTTTCCACCACTGCTCGAAGGTCGGCAGCAGGTGGTCGAGGAAGCCGCGGATGCCGGCGTCGCTGGCGGCGAGGTGATAGGTGAGATGCGGTCCCGCCGCCGCCCAGCCGAGGGCGGGGCCGCTGGCGACGAGCCGGTCGAGCTCGCCCGGGTCGAGCACCCCGTCCAGCACGAGGTGGATGGCCTCGCGCCAGACCGCGGCGGTGATGCGTCCCACCGCGTTTCCCTCGATCTCCTTGCGCAGCACGATCGGGAGCTGGCCCAGCCGCTCCAGGAACTCCACGGTCTGGCGGACGAGCGCCTGATCCGTCATGGGGCCGGGGACGACCTCGACCACCGGTATCAGCTCCACCGGATGGAGCGGATGTGCCACGACGAGGCGTTCAGGGCGGCGCATGAGCGCGCCCAGCCGGCTGGCATGGAAGCCGCTCGAACTGCTCAGCAGCAGCGCGTCGGCGGGAGCCAGTGCCTCCACGCGGGCAAAGAGCTCGCGCTTCGGCGTCAGTTCCTCGGGCGTGGCCTCGACGACCCGCGTGGCCTGGACCACGGCATCAGCCAGGTCGGATGTGGTACGCAGGTTCGTGAGGCCCTCGCCGGCGGACGCCGGTGCCGCCCGCCCGAGCGACACCAGCCGCTCGACCCGGGCAGCCACGTCGTGCCGCGCCCACTTGAGCGCCCGCGGGTCGACGTCGTGGAGCACCACGGCGAGCCCCCGGGCGGCCGCCAGGGTCGCCCAGCCGCGTCCGATCTCGCCGGCGCCGATGACCACGACTTCCGAGCGGATCATGAGAACACGCGCTCCCGCAGCAGGTCGAGCGCCGCCGCCGCATCGACGTCGACGGCGCACCGCGCGGCGGGGCCGGTGGCGTCCATCGCCGTGCGGCCGCGCTCGTCATCGTCCGCGAGGCGAACGCGCATCGGCACGTCGGCATAGCGGATGATGCCGGGCCGGATGAGCCCCGCGATGAGCAGCGGATCGTTGACGACGCATCCGTCCAGCCCTTCCCGGTGGCGGTGAAAGTCCACGTAGAACCGCAGCGCATCGCGGAGCCAGGAGCGATGCTCCTCGGGTTCGCCGCTGCCCAGCGCCTCGACCTCATGCGCGTCGAGCACGACGCGCCGCGTGACGTCCAACCCCACCCACGCGGTGCCCAGCCCGGCGGCGTGGACCTCGGCGGCCGCCTCCGGATCGCACCAGACGTTAAACTCGCTGTAGCGCGTGGTATTGCCCGCCGTGCGGAGATTGCCGGCCATGGCGACATGTGCCGCGAGCCGGTCGCGCACGAGGGCGGCGTCGTGGCGCAGCGCCAGCGCCAGGTTGGTGAGGGGCCCGAGGCTGACCAGCGTGACGGGCCGGCGCTCATGCTCCAGCGCCTCGAGCAGCGCGAGCGGATTGGGCGTCACCCGCGTCGCCGCGGGAACCGCCGCGTAGCCCAGGCCCGATTCGCCGTGTGTCTCCGCGGCGATCTCCAGCGGGCGCTCGAGCGGGCGATCCGCGCCCGGGTGGATGGCCACGTCGCTCCGGGCTCGCCGCGCGATCTCCCGCGCGTTGCGCGTCGCGTTCGCGAGCGTGGTATTGCCGTAGACGATCGTCAGCGCGCGCACATCGACTTCGGGCGAGGCCAGAGCCAGCAGGATGGCGAGGCAGTCGTCGATGCCCGGATCGGTGTCGATGATGACGGGGAGGGACATGGGGAACCCACGCTCGATCAAAGGGTACCTGCTCGCGGTGCTTGCAACTTACCCAACCGCGGGCCGGCTCGCGTTCGCGCTGGCCGGCGCCGCTCCGGTGCCGGCGTATCAGCCGCCGGCCGTGCCGGTCGCGGTGGAGCGCCGCCTCGCCGAGGCGCTCGGTGTGCGCGTCGGGGACATCGTCCGGCTCGGCGCCGCGCCCGACTCGCTCCGCGCGGACGCCATCGTCGCGGCGATCTACGAGCCCAGGGCCGATCCCGCCACGATCCTCCGTCGCGATTACCACGCCCGATTTCACCTGCCGGACCTCGCCGCCCTGCTCGGCGCGCCGGACCGGGTGGACCGTTTCGGGGTGGCACTGCGGCGCGGCGCCGGTGCGGACAGCGTCGCGGCGGCGTTCAACGAGCTGGCCTTCGGCTTCCAGGCCTACCGTTCGGGCGAGATCGCGGCTCGCTCGTCCCGGACATTCGCGGTGGTGAGCCGGTTCCATCGCGCCATCGCCGTCATCTCGACGGTGGCCAGCTCGGTGTTTCTGTTCTGCATCATGCTGCTCAAGGTGGAGGAGCGGCGGCTGGACGCGGCGGTCATGCGGTTCACCGGTGTCCGCCGCCGCACGATCGTCCTGAGCCTCCTGCTCGAGGCCTGCTTCGTTGCGGGCGCGGGATCGGTACTCGGCGCGGGCATCGCATGGCTCGCCCAGACCGTCATCAACGCCTGTTACCAGCATATGTTCGACACGCAGCTCGTGTTTTCCCTGATCACGCCCGGCATGCTGGCCTTCAGCCTGAGCCTGTCGTTGCTTCTCGGCCTGGGCGCCGGCAGCCTCGCGGCGTGGCGGCTGGTGCGCACGCGGCCGCTCGTGCTGTGGCGCCGGGGCTGATGCCGCTCGCCTGGGGGATCCGGAACCTGCGGCGCCATCCGCTGCGGTGCGCGCTGTCGGTGCTCGGTATCGCCGTCGCCGGGGCGATGCTGCTGGACATGGTGATGCTGGCCGGCAGCCTCGAGGGATCGTTCGCGCGCCTGCAGCTCGAGCGGGGCTACCAGATCCGCATCAGCCCCAAGGGCACGCTCCCATTCGACACCGAGGCCACCATCGGCGACGTGACTACGCTGGTCGCGCGGCTCCGGGCCGATCCCGCGGTGTCGGGCGCAGAGCCCGTCCTCGCCGCGTCGGTCTTCACCCGGCGGGGCGATGCGCTGGTTCCGCTCACGGGCTACGGCATCGACCCGTCCGACCAGGGATTGTACGAGCTGCAGGCGGGGGCAGATCTCGCGCCGGCAGATACCCTCGGTCTGCTGCTCAGCCAGCCGGCGGCGGCGGCGACGGGTGCGGGCGTTGGGGACACGGTGACACTGGTGGGCCGGCTGGACCCGCAACTCGCATCGGCGGGCATCGAGCGGCGACTGGTGGTGCGGGGCCTGGTCCGCTGGCTCTACGATCCCGAAGCCCAGGCCTCGGTCGGCACGACGCTCCGCGTGATGCAGCGGCTCGCGGGCCAGGCGGCAGGGGACCGCGCGTCCGCCGTGATGGTCCGGGCCCGGGACGACGCGCGGGCCGACTCGCTCGCGGCGCGCCTGGCGCGGGCGTATCCGGCACTCGAGGTCAACAGCCTCGCGGGCCTCGCGGCGCAGTTTCGTGCCCGCCTCATCTACTTCCGGCAGCTCGCCGCCATTCTCGGCACGTTGAGCCTGGTGGTCACCGTGCTGCTCGTCGCCACGCTCCTCACGGTCACGGTCACCGAACGGCTGGGCGAGATCGCCACGCTCCGCGCCCTCGGCATCGGCCGTTCCCGCATCGTGCGGCAGGTGCTGGCGGAGGGAACCGTGCTGACACTCCTCGGCGGCGTTCTCGGCGTGCTGCTCGGGCTGGTGACTGCCCGCTACCTCGACGCGATCCTCACGAGCTTTCCCGGGCTGCCGGCCGATTTCTCGTTCTTCGTCCCCCACGCTCCGGCCCTCGCCAAGGCGGCGGTCGTGCTGCTGGGCACGGGCGCGCTGGCGGGCCTCTATCCCGCGTGGCTCGCCGCGCGCGCCCCGATCGCCGCCACGCTTCGCGCGGAGGCGATGTGAGCACCGCGGTGCTGGTGGGCCGCGAACTGCGGAAGGACTACCACCTCCACGGGGAAACGGTGCACGCGCTGCGCGGCGTGTCGCTGAGCGTGGAGCCCGGCGAATACGTGTCGATCGTGGGGCCGTCCGGCTGCGGCAAATCCACCCTGCTCCACCTGATCGGCGGCATCGATACGCCCTCCTCGGGCTCGGTGGAGATCCTGGGAACCCGGGTGGACACGTTGCCCGATCGCGAACTCACCCGGCTCAGGCTGCTCAGGCTCGGGTTCGTCTTTCAGCGATTTCACCTGCTGCCGGTGCTCACCGCGCGCGAAAACGTCGAATTGCCGATGGCCGAGGCGGGGGTGCGGCCGGCGGATCGCCGGCGACGCGCGCTCGAGCTGCTGGAGTACGTGGGTCTCGCGCATCGGGCGCACCACATGGCCACGCAGCTTTCCGGCGGCGAGATGCAGCGGGTGGCGATCGCCCGGGCCCTGGCCAACCGGCCCGCGCTCCTGCTGGCCGACGAACCCACGGGTGAGCTCGACGCGGCCACCGGCGCGGAGATTCTGACGCTCTTGCGCAGGCTCAACGCCGACGGCGCCACGCTCGTGGTCGTTACCCACGACGACCGCCTCGCCGCCGAGGCTCGACGGACCATCCGGATGCTGGACGGACGGATCACGGAAGCGGAGCCTGTCGCGGCAGAGTCGGAGCATGTGCCGGCGACGGGTCCGTAGTCTCATGCTCTTCACCCTCGCCTTCCGGCACCTTGTGGTACGCAAGCGCCGATCGCTCTTTCTCCTCCTGGGCTACGCCATCGGTGTGGGCGTGATGATCGTGCTCCTGTCCGTCGGCGAAGCGATGCTGGTCCAATCGCGGGACGTGTCGCTGGTGGGCGGTGGCGAGGTGACCGTCCTGCCGCAGGGCATCGACATCGAGGCGATGCGCTCGGGCGGCGTCGGCGCGCTGTTCTTCGGCATCGATCGGGCCCGATTCATTGCGCGCCAGGTGCTTGGGGGACTTCGCCACGCGGCGCAGGTGGCGGCGGTGGCGCCGGCGATCGAGAACAAGCTGGTCTACCTCTCGGCCAACGGCCGGACCATCGCCGCGCGGGCGGGTGGTGAAATCCCGAGCCGGGCCGCGGCGGTGGGGGCGGGCCTCGAGGTGATCGCCGGTCGCTGGGCCGATTCGCCGGCCGACTCCGCCTGGGTGACGCCCACGCGGCAACAGCTCTACGACGAGCTGGATCGCTTCCACCGTCCCTCGCGTGACGACTCGACCTGGGGCGAGTGGCACTACTTCAATGTGGTGGCCGGTCCCGAGGAATGGTGGCACATCACCTGGCTGATCGGTGGAGCGATGGGGAACGATGGATGGGGCGGCCAGCTCCTCGTTACCCATCGTCGGCCCGATGGGCGCCACGAGCGTTTCGCCGCGCGGGTGCCCGCGGCCCGGGTGACGTTCGACACCGCAAGCGCCGATGTCACCCTTGGCGCCAGCACCGTGCGTCAGCGCGACGGTCGCTACGCGCTCCATGGCAAGTTGCCCGGCCTCGAGTTCGAGGTCGAGGTCATGCCGGCGCCCAATCGGTTCTTTCCGCCGGTGGAGCTGGCCTCCGATGAGTTCGTGTCGGGCTATGTCGTGCCCGGCCTCAGGGCCACGGCCACCGGCCGATTCTGCCTGGCGGGTCGCTGCCGCGACGTCATCGACGCCCCGGCCTATCACGATCACAACTGGGGCGTCTGGCGCAACGTGACGTGGGATTGGGGCATGGGCCGGGGCACCGCGTTCGATCTGCTCTACGGCGGCGTGGCCCGCACCGACGCGAGCGGGGCGCACGACGCCCGGCCCCTCTTCCTCGGGCTCGCCGACTCGCTCGGCGTGCGCCAGGTCTTGCGATTCGAGCGGATCACTTATCAAGTACCATCCACGCGGTCATTCGCCTTCACCGCCACGCGGGATCGGGACACCGTGCGGGTGCGCGTGGACGTGCTTTCCACGCACACCACCGGGACCGGCAGCGGTGGCTTCCGGCGCTCCTTCCGTCAGATGCGTGGGCGGTTCCGGCTGGAGGGACGGCTGTCGGGCCGGATGGTGGCCGATTCGGGCTGGGGGTTCTTCGAGACGTGGCGGGAACGGCAGTAGCGGCGCGCTGTCACCGCCGTTACTTCCGCTCGCGCGGCTCTTCCTCCAGAAGCAATGTTCCTGCATACCCCGGCGGAATCGTGCCCATGCGCATGAACCGCTCATGGAATGCCCGGGCGCTGTCACCCGCCCCCCGTTTCTGGCGGAACGCCTCGCGCAGTCCGAGGATCTCGTTCTTGCCGAGGTTGTAGGTGATGGCCTGCGTGGGCCACTTCGAGTAGCGGTAGATGGCGCGGCGGGCCTGCTCGCACGCGGCCCGTTCCACGTCGGTGGTGCCGGCGCACGCCCCGGGCGTGAACAGCGCGTGCTCCGCGAAATAGTCCACCGCTTCATCGAAGGTCATGCGGCCGGTGTGGATCCCGATGTCCACCCGCACGCGCACCGCGCGCAGCAACTGGCCCTGCAGCTCGTAGAGGTGCTCGGCCGCGCTGTAGAAGCCGTGCGGCCGGCCCGCGATCGGCTCGGCCATCAGCTCTTCGGCATAGAGAGCCCAGCCCTCCGTCGCCATCGAGTCCTGCCACATGGACGACGAGTCCTCCACCGCGCCCGGCGTGAACCAGCGGATGTTGGAGATCCCGGCAGCGTGCTGCGTCATGTACTTGTAGTGCCAGTCATGCCCGGGGAAGCCTTCGTGCACGGCAGTATCGGCAACCGACGCCCGGTTGTTCAGCTTGAGCGCGCCGGGATCGTTGCCGGTGGGCGTGAGATAGAACCGCCCGACGCCGCTCTTCTTGAACGGCGGTGCCGGATAGTACGCAGCGTCGATCGTGCTGCGGAGCGTGGGCGGCGTGGGCAGGACGTCGAGCCGGTAGTTCCTCGGGATATCGAACAGCTCCCGCTCGCGACCGTAGAGCACGGCACGCGCGCCGGTCTCGCGATACCAGCGGAACAGCTCGTCGTCGTCCTTCGGCGCGTCCAGCGAGAGGTGATCGATCACCGCCCGCAGGCTCGCGCGCTGCTCCGCCTCGGTACCGAATGGGAGGTGCAGCTCCTCCTGCTCGGCTACCTGGCGGGCGACGTCCCGGATCCGGGCTTCGTAGAGCGCTACCTGATCGGCGCCGTACTGGTAGAGCTCATCGAGCGAACGGTCTACCCGCAGGCAGTTGGTCACCCGCCACTGATACTCCTCGGCGCCGGCCGCGAACCGGTCGAGGCGCTGCTTCGCGTTCTCCGGCTGGAACGTATCGCGGAGGTAGCGGGCGAACGCGACGCAGGCATCGGCGGCCCGTTCGGCCGCCGCCTGGAGCGCCGATTTGACCGCCCCCGCGAACGGGCGGTCGCCGAGGAGCGGGGCGGCCGTGGCCAGCAGTGTGGTGCGGAAATAGGTCGCGTTGGCCTCGGAGCCGTGCACGCCGTCGTACAGCACCATGCGCCAGTCGGGCGGGGTGTCGTTGCGGCGTCCGGTCTCGAGATTGGCCCGCGCCGTGTCGAGATAGGCCGGGATCGCCTCGACCCGCTCGATTACCAGACGCCACTCGGGCTCCGTGCCCAGCAGACCGTTGCCCTGGTCCTGCATCTGCTGGATCTGGAAGTCGACCCCGCGCAATCCCTCGGCGACGTACGTATCGACGCACCGCTCGTGATAGCGGCGATCACCGTATTGCCGGATCAGGAACGCCAGTTGTGCGCCGAGCACGGCGTGGTCCACCTGCTCCTGAGGCGACAGCGTCGCGGGGGCGATGGCGTTCAGCGCCGTCCGTGTTTCGTGGTAGAATTGCAGCTCGGCGGCGATCGCGCCCGGCCCGAAGTCCCGCAGCCGGCCGTTGATCCCGGCGAGCGAAGGCGCATAGCCGTCGCCACCCAGGTAGGTGGCAGTGACCGGATTGAGCTCCAGGGCCTTCAGGAAGTAGCGCTCGCGCAGGGCGCGGAACGCGGCGTCGCCCGGGCTGCCCGGGGTGCTCGGGGCGCAGGCGGTGGCATAGCGGAGGACGCCGAAACCGGCGGCTGCGGCGAGGGTGGATCCGAGAAAGGAACGGCGGCGCACGACGACTCCGAGCGGTGGAGAGTGCGGAAAATTATCTGGCCCAGTAGCTTCCCGACATGGAGAACTCATCACCCCCCGATGCGGCCGCGGCCACGACGCGCGCGCTGGGCCGTACCCTCATCGACACCTTCGGCAAAGGCTGGATGAAGGGGAACACCGACATGATCGTCTCGGTGTTCACGCCCGATGCCGTCTTCATCGAAACGCCATTCTCGGCGCCCCTCAGGGGCGAGGCGGCGATCCGCCTCTTCTGGCGGGACGTGCCGGTCCACCAGTCGGAAATCACCTTCACCTCGGGTGAGATCTACGCGGCGGGCCTGTGGTTCTCCACCGAATTCAAGGTCACGTTCCGCCGCCGCCGGACCGGCGAATGGGTCGACGCCCGCGGGGCCATCTTCTGCGAGACGGACGGGCAGAAGATCACCGAGATGCGCATGTACTGGCATCGCTGGAACGGGGGCCGGGAGACCAGCAAGCCGTGAAGGCGGGCAGGACACCGCTCCCGCGACCGCGTCCATGACCGCGTGTCCCAGAACAATGACGCGGTTGTCCGCCGGGGGCCGGTCCGGTTGGCGCATGAACATCTAACTCCTTGATCCACAATAGGGATCGCCGCGGCACGAAGCTCGCTTCACCTGGTGGATGATTTCTGCTTTCTGGCCTTCACCAGGGACACTCCCAGGTGTTTCGGGAGACGGGTTATGACGAACCTGGCTTTGCTCGCTGTCGCTCTCATGGCGCCGACCGACCTGCCGGCGCGTGTCGCGACGACCGCCGACGATCCGCCGGTCCGGATCTGGCTCAATGACGATGGCCGCTACACCCCGGGCGACCGGGTGCGGGTGCAGGTTCGGGCCGCTGATGACGGCTACCTGCTCGTGCTCCACGTCGATCCCGACGGGCGTCTCAGGGTCCTGTTCCCGGTCGATCCGGGCGACGACAACTTCGTGCGCGGCGGCAAGAAGTACGAGATCAAGAGCCGCGGCGGGCGCGAGACGTTCCGGGCGCCCGACGCGGACGGCAACGGCATGGTCTACGCCGCGTGGTCGCTCGATCCGTTCCGCTTCGACGACTTCATCTCCGGCGACCATTGGGACTACCGGGCGCTCGCGCCCAACCTGCTGCCGCGCGAGCCCGAGCCGGATCTGACCGATCTGGTGCGGAAGATGACGTCCCGCGGCGGGTTCGATTACGACGTGATCACGTACACGGTCTACCCCTACGATCGGGGCGTCGCGACGACCACGTACGTGCCCTATGCGCCGTGGTACGGCTGGGGCTACGGCGGTTTCGGGTGCTGGTCCTGCGGGCCGTCGATCACCTTCGGCATCGCCTGGGGCTACCGGCCGTGGTACCGGTATGACCCGTTCTTCTTCCACGACTTCTACGACCCCTTCTTCTACCGGCCCGTCCGGCACTATTACCCGGTCTGGTGGGGGCATGGCTATCGCTCGGTCTACCCGCCGTTCGTCCCCGTGGGCCGCCCGCTCATCGGCCGCTTTGACCGCGGCCTGGGGTTCCGGAACGACTACCGGTTCAAGGCGCTCGGCACCTACACCGGCAACAGCGCGTTCCCCTACCGCGAGCGGGTGTTCTCGTTCAGCGGCGATCGCACCGAGAACACGGTATTCGCCCCCACGGTGCTCCGGAGCCGGGTCGCCACCGGCAACCCGACGGTCTGGGGTGACGGTGTCGGGGGCCCGCCGGTGGCCCCGGGCGGCCGCCGGCTCGACCCGGCGGTCGGTCCGTCCTTCCGCGGGCGCGAGGCAGGGGAAGGTCGCGCCGCGCGACCGGATGTCCGGGAACGCTCCCGCGAGCGGCACGTCGACATCGGCCCGGCAATCGATGGCCAGCGGCGGCTCGAAATCCAGCCGCGCCCGGTGTTCGATGAGGACCAGCAACCCGTTTCGCCGCGCCGCGTCGAGCGCGAGCGGCCGATGGATCAGGGCGGCCAGACGGAGTGGCCGCGCCGCGTCGAGCGGGACCGCGGCGGCGAGCCGTCGGGCGGCATCGGGCGGCCCGAGGCTTGGCCTGCGAGGCCGGTGGAGCCTCGGCGGCGGCCGGAGAATCGCGGTGAGAGCGGCGGGAGCGTGCTGCCCGGGCACATGCAGGGCTGGGAGCCGCGCGGTCCCGTTCGCACCGCCGAGCCGCGCGCGCAGCCGGTGCGTCCTCGGGGAGAGCCGCCGGCGCCGAGCGTGGGACGGCGGCCCGGCGGGGGTGGTGGTGGTGGCGCCAGGCCGAGTGGGGGTGGCGGAAGGCGCCGGGGCTAGGGCGTTGACTGTTGACTCTGCATCATTACCGTGGACCGTGAGGTCGTGGTGGCAGGGGCGGCCGAGCCGCCCCTCTTTCTTGCGCCAGGCGGACCCGGGTCATGATCATGGGCAACGGGGCCAACGGCAGATGGATCGCGGATCGCCGATAGCTGATCGCCGATAGCTGATCGCCGATAGCGAATAACGGTCAACGGATCACGATGCTCTGGTACATCGCCGCGGGCGGCGCGATCGGCAGTGTCGCCCGCTACCTGCTGAGCACGCTTCTGGTGCAGCGGATGGGGCCCACCGCCCTGCCGTGGGGCACGCTCGTCGTCAACCTCACGGGCTCGTTCGTGCTCGGGTTCGTCATGCGGTTCGCCCTGGCCACGCCCGTCATCTCGCCCGAGGTGCGGGCATTCCTCACGGTGGGCTTCTGCGGCGGCTACACCACCTTCTCCACGTTCAGTTACGAGACCATGGCCCTGCTCGAGGAGGGCCAGACCATGCGCGCCCTGGTCTACATCGGGCTCAGCGTGGCGCTCGCGCTGCTCGCGATGCTGGGCGGATTCGCCCTGGCGCGGGAACTGACCGACCTGCGGCGCTCGATCTGAAGGGAAGGTTGCATGCACGGTATCGTCGGCGAGCAGACCCTCATGCGGATCCATCTGGGCGAGCGGGACAAGTTCCAGGGGAAGCCGCTCTACCAGGCCATCGTCGAGCTGCTCCGGAGCCGGCATTATGCCGGGGCGACGGTCTATCGCGCCGTGATGGGCTACGGCGCCAGTGCCCGGCTCCGCACCGACCGGCTCGAGACGCTGTCGCTCGACCTGCCCATCGTGGTGGAGACGGTGGACACGGAGGAGCGCATCCAGGCGATTCTCCCCGAACTCGATGCGATGATCGGCGGCGGCCTCATCACGCTGGAGCGGGTGCGGGTGATCGTGTATCGGCCCGAGAGCACGCCGTCGGCCGAGTCCGCGCCGCGCGCGGAATGACCGGTTCCCCCGTTCACGCTCGCCGCACCCGCACCACGTAGCCGATGGCCCAGTCGATCAGCTCCGGGTTTCGGAGCCCGAGGCGCATCGCCTGGTTCACCGCATCCTCCTGCGCGAAGTCCTGATCCAGCATCAGGTGGGCGATCATCGCGCCGCCCACGCGCGAACCGCTGCCGCAATGGCACAGCATCGGCCGGCCATCGTTCCGCCGCAGGATCTCGCGGATGCGGTCCAGGGTTTCATCGGTGAGCGTGTCCGGGGTGACCGGCACGTTGATGTACTCCATTCCCAGCGTCCGGACGGTCGCCGGCTCGTCCAGGGGGCGGGGTTCCATCGGGTCGCGGAGGTCCAGTACCACCTCGCAGCCGGCCGCTTTGGCGGCCTCGAAGTGCATGGCGCCCGGCTGACCGCCGGTGACGACGTTGGGCAGCGCCTGACAGGCGTTGGGAATGGTGGACAGGGCGGCGAAGAGTGTGGGCATTGACGTTACGGGTCAGAGTTGCGGTTGCCGATGGCCCGGCGGTCGCCAGTTTGCCAGCGCTCGCGAGCGGCAAACCCTAACCGAGCTAGATTTCCCTGTCTATGCTGCGCATCGCGCTGGCCCAGTTCCGCCCGCGGAAGGCCGCGTACGAGGACAACCTCGCGCGCGCCGGCGAGGTATTCCGCGCGGTGGCCGGATGGGCCGAACCGCCGGAACTGCTGGTCTTTCCCGAGACGGCGCTCACCGGGTACTTCGTGGAGGGCGGCACCCGCGACCTGGCCGTGAGCGCCGAGCAGCTCCATCGGGATCTCTCGGCCCGCCATGCGGCCTCGGGCGCGCCGCCGATGGACGTCGCCATCGGTTTCTACGAGGTCTGGCGGAGCCGGCTCTACAACTCCGGCCTCTATACCCGGCTGGGCGATGCCGCGGCCGGCATCCGGCACGTCCATCGCAAGGTGTTTCTCCCGACCTACGGCGTGTTCGATGAGGAGCGATTCGTCGAGGCGGGCCGGAGCGTGGAGGCCTTCGACACCGGATGGGGTCGCGCCGCGATCCTCATCTGCGAGGACGCGTGGCACTCGATCACGCCGATGCTGGCGGCGCTGGACGGCGCCCAACTGGTCCTCGTCCTCAGCGCGAGCCCCGCCCGCGGCATCCTGCCGCGCGAAGGGGTCGAGGCCCGGCCCAGCAACGTGCTCCGCTGGGAGCGTCTCGCGCAGGACATCGCGGAAGAACACGGGGTGTACGTGGCCGTGCCCCATCTCGTGGGCTTCGAAGGCGGGAAGGCTTTCGCCGGTGGTTCGGTGCTGGCCGGCCCGCGCGGCGACGTGATCCTCCGGGGCCCGCTGTTCGAGGAGACGATCCTCGCCGCGACACTTGACTTCGACGAGATCACCCGGGCCCGCGCCGAGCAGCCGCTGCTGGCCGACCTCGAGCTCAAGCTGCCCCACCTGCTGCCGGGATACGCCGGACCACCGTCGACCAGGAACGGGGCCGATGGCGGTCCACCTTCCCCGTCGGCTACGGCCGCGACCGCGCCGCGGACCCACCGTCGGGAAGGGGTGACCTGCCGGCCCGCCGATCTCGCCATCGATCCCGAGCTCACGCGCCGCTGGCTGGTGGAGTTTCTCCGGGACGAGGTGCGGCGTCGCCGCGGCTTCGACCGCGTGGTGGTGGGGCTCTCCGGCGGTGTGGACAGCGCGCTGGTGGCCTTCCTCGCCGCCGAGGCCCTGGGCCCCGAGAACGTCACCGCGGTGCGCATGCCCTACCGCACGTCGAGCCGCGACAGCCTCGACCACGCGCAGCTCGTCGTGGACCGGCTCGGCATCCACTGCCGGACGGTGGACATTTCGCAGGCCGTGGACGGACTCACGGCGGCGATCGGCGGCGAGACGACCCCGTCGCGGCGCGGCAATGTGATGGCGCGGATGCGGATGATCATCCTCTTCGATCTGTCCGCGGAGCTCCACGCGCTGCCGGTGGGCACCGGCAACAAGACCGAACGCCTCCTCGGCTACTTCACCTGGCACGCGGACGACTCGCCGCCGGTCAACCCGATCGGCGACCTGTTCAAGACGCAGGTGTGGGCGCTGGCCCGGCACGTCGGCGTGCCGGAGGTGATCATCGAGAAGCCGGCCACGGCCGACCTCATTATCGGCCAGACCGATGAGGGCGACCTGGGCGTCTCCTACGCCAGGGCCGACGCGATCCTGGCCTGGCTCCTGGCGGGCCACCGGCCCGCCGACATCGTGGCGATGGGCTGCACCGCGGAGGAGGTCGCGCTGGTGAGCCGCCGCCTCGAGTCCACCCACTGGAAGCGACGCCTGCCCACGGTCGCCATGGTGAGCCAGACGGCGATCGGCGAGTGGTATCTCAGGCCGGTGGACTTCTAGAGGTGCCAGATGCCAGGGGTCGGATATCGGAACCCGGGTGCCAGGGAACCGCCGCCATCGGTCGTTCGCGACTCGAGAGCCGCAACCGCAACTCACGATCCGTAAACCTCCTCGCTGGCCCCTGGCCGTTGGCACCTGGGAATTCCCCATGACCCCAGACTCCCGTCCCATGTCCTACTCCCGCGGCGAAATCAGCACCTTCGTGATGCCGCACATGCAGAACGTCCTCGGTGATCTGTTCGGCGGCCACCTGATGGCGCTGGTGGACCAGGCCGCCGCGGTGGCCGCGATCCGGCACGCGGGCGGGCCCGCGGTGACCGCGAGCATCGACCGGGTGGACTTCAAGGAGCGGATCCCGGTCGGTGCGCTGGTCACCTGCGTGGCCACCGTGGACTACGTGGGCAACTCCTCGATGGAGATTTCGGTGGAGGTGTATGCCGAGCGGGTGTCGACCGGCGAGAAGCGCCGCACGCACACCGCGCATGTGGTGTTCGTCGCCATCGACGAGGCCGGCCGGCCGAGGCGGGTGCCGCGACTCGTTCCCGAGACGTCCGAGGAGCAGGAGCGCTACGAGCGGGCCCGCCGGTACCGGGAACAGCAGAAGCAGCAGCGGCACCAGGCATGACCCGCGCCGCGATCGTCCTGAGCGGCGGCGGCGTCAAGGCCGCGGCGCACATCGGCGCGATGCGCGCGCTGGCCGAAGCAGGGATCGAGCCCGCGACCTATGTCGGCACGTCGGGCGGGTCGCTGGTGGCGGCATTGCTCGCCACGGGCATGCCGCACGACGCGCTGATCGAGCAGGTGACGCGGCTCGGCGGGCATGACGTGGTCCGGGCGAACCTCTGGACCCTCCTCCTGGGCTGGCGCGTGGACGCGCTGCTCCGTCCGGCGCCGCTGCGTCGGGCCGTCGAGCGGATGGTGCCGGCCAGACGCTTCGCCGAGGTGAAGCAGCCGCTGCGGGTGACGGCGGTGGATGCGGAGACGGGGGCGCTCGTCGTCTTCGGCACGGGCGCCGTGGAGGCGCCGCTGGTGGACGCGCTCTGCGCGAGCTGTGCCCTGCCGATGTACTACCCGCCGGTGACGATCGCCGGCCATCGCTACGTCGACGGCGGCCTCCGGGCGGTGCTGCCGATCTGGGCCGCGGACACCACGGGCTGCGACGTCGTGGTGGCCGTGGACATCGGCCCGGGTTTCGACGACGAACGTGCCGCGGCCCCGAGTCGGCTCCCGCGGATGGTGCGCGTGGCGGATACCGCCCTGGGGATCCTGATGGCGCAGCAGACGCAGTCCGAAGTGGCGCGGTGGCGCGTCACGCCCGGGCAGCCGCCGCTGCTCTACATCCGGCCGCGCACTCGCTCGGGCGACACCTTCCTGGTGGACCGCATCCCCGCGTATCTGGGCGCGGGATACGACGCGGCGGTGGAGGCCCTGGCTGCCTGGCGCAGCGCGGGCGCCCCCGCCGGCGGCTCTTGACCCTCACCCACGACGGGTCAAATTGCGGTTGAGCTTCCTTTTGCTGACCGGATTCCCGATGCGCGCTTCCGACGTGATGGTCCCCGATCCGCATGTCGCAGTCGCCAATGCGGCGGCTAGCGAGGTGGCGATCATGTTCCGCAACCGGAACATCTCCGTCGTCCCGGTGGTGGACGATCATCGCCGGCGCCGCTTCCTCGGCGTCCTGAGCGACCGGGACCTGGTGACCCGCTGTCTCGCGGCGGGGCGGGATCCGCTCAGCACGCGGGCCGACCAGCTCATGCGCACCAATTCATGCGTGGTGGGTCCGGACCAGGAACTCGACGGCTTCGAGCTCCGGATGGACCTGGAACCCAACGAGTCCCACCTGCGCGCGACGATCACGGTGGTCGATGCCGAACACCGGGTCATCGGCTTCATCAGTCACCCGGAGCAGGTCCCGGGCGTGATCATCCACTGGGGGTGACGATGCGCGACAGCAGCTCCATCCGGATTTTCACCCGCGACGAGGCCGAGCGCACGCTGCCCCTCGTGCGGCGCATCGTGCGCGATCTCATGCAGGCCTACGCCCGCTGGCGCAGCGCGGTCGAACGCTACGAGCTCGTCGCCGCCGAGGCGCATCCCGAATTCGGCGAACCGCCCGAGCTCCGCGCCGCCCAGGCCGCGGTGGACGCCTGTGCCGTCGAGATCGACGGCTACCTCCGTGAGCTCGACCAGGTCGGCTGCCTGTTCAAGGGCTTCGACCAGGGCCTGGTGGACTTCTACTCCCTGCGCGACGATCGTCTCGTGTTCCTCTGCTGGCAGTACGGCGAAGACACCATCGGCCACTGGCACGAGGTGGATGCCGGCTTCGCCGGCCGTCTGCCGCTCGACGCTTCCCTTCTCACCGAAAGTCCTCGATGAGACCAGTCTGGATCTTTCTTCACCTGCTGGGCCCCGTGGCGTGGCTCGGCGGGGCGTTCGCATCGATGATCATCGGCAGCGCGGCCAGGGGCGGCGACGCCGCTACCCTCGAGCGCACCGTGCGCCTGCAGGCGGCGCTGCACCGGGCGCTGATCGGCCCGGGCGCGCTGCTCACCGTGCTGACCGGCCTCGTCCTCACGATGATGCTCATCCGCTACGACTCCGCGCCCTCGGTGTGGCTCATGGTGATGCAGGGTGCGGGCGTGGTCGGCGGGCTGCTGGTGCTGTTCCTGGCCGTGCCCACCGCGATGAAGCTGGCGCGCCTGTCGCCCGTCGGCCCCACCGAGCCGCTCTTCACCGCGCTGCGCCGCCGGCAGGCCATCGTCGGCTCGCTGGCCGGGGCGCTCGGTCTGCTTGCTCTCCTTGCCGGAGCCTTCTACGGATGATCGATCCGCGTCTCCGCCGCCGCCTGGGGGTGCTCGCCTGCGGCGCCACCCTGCTGCTCGATGCGGCCTGCACCGAGTGGCGCACCACCAACGTGACGCCCCAGGAACTGGTCTCGCAGGACCGCGAGCCGGTGCGGATCACGCAGGAAGGGGAGATCCAGCTCGTCCTCTACAATCTCACGCTCAAGGCGGACACGCTCGTGGGCTACCTCTCGCCCACCGCCATCGGCACCACGCAGGTGCCGCTCAGCTATATCCGCCAGTACGAGATCAAGCGATTCAGCGTCACCCGGACCCTGGGCCTCGCCGCCATCCTCGGCGGCAGCCTCTTCGCCATCGACCGGTTGCAGAGCGGGCCGAGCGGGTTCTAGCCCCGTCGTTACCGCCGTCTGCCCGTCTTGCATTCCGTCCGCACCGGACACTCCCCGCACCGCGCCACCCGCGCCGTACAGATCAGCGCGCCCAGTTCCATGATGGCCTGGTTGAACGCCCAGGCGTCCGCGCCCTTGCGGGGGAGGAGTGCCGCGGCGGTGGCCCAGAGCCGGCGCTCACCGGCGGCGCCCGTCGCGCGCGGGTGGAAGGCGCGGCGCAGCACCCGCGCGACGTTGGTGTCCACGGCCGGCGCCGGACGCTCGAAGGCGAAGCTCGCGACCGCCCCCGCGGTGTAGCGTCCCACCCCCGGCAACCGGATCAACTGCTCGGGGTCGTCGGGAATCCGGCCGTCGTACTCGGCCACGACGCGCTGGGCCAGGCGGTGGAGGTTGGCGGCGCGGCGGTAGTAGCCGAGTCCGGCCCACGCCTCGCGCACCTGGGCGGGGGATGCGGCGGCGAGGTCGCGGATGGTGGGATAGCGGTCGAGGAAGCGGGGGTAGTAGGCCGCGACGCGGGCGACCTGGGTCTGCTGCAGCATGAATTCGGAGACCAGGACCTGGTAGGGATCCCGCGTGCGGCGCCAGGGCAGATCACGCCCGTGGCGGCGGAACCAGCGGAGCAAGGCAGAGCGGAACGACCGGGCGTCGGGGGAGAGTCGTGATGTGCGAGGGATGGACTTCGAAGCCATGTGGCGGGTAGATATACCCCGATGTCAGCAGCGGCTCAATCCCTCGATCCTCGGCGCCTGGCCGGCGCGTGGATTCTCGGCGCCCTCGCCCAGGTGGGGCGCTTCAGCATGTTCGTCGCCGAGATGGCGCGCGGCCTCGTGGAGCCGCGCGTATGGGTGCCCCGGTTCTTCGTGGAGTGCTGGCACATCGGCGTGGGCAGCCTGCCCATCGTGCTGCTCATCTCGGCCTTTGCCGGGGCGGTGACGGCGCTTCAGACCGGATACCAGTTCACCGGCTCGCTCCCGTACTACGTCGTCGGCACGCTCATCGTCGAGTCGATCGTGCTCGAACTGGGTCCCGTGCTGACCGGGCTCGTCCTCGCCGGGCGTATCGGCGCCCGCTACGCCGCCGAGCTGGGCACGATGCGCGTCACCGAGCAGATCGACGCCCTGGAGAGCCTGGGGCGCTCACCCGCCTCGCACCTCATCGTCCCCCGCGTCCTCGCCGGCTTCGCGATGATGCCCGTACTCGTGGTGTTCGCGGACGCCGTCGGCATCCTGGCCGGATGGAAGGGCGCGCAGCTCGTGCTGCCGGTGAGCGATGCGGACTTCACCTATGGCGCGCAGTATTTCTGGCGGCCCTTCGACGCCTGGTACTCGCTCATCAAGGCGTTCGTCTTCGCCGGCTCCATCACGCTCGTCTCCTGCTACATGGGATTCAACACCGGCCAGGGCGCCGAGGGCGTCGGCCGCTCGACGACCACGGCCGTAGTGGCCAGCTCGGTGCTGATCCTGCTGCTGGACACGCTCCTCGCCCGCCTCCTGCTCAACTGACATGATCGAGCTCAGGGGTGTGAGGAAGCGCTTCGGCCCGCAGGTGGTGCTGGACGGGGTGGATTTCGACGTCCAGGAGGGCGAGATCGTCGCGCTGATGGGCCCGTCCGGCACCGGCAAGAGCGTGCTGCTCAAGACCATCATCGGCCTCATCCGGCCCGACGCCGGCACGGTCCTCGTCGACGGCCTCGACGTCCTGTCGCTGAACCGCAAGGAACTGGCGCGCCTGCGCACCCGGATGGGCTACGTGTTCCAGTACGGCGCCCTGTTCGACTCGATCAACGTGTTCGAGAACATCCGGATGAGCATTACCGACCCGAGGAAATACAATGACCTCGCTTACTGCCGCGAGGTGGCGGAGCGCTGCATCAAACTGGTGAACCTGCCGCTGGAGACGCTGGAGAAGATGCCGGCCGAGCTGTCCGGCGGCATGAAAAAGCGGGTGGGCATCGCCCGCGCCATCGCCGTCAACCCGAAATACCTGCTCTGGGATGAGCCGACCTCCGGGCTCGATCCGGTCAACTCCGACATCATCGACGGGCTGGTGAAGCGGCTGGACCACGAGCTGGGTTCGACCAGCGTCATGGTGACCCACGATGTGCGCGGCGCCTTCCGCGTGGCCGATCGCCTCGCGCTGCTCTCGGACGGCAAGGTCGTGCTGCAGGGGACGCCGCAGGAATTCCTGGCCTCGCAGCATCCGACGGTGCGGGCATTCCTCGAGCGCGACTTCCACCACCCCGACGCCGTCGTGGCTGCCTGAACCGGGACAGACGCATGGACTACCACAAGCGCGAGATCGTCGTCGGCGGGCTGGTCCTCGTGGCGGCCACCGTCTTCGTGCTGGGCACGCTGTGGCTCAAGGGCAAGGCCATCGCGCCGCGCAACACGGTGCTGGTCCGCTATGCGGACGTCGGCAACCTCAAGGTGGGCGCGCCGGTCAAGATTTCGGGCGTGGCCGCGGGACGCGTCGAGGAGATCGAGCTGGAGGACGTGGGCAAGGTGCTGGTGCGGCTGAGCCTGCCCCGCAACGTCGTGGCCAGGGTGGACGCCACCGCCGACATCTTCGACGTGGGCTTCCTGGGCGACGCGGCCGTGCGCTTCGACCCGGGCAAGTCGGCCCACGTTCTTCCCAAAGGCCAGGTGATCACCGGGGGACTGTACGCTGGCGTGGGCGGCCTGCTCGACAGCCTCTCCGGCGACGCCAGGAAGACCATGGCGTCGGTCCGCGGCGTGCTGGATCCCGAGATCACGCGGGATCTCCGCCGCACCCTCGCGGCAATGGAACGCACGCTCGACCTGCTGTCGAACACCCGCACCGGCCCCACGGCGCAGCTCAACGAGACCCTGAAGGCGGTCCAGGCGCTGAGCCTCCGGATGGACTCGACGCTCGCCAACCCGGCCGTCGGGCGCACGTTGAGCCACCTCGACACCGCCACGGCCAACCTCGCCCGACTCTCGGCCCAGTTCACCACCACCGGCGCCCATCTCGACTCGTTGCTTAGCAGCATCACCCAGGGCAGGGGCACGCTGGGCAAGCTCGCGACCGACAGCGCGCTCTATCAGGATGTGCGCGGGACGCTGCAGTCTCTCAAGGCGCTCACCGACAGCCTGAACAAGTATCCCGGGCGGCTGACCGTCAACGTCAAACTGTTCTGAGCGATGCGGGGCGATCCATGCCCCGCGCCGCCGCCCGCCGCCCACCCCCGGTAACTCACGGGTTGTGGCTTGCGGCTTTATCTTCGGCCCATGCTTTCCGTCACCTTCCTCGGCACCAGCGCCGCGGTCCCCTCGCCGGAGCGCAACACCAGCAGCATCGCCGTCAACCGCGAGGGCGAGCTGTTCCTCTTCGATTGCGGCGAAGGCACCCAGCGGCAGATGATGCGGTTCAATACCGGCTTCTCTCTCCGCGAAATCTTCTTCAGCCACTACCACGCCGATCACTTCCTCGGGCTGACCGGCCTGCTGCGGACGCTGGGCCTCAACGACCGCCAGGAGCCGATGACGCTCTACGGCCCGAAGGGCGCGGAGCGGGTGCTCGGCCAGGCGGTCAACCTGGGCATCGAGCGGACGAAGTTTCCGGTGGAGATCGTGGAGCTCAGGGCGGGGGACGTGCTGCGCCGCGCGAACTATGACATCGTGGCATTCGAGACCGACCATCGCGCGGACACCGTGGGCTACGCGCTGGTGGAGCACGAGCGGCTGGGGCGCTTCGATCCCCAGCGCGCGCGCGAGCTGGGCGTGCCCGAGGGCCCGCTGTGGGGCCGGCTCCACCGGGGCGAGACCGTGACGCTGGAGGACGGCCGCTCCGTGCGCCCCGAGGACCTCGTGGGCCCGAGCCGGCCGGGCCGCAAGGTGATCTACACCGGCGACACGCGTCCCCATCCCGCCGTGATCGAGGCGTCGCGCGGAGCCGACCTGCTGGTGCACGAGGCCACGTTCACCCACGACGAGTTGCCCTGGGCCCGGGAAACCGGGCACTCCACCGCCCGCCAGGCCGCGGAGATCGCGCGGGAGGCCGGCGTGCGGCAGCTCGCGCTGACGCACATCAGCCCGCGCTACAGCTACGACACGTCCCAGCTCCTCGCCGAGGCGCGCGAAGTGTTTCCCGAGACCGTGATCGCCCGGGACGGGATGACGGTGGACGTACCCTTCCGGTCGTAATCCGCCGTTCGCGCGTCGCGTCGACGGCATCGCGCCACCTCGAACCTCCCGGCCATTGCCTGCGGTCCGCCCCGCCCGGCGCTGCCTACCTTGCCAATAATTGACTAATCAACTATTTTCCCTCGGTGCGAGCCGGGTCGGCTCGCGAGGAGGAATCCGTGACCGCAGTTCCCACCAGCGGCACCTACACCGTCCCGGACGGCGCCGGCATCGGGCACGTGCACCTCAAGGTCGCGGACCTGGAACGCTCGCTGGCCTTCTACCACGGTGTGCTCGGGTTCGCCATCACCGCGCGCCATGGCTCGGGCGGTGCGTTCCTCTCGGCCGGCGGGTATCATCACCACATCGGCCTCAACACCTGGGAGTCGCTGGGCGGGACGCCGCCGCCGCCGGGCCACACCGGGCTCTATCACTTCGCCATCCGGTATCCCGCTCGGCGCGACCTGGCCGTGGCGGTGAAGCGGGTCATCGCGGCGGGAATCCGGCTCCGCGGCGCGAGCGATCACGGCGTGAGCGAGGCTGTCTATCTGGACGACCCGGACGGCAACGGCGTGGAGCTGATGTGGGACCGTCCCGTGGCCGAGTGGCCCCGGAACGAGCGGGGCGACATCGACATGTTCACCCAGCCGCTGGATCTCCGTGATCTCCTGCGGGAAGCGGACGAGGTGGCGGTCGGGGAAGGGAAGGACACATGACCACGACATCCGGCGGACTGCACCACGTCACCGCCATCGCGGGCGACCCCCAGCGCAACCTCGATTTCTACACCGGCACGCTCGGCATGCGGCTGGTGAAGAAGACCGTCAACTTCGACGACCCGACGGCGTATCACTTCTACTTCGGCGACGCCACGGGCACGCCCGGCAGCCTCCTCACCTTCTTCCCCTGGGGCTCCGCGCCGCGCGGGCGCCAGGGCGTGGGCCAGGCCGCGTCGGTGGCGCTCGCGATCCCGGCCGGATCGCTGGGCTGGTGGATCGAGCGGCTGATCGCGCAGGGGGTGGCGTATGAGGGCCCCGTGCACCGCTTCGGCGAGGCGGTGCTCACGTTCCGCGATCCCGACGGCATGGCGGTGGAACTGGTGGCCACGGCCGCGGCCGGTGCCGTGCCGGGCTGGGACAGCGGCACGCTGCCCGCGGAGCACGCCATTCGCGGGCTCCATACCACCACGCTCTGGGTGAGCGAACTCGCTCCCACCGCTCAGGTGCTGACCGACGCGCTCGGCTTCACGCGGGTGGGAGAGCACGAGGGAACCGTCCGGTTTGCGCCGAGTGGCGCGAGCCATCCCATCGGCGCATACCTCGACGTCCGGCCCGCGGGCGGCTTCTGGTCCGCGCGGATGGGCGTGGGTTCCATTCACCATGTGGCGTTCCGCGTGGCCGACGACACCGTGCAGGACGAACTCCGCGGCCGCGTCCTCCGGCAGGGCCTGGGTGCGTCGCCGCGGATGGATCGGAACTATTTCCGCTCGGTCTACTTCCGCGAGCCGAACGGCGTCCTCTTCGAACTCGCGACGGACGGTCCGGGCATGCTGATCGACGAACCCCTCGAGCACCTGGGCGAAAGCCTTCGCCTGCCGCCGCAGTACGAGCCGATGCGGGCGGGGATCGAGGCGGCGTTGCCGGAACTGGCTCTGGCGCGGGGGGCTCATGCCTGATGCGGAACACGGATTCGTGCACCGCTGGGTGCCGGGGTCGGCTCCGGGCGCCCCGGTGCTGCTCCTGCTGCATGGCACCGGCGGGGACGAGAACGACCTCATCCCGCTGGGCCAGCGGCTCTGGCCGGGTGCCGCGTTGCTGAGCCCGCGAGGCCAGGTGCTGGAGGGCTCCGCGCCCCGGTTCTTCCGGCGCATCGCGGAGGGCGTCTTCGACCTCGACGACCTGGCGCGGCGCACCGACGACCTTGCGGCCTTCGTGCGTGAAGCGGCGACGCGGTACGGGTTCCGGATCGAAAACGTGACGGCGCTGGGCTACTCCAACGGCGCAAACATTGCTGCGAGCGTGCTGCTGCGCCACCCGGGGCTCCTCCGCCGGGCCGTGCTGCTCCGGGCCATGCTGCCGTTCGAGCCGCAGCCCCTGCCTGATCTCGGCGGCACCGCCGTCTACCTTGGGTCGGGACTGGCGGACACCGTCATTCCCCGGCGCTCGGTGGAGCGGCTGGCCGCGGTGCTGCACCAGGCCGGGGCCCAGCTCACCCACGACTGGCAGCCGGCGGGGCATGGGCTCACGCAGGAGGACCTGGCGCGGGTCGAAGCGTGGCTCGGCGCCGCCCGGGGGTGAGCCCGGGCCCGCCTGCCCGCCCGAGCGGGGTCTCGGTTGACGGTTGTATACCGGTGGGATAGTTTTGCCCTGCTTTCGGGGGCTGTAGCTCAGTTGGGAGAGCGCTGCAATCGCACTGCAGAGGTCAGGGGTTCGACTCCCCTCAGCTCCATGGGAACGCTGCCCCTTGGTGTAATTGGCAACACGCCTGACTCTGGATCAGGAGAGTCCTGGTTCGATCCCAGGAGGGGCAATGCCCGGTGCAACCGCACCGGGCCTTTTGTTTGGGATCGGCCTGCGGCTCGATCCCAGGAGGGGCAATTCGCCGTCGCGAGAGCGACGGCGGTCTGTTTTGTGGGCTCGCCCTCCGGCGGCTCGGCCGCCTCCGGATCGATCCCCCGCCAGCGCCTGGCACACCGGACGACTCCCTGCTTGACAACCAAGCCAGCAAGCTGGCGCCTGGAGCGGGTGCCCCCACGGCGGCTATTGACAGATTGGGGCTTGGCAGATAGTAATGCCACCTTGCCTCTACAAATACGAAAGCCTCACGATCCGTACCGTTAAAACCGGAACGGCCAGGTTTCGGTGCGGTC
>JBMOPM010000199.1:0-3561 GCA_049323575.1 Gemmatimonadota bacterium | reverse complement strand
CACACGGACGGCACGCTCTCGAGGAGGATGCCGATCGATTCTCGCAGCAGCCCCAGGTTCGCCGCCTGTGGTCTCCGATTTCCCGCCGCCGCCGCCACCGGAGGTGCAGGGCGGACCATTCGGTGTGCGCAGGACCCGCCGTCGGGGCATTGTCATCGCTCGTCCCGCTACCTAGACTGTAGACTAAGCGGAAGGTTGGGGACAGCTACAGTTGCGCGCAGCCACGGCGCATTCGCCTTCCCGTTCAGCCAGCATTCGGTGTCGCTCCGCCCCGCCGGTGGCGGACCGGACGAAGCGAGCCGGGAGCGCACTGCCCGTGCGGCATTGTCGGCTGGTAACGCCCACCCTGATTGTTTCCCTCGGTGTACTTGCGGCAGCAATCGTGAGCCCGGCACCGGCGCTCGCCCAGCACGGTCATGCCGGAGGCGCGAGTGGGCACGCAACGGGGGGCGGGCATGGTGTTGGCGGGGCACATGGCGCGGGGGCACATGGCGGCGCCGGTCACTCGGGCAGCGCTCATGTGGGCGGTGCACACACCGCCGGTGAACACGGTGGCCGGGGGCACGCAGTCGCGGAGCCGGCCCACGATCCCGGCCGGCATCACGGCACCATCGGCACTGCCGAGGCCCATCCCGCACCGACGCCGGGTCTGGTCAGCGTCGGCACCGGCGCGGTCCACCACACCGGCGTGGACCACCACGATCTCCCGGGCGGTCTCCACGACGCCGACGATGCTCTTCATCACCACCACCACGGAGCGTTTCCGCACCACGGCGTGCGCGTCGGAGTCGGACTCGGCCTGCTCCCATTCTACGCGCCGTGGAACGCGTATGCCTACCCGTACTACCCGTATGGACCGCCCCTTTCGATGGGCGCTCCGACCCCATACCTGACCCCGCCGGCGGGGACGGGCAGACGGATTGCGGTACCCGGCCCCGCCGGCACGGATAGCCTCGTCGTGGAGGAGCTCTCGGTGGTCGATGATCGCTCGCGCACCGTAACACGACTGACATGGCAGGGAGGCGGACGCCAAGTGGATGAGGTCGCGCTCTTCCTGGCCGATTCCGCGAGGAAGGTGCTCGCGGTGCAGACGCTCAGCGCCGAGCCGTTCACGGCACTCTTCGAGCCTCCGGTGGCGACGGCGGTCGCAGGAATGACGATCGTCTGGCCGGGCGGCGAGAAGTCCACGACGCTTGTGGCCTACCGGCCGTGACCTCGCCGCTGCACTCGCGTCTCCGTACGCGGCGCGTGCTCCGGGACCCGGCGGTGCCCAGCACATCTTCCCACCCCGAGGGGCTATGCACTCGACTCTGCTGATTGCCGCTGCCCTCGTCGTCGGTCCCGGTCTGGGGCCGGCTCCCGTCCCGCCCGCCGTGCCCTCCGACACGCCGGCTGTGCAGATCCGGCTGAACCACGACGGCCGATATCGGGCCGGCGACCGGGTCAAGGTGCAGGTCCGAATCCGTGATGACGGCTACCTGCTCGTGCTGCACATCGATGCGGAAGGCCGGCTGCGCGTGCTGTTCCCGCTCAACCCCGGCGACGACAGCTTCGTTCGCGGCGGGCACGAGCTCGAGATCCGGGGCCGAGGCGACCGGAGTGCGTTCGCGGCCGCCCAACCCGGACGCGGCACGGTCTACGCGGCTGTGTCCAGCGCGCCGTTTCAGCTCGCGCCCTACACGGAAGGGGGGCAGTGGGACCTGCGCGCGCTGGACCGCGTGCCCGCCTCGCGGGACGTGGAGGCGGAGCTGAACGACTTCGTGCGCGGCATGGCGACAACCCATTTTGACTACGACCTGTTGCGATACGACGTGGCTGGACCCTCGGTCGCCGGTGCGGGCCGCCCGCATGGTGGCTGGGCGTACCGCTCGTACGCACCGCGTGGCGGCACCCAGGTCTTCATTGGCTTCGGCTTCGGCTTCGCGCACCGCGGGATCCACGGATTTCATCGCGTTCACTGACGGTCACTTGACGGCCCCGATCCTCGAGCGTGTGGCGCCGTTCTAGTTACAGGCCGTTGGCCCGATGCGTTGACTTGTACGGCGCGCTCGCGTACGCTTCCCGCCATGGTGCGGCGTTTATTCCTCTGGCTTGTGCTGATTGGCCTGACCCCGGCGGGGCCCGAGTTGGTGGAAATGGCGGTCCACTTCGCGCGCGAGGGCGACTTCGTGCACGCGGGCGACGCCCGCCACCGCCGCCCGCCCGCCCAGCAGGCAGAGCACGGCTGCGCCGTGCTCTGCCACGCCTGCGGTTGCCATGGGCCGACCAGCGTCACCCGGGCCGAGCGGGGCGCGCCCCGTACCGACTTGGTGGCACGCCGCGTCAATGCCCCCTCCTCACAGCACGGGCACTCGCAGACTGTGCCGGCCCCCCCCATCCCGCCTCCGATCGCCTGATCTCCGCCGTACCGAAATCGTCGTTCTCGGTCCACGTACAAGGAGATTCATCATGTTCGCACGCGGGCTCGTCGCGTGCGCGCTGGCTGCCGCCCTCGCGGCGCCCGTGCGTGCGCAGACTCGCGAGATTACGCTCGCCGAGGCGCTCCGCCGCGCCGCCGAGCTGAATCCAGACATCCGCACCGCCGAAGCCGAGCTGGCCGCTGCCCGCGGCGGGCTGCGCGGTGCCCGGCTGTTCACCTATAATCCCGAAATCTCGGTCGGAGTCGGCCGGGTCGGCTTCGGCGACACGTCGCTTGTCGGCTTCGACTTCGCGCTCTCGCAACGCTTCGAGCTGGGCGGCAAGCGCGGCGCCCGCATCCGCGGCGCCGAGAGCCGGTCGGCCGCCGCCGAGGCGCGTCTTGCCCGGCGGCGCCAAGAGGTTGCGGCGCGCGTCTATCAGGCGTTCGTGCTCGCGCTCATCGCCCGGCTCCGTGCCGAGACGGCGCGCGAAGCCGAGCAGGTCACCGCGGATGCCCAGCGCGCGGCCAGCGAGCGTCTCGCCCTCGGTGGCGGAACGCTGCTCGAGGTCAACGTGGCCGCGGCCGCGGTCAGCCGCGACCGCCGGGTCCGGTTAGAGGCGGAGCGCTCGCACGCGTCGGCCGTCATCGAGCTCGCCCGCGCCATCGGCCTGCCGCCGGAGGAAACGGCCGAGCCCGCCGGCGCGCCGGAGTTGCCGGCACCGGACGCGCGGGCTGAATCGACCCTGGTCGCCCTCGCCGTCGAGCGCCGGGCCGACCTGCGGGCCGCCGCGGCCGAGCGCGCCGCCGCCGAGGCAGACGTCCGGTTCGCCCGCGGCCTCGCGTGGCCCGACCCGGCCGTCGGCGCCCTCGTGGGCCGGGACGACGTGCGCCGCTGGCAGCTCACCCTATCGGTACCTATCCCACTGCTGAACCGGGGCCAAGGCGCACAGGCGCAGGCTCGCGCTGAGCTCGAGCGGGCCCGCATCGCCGAAGGCGCGCTCCGCCGGCAGGTGGAGTTCGAGGTGCGGGACGCCTACCAGGCATACATGCGGGCCCGGGAAGCGCAGGCGGCCTTCGAGCGCGGAGGAGTCGAACGGCTCGCCCAGAATCTCCAACTGGCGCAGGAGTCCTTCCGCGCCGGCAAGATCAATTTCCTGGTGTTC
>JBMOPM010000198.1:0-3596 GCA_049323575.1 Gemmatimonadota bacterium | reverse complement strand
CCCGTCCCGGCCACGGCTCCGTGGGCGACGAACGGCAGGCCGACGCCCGCCACGAACGCCGCCGCCAGAGGCAGCGCAAGCCCGAGATAGAGGCCGGCGAAGAGCGACCCGCGACGCACGGGCTGCGTGAGGAGCAGCTCGATGAACTCGCGCGCATTCGAGAGATAGAGGGTGCCGAACACCACGCTCACCAGCGGGATCACGACGAGCACGGCGTTCATGAGGCTCAGCACCACGCGCGGGCCCGTCCCGCCGAAGCGGAACAGGGCGTCGGTGAGCAGCAGAAACAGCGCGCCGTAGCCCAGGATCCAGCGGTTGCGGAGAAGGTTGCTGAGCTCGTTGCGGCACACCTTGCCGACGGTCCTCATGCCACCCTCCCGGGCAAGTCCTCCCGGAGCAGCCGCGCCACGGCGCGCTCGATCTTCCGCTCGTGCGTGGCGAGCCGGAGCTGATCCAGCGTGCCGTGGAAGCGGATGCGTCCCTCGACCATGAAAACCATCTCGTCGGCCAGTTCTTCCACCTCCGCCATCACGTGGGACGTGAGCAGCACGGTCGCGCCGGCCCCGGCCGCCTGCCGGATCCGGTCCTTGAGCTCGGCGCTCGCGACGGGATCGAGACTGGCGGTGGGCTCGTCGAGGATCAGCACCGAGGGGCGGAAACGGAACGCCACGACAGCGCTCAGCTTCTGTCGCGTGCCGCCCGAGAGGGTCCGCACGGGCTTGTCCAGCGAGGCCTCGAGGTCGAGCCGGCCGATGAGCTCATCGTCCGGATCAGGCGGGTTGTCCCGGAGTTCGGCCAGAAGGTCGAGCACCTCGCGGCCCGTCAGGTTCTCCGGGAAGCGCGCCGCCTGCGGCATGTAGCCGATCCGCCGCCGGTAGGCGGGATCCGCCGTCACGCGCTCGCCCTGGACGAACATCTCGCCCTGGTCCGGCCGCACGAGGCCCAGCAGGCATTTGATGAGGGTAGACTTTCCCGCCGCGTTGGGGCCCACCACCGCCGTGACCCGTCCTCCCGGGATGGCCAGATCGATCCCGGACAGGGCCCGGACCCGGCCGAAGCACTTGGTGAGGCCGCGGACCAGAATGGTGGCGGTCATGTCGGCGGACGCGGTGCGGAGCGAAGGATCGGCCGGCGCCGCGGCATCCGCGGCCGCTCGTCCACAAGCGTCTCCGGCGTCAGGACCGGCAGCACCCGCTCTGCCACTTCCAGCAGATCCACGAAGACGCTTCTGAGAAGGATCAGTGCCGGCTCGCTCTGTTCCACCACCAGGGCAAACAGTCGCACCGGACGGTAGGGCACGTCGCCGTAGCCGTCGCGGTCGAGGTCGTAGCCGGCATAGCGGTCCCATTCGTTCTCGCGGAACGTGCTGGAGCTGCTGGCGCTGTTGGTGGTCACGTCGAACGCATTGCCCACGAACCGGTTCCGGAGGAAGGCGTCATCGCCGGAGCTGGCCAGCAGCCGCACCGCCCAGCCGTTCCGTTCGAAGAGGTTGTCCTCCACCCGCAGCCTGCTTCCGCCTTCCGTGTAGAGGCCCACGGTGTTGCCCACGAACCGGTTGGCTGCCACGCGGCTGTCGCTGATGTCCTTGAGCAGCAGGCCATAGGCCGCGGCGCCCTGGTTGTCCTGGAACCGGTTGCCGGTCATGGACACGCGCTTGCTGTACATGACCGCGACGCCCGCACCGTTGCGGCGGAAGGTGTTGTCCGCATAGGTGCAGCTGTCCGAGAACATGAAGTGCAGCCCGTAGCGCAGGTTGTGCGTGCTGGCGTTGCCCCGGACCACGGCGCCGCGACTGAACTCGAGGTAGATCCCGTCGCGATGGCCCCGGATCGCGTTGCGCTCGATGACGACGCCCGCCGACGACCAGAGGTGGATCCCGTTGCCGGATTGGGCCTCGCCCGCGCCCGCCGCCGCCAGGCGATTGCCGCTGATGCGACAGCCCTCCACGTCGGCCAGGTAGATCCCGAAGAAGGTCGACTCGAATTCGTTGTCTTCCACGACGCAGCCGCGCACCGCCGTGAAGCGAAGAGCGGCCCGGTCGTCCACGAAGCTGTTGCCGGTGTGGCGGAAGACGAGCCCCCGGATGGTGACGCTGTCGGCGGTGACCGTCAGGATCTGCCGATCCCCGCCGCCGTCGAGGACGGGCCGCCCCTCGCCCACGATGGAGACGCGCTTCGCCACCACGATCGGCGGCTCGCGGTAGATCCCGGCCCGGACGATGATGCGGTCCCCCGGCCGGGCGAGCGCGAGCCCGGCGGTGAGCGTGGGCACCGGACCGGCGGGTGAGACGACGATGTCGGTCGCGAACGCCGGGGGAGCGAGCAGGCACGCCGCCGCGACCATCCCGAGGCCGCGCAGCGGGAAGCGGACCGGGCAGCGCGCGCCTCGACGATTCACACGCCGCTCCGTTGCCGCGCGACCACCGCGTCCCACGTCAGCACCGTGCCGCCCAGCGCCGCCCGCAGGCTGTCGGCCTCTGCGCCCGGCCTGACGGCAGCCAGTCCGCTGGCCATCGGCGTGCGCAGGCCAGGGGCGTGGATGAACACGGCGGTGCGCGCGTCGAGCCAATCGCCGGGCGCGAGATAGTTGTTCACCCAGACCGACCCGACCTTGTCGCGCGGCACCTCGCCCCCGGCATAGAACGCCGCGAGACAGCCCGGATCGTCGAAGACGAAGGTCTTGCCGCTCGTGGTGATGAGCTGGGCCGCGTAGCGCGCATCGGCCAGGGTCATGTGGCAGTGGGCGCACTGATCCGTGCCGAGATGGAGCGCACGAGGAGCCGGCGCCGCGCAGGCCACGAGCGCAACCAGCAGCGCCGTGAGCGTCGCGGGCCGCCGCCACGTCATACTGTGGCCTGAGAGCGTCCGGCGCGCCGCGGAGTTCGTGCCACAGCCCGCTCGTCGATCAGGGTGAGCGGCGCCCCATCGCCACCGTTCCCGGCCTCGGGGCCGCTCCGCGCCGCGCGCGCGCGCCGCCACTCGAGGACGACGGCCGCCAGCACGAGCGCGAGCGCCGCCAACGCCGCCCAACCCGCGGGGCCCGGCAGCGAGGTGGCCACGAAGTTGAGCAGCTGCTTCGTCCCGAGGAGCGGCGGCTGGTAGCTCATGCCGGGAATCCTGATGGCCGCGGTCGGGTCGAGGTTGTGGCCGTAGTCGTACTCCCAGCGCCAGAAGTCGTAGAGGCCCGCCAGCGCCACCAGCACGAATACACCGGCCCAGGCATGGAGCAGCCACCGGCGGCCCGTCGCCGCCACCAGCATCCCCAGCGCGATGAGCCCGGCCACCACGATCGGCATGAAGCGAAGCTCGGGGATGTCCTCCGGCGTGATGCGCTTCATGCCGATGTAGTGGTTCAGCCCGTTGATGTTCTGCAGATCGTTGGGGCCGAGACCGGTGATGCGGTCGATCCAGATATCGAGGCCCAGCCCCTCGGGATACTGCGGGGCGCCGAGCCGGATGTACCACATCGGCAGCAGATACAGCGTCACCAGCAGGAGCGCGGCGACAGCGGCGGCGATGCGGGCATTGCGGGACATCATCGGATGCATCCTCCCCTCGTGCGGCCCCGGCTGGTGGCTGGCGGGCCGGGCCGCCCGC
>JBMOPM010000197.1:0-3681 GCA_049323575.1 Gemmatimonadota bacterium | reverse complement strand
ATACGCAGCAAGAATGTCGGAGACGTCGGCCCGCGCGAGGTTTTCCGGGGCGACCCAGCGGGGGCGTATCCAGAGGCCCTCGAGGTCGGCGGCATCGGCGTGACCGAGGGATCCGCGCGCAAGCGCGGCCACCCCCTCGCTCCACTGGCGCAGCGCTTCGTCCGACCGCAAGGGTATGGAGGACAGGCGCATCACCGCGTGTATCTCATCGCCGGACAGAGGCGATAGCTTGTACGCACGCACGCTGCCAGGATCATTGACCGCGACGTCCCGGATCGCCGCGGCCATGCCCCGCCACCCGCTGAACTGGTTGTTGGGAATCTCCAGCATCCCCTCCGACAGCGGCAGCGGGCGTCGGCAGGCCAGGATGTCCAGGACCGGCATGCCGTTGGTCACGAGGTTGGTCATGAACGACGACCGCTGCCCCATGAACCGCGCCTTTGGGGCCTGCAGCGAAACCGTCGGGAAATAGTCCGAGTGCGCTTGCGCGCCGCTCATCCGCAGCCAGGCGAGGAGCACCTCCGTCCCGCCGATCCAGCGCAGGCGGAGTTCCTCGGGACGCGATGCCGCGACGCGCCGGAGCTCCGCCTCGAGGACACTGCCGGGTGCGGCCGGCGACCGGTGCATCTGCAGCGGCCCCCGCTGCGCCCGCGCAACGAGCAGCAGATCCACGTCGTTGGTGATGTAGACGTCCACCTCCGGAAACTCGACCACCAGCGCGGCGAGCATCGTCCCGACCAGTGCATCGTTGAGCTCATAGGTGTGGAGCCACTGCACCAGCACGCCCCCGTCGCTCAGGTGCCTCTTGAGGAAGGCATAGAACTCGCGGGTGAAGAGGCTCGCCACTCCGCTCACCCACGGGTTGGACGGCTCCGACACGATCACGTCGTACTGCCTTGCTCCGGTCGAGAAGAACGTCCGCGCGTCATCGATATGGATCTGCGAACGGGGATCGCGGTAGGCGCGTTCCACGCGCTCGCCGAACAACCGCGCGCCATCGACCATCGCGCGCTCGATCTCGACGGTGTCCACCACCCGGGGCGCCTGCGATCCCAGCAGGGTGTGCGTGGTGAGTCCCGAACCCCAGCCGATCACCGCGACGCGCTGCGGGTTCGGGTGATGGACCACCGGCAACACGCCGGCCATGACCATGGTGATCTCGTCTCCGCTCGGCGCCTGGTCGAGCGGCGTCAGCCCCGCGTCCGGCTTGCCGTTCGTAGAAATGGCACGTGTGTTCCCAGCACTGACTACGCCAACGGTGGCGGTCTTGCCGTCGCGCAGGTACTCGACCACCGCGTTTTCCAACCGTGCGCGGCCGGTACGGAACACGCCCGAAACCTGTTCGAGCGGATCGGGACGCCCGGCGATCATCGCGAAGACGGCGATGCCGGCAAGTCCTGCAGCCGCAAGTCCGACCCCCCGCGTGAAACGTGCGGGATTGACCGCGCGCAGCAGGTATAGACCGAGTAGGCCATCGGCCAGGGCGGCCAGCGTGACCGCAAGCCGCACCCCCATCAGCGGAATGAGAACATGGACCGCGACCGCCACGCCCGCGATCGCACCCAGCGTATTGGCCGCGTAGATGCGCCCGATGACGCGCTCGTCCGCTCCGGCCCGAAGGAGCGCGAGGGTGAAGAGCGGCAACGTCATCCCTGCGAAGAACGCCGCCGGAAACATCACGAGCAGGGCGATCGCCGCAGTCCCCAGCTCGAACAACGTGTAGCCGTCGGGTGACCGGGAAAGCGCACCCATCAGCCAGCCGACCCAGCCGAAACTCTGGGTGAACACCGGTACCGACAGCAGCGCTGCGATGCCCATCAGGACCTGGACGTATCCCACGTAGCGCACAGGCTCGGCGATCGACGAGGCGCGCTTGCGGATCCACAGCCCGCCGAACGCGAGTCCTAGAATGAAGGCCGCCAGCATCAGTTCGAAGCTGTGGATCGTGGTGCCGAACGCAAGGTTCAACAGCCGCACCCAGCCCACCTCGTACACGAAGGAGGCGGCGCCCGAGATCGCGGTGGCCGCCAACAGGATCCGGCCGAGCCTTTGCAGTTCTTGGCGATCGACGGGTTCCTGCACCGCCCGCGCGGCGGGAGGGGGCTCGCCCGCCTCGTCTTCCAGCACCTTGCTCAAGGCCCAGGCGCCGACCGCGACCACGATGTTCAGCAGGCCTGCGGTCATGGCGGTACCGGGCAGTCCCACCGCCGGCAGCAGCAGGAAGGTCGCCAGCAACGCACCGAGCGCGGCGCCGAGGCTGTTGGTGAAGTACAGGCCGCCGAGCACCTGCCCCTGCTCCTGGGGAAGCGCGCGGATCAGGCCCGCGCTCATCAGCGGGAAGGTCGCCCCCAGCAGGATGCTCTGGGGGGTGATCAGCAAGGCGGCGGTGATCCACTGGTAGCCGTGCGCCAGGGAGGCGCTGCCGAGCGCTGGCAACACGGTCTCCTGCGAGAAGCCGGTGTAACCCACGAAGGCGGGATGGAACAGCAGCCCCAGCAGGCCGATCACGCCCTCGACGGCCGCGTACCCCAGGATCAGCCGCTTCCAGCGCAGGCTGTAGCGACTGGCGAGCCACGCCCCCAGCGCCATCCCGCCCATGAAGATGGCCAGTACCAGGGTCTGCGCGTACGCCGCATGCCCGAGGGTCAAACCCAGGTAGTGCGACCAGACCGACTGGTAGATCAGTCCGGCGAACCCGGACAGCACAAACAGGATCAACAGTGCCCACGACAGGCGCGAGACCCGAGACATGCTTTCCCCTTTTTTCCCCATCAGGCAAGCCCGCATCATAGACGCGCTCGAAGTGCGACGTGGCGGCAAGCACGCCGCTTGGTGATGAACCATCCGAGCGGGGTGACCCGTCGCGTCAGGCAAGTGTCAGGTGACGCATTGCGTCACTCGCATGCACCCCCGCTGCGCGGGGAACTGTGAGCAGCGCCACAGCCGTGCCCGGCAATGGGGCGCGCCCGCGGTGGCATGCTTCGTGCTAGCGTAGATTTGCGCTTGGCACCAAGCCCGCGCCGCGCGGCCAGGCCAGTCACGCGTGTTTGTTCAACCACTCCTAGGGGAATCCACCATGAAGAAGTACCAGGGCTTTACCCTGATCGAACTGATGATCGTCGTGGCGATCATCGCCATCCTCGCGGCGATCGCCATTCCCGCGTACCAGGACTACACCATCCGCGCGCAGGTTTCGGAAGGCGCCAGCTTGGCTTCCGGCGCCAAGACGGCGGTTGCCGAGTACTACGCGCAGTATGGCGTTGCGCCGACGAGCAACAAGGCGGCGGGAATCGATGATCCGCCTACCAACATCAAGGGCAACTACGTCAAAAGCGTGGCCGTCGGCGCGAATGGCGTCATCACCGCCACGTTCTCCAACACTGCCCCGCAGAAGGCCAACAAGGCGATCAACGGACAGACCCTGGTGCTGACCCCGACCTTCGGTACGGGCGGCGTGCAGTGGAGCTGCACCGCCAGCACGGTCGACGACAAGTACCTGCCTTCCAACTGCCGCTGAAGCGGCAAGACCAAGAACCCCGGCCCGGCCGGGGTTCTTTTTGGGTCTTAGGAAGCAAAGCAGCCCCCAGCCGCTGCTAACTTCCTGACGTGACTCAGAAAAACAGGTACTTCCGGCGTTCGAAGATCAGCGAGGCCCGGTTTCGGGCCTTGGTGCGGTGCTTC
>JBMOPM010000196.1:0-3696 GCA_049323575.1 Gemmatimonadota bacterium | reverse complement strand
TTGGCAAGAAGCCGGTGGCCCTCCCGCAGGGCGTGACCGTAACGGTGGCCGGCGACGTCGTCACCGCGAAGGGGCCGAAGGGCGAGCTCAGCCGCCGCGTGCACCCGGAGATGGCGGTGTCGGTGGCCGACGGGAAGGTGACCGTGGCGCGCCCGAGCGATGAGAACCGGCACAAGGCGCTGCACGGCCTGACCCGCACGCTCATCCAGAACATGGTGGACGGGGTCTCGACCGGCTTCAGCAAGGTCCTCGAGATCCAGGGCGTGGGCTACAAGGCCGAGAAGAAGCCGCACGGGCTCACGCTGAGCCTCGGCTTCTCGCATCCGGTGGAGTTCAAGGCGCCGGCGGGGATCACGCTGTCGGTGGAGAACAACACCGTCGTGAGGATCGAGGGGGCGGACAAGGAGAAGGTGGGCCAGGTGGCCGCCGAGATCCGCTCGATCCGCCCGCCCGAGCCGTACAAGGGCAAGGGCGTGCGCTACCAGGGTGAGCAGGTCCGCCGCAAGGCCGGCAAGACAGGAGCGAAGTGATGCGGGCGATCCATGCGCCGAAGTCGCGGGGCGAGCGGCGGTACCGCCGCCACCTGCGCGTGCGGAAGAAGGTGGCGGGCACGGCCGAGCGGCCGCGCCTGGTGGTCTTCCGCTCGCTGAAGCACATCTATGCGCAGCTGGTGAACGACGACCTGGGCGTGACGCTCCTCGGCGTCAGCGATCTCAGCGAGGGGCTCGGCGCCGAGGGTGCGGGCAAGACCGCCCGGGCCCGAGCGGTCGGCAGGCTGCTGGCCGAGAAGGCGAAGGCGGCGGGCATCACCAAGGTGGTCTTCGATCGGGCGGGGTACCGGTACCACGGGCGAGTGCAGGCCGTGGCCGAGGGCGCGCGCGAAGGCGGACTGGAGTTCTAAATGAGCGAACAGGAACAGGCCGGCGCGGAGAGCGTTGCGGCCGAGCAGACAACGACCGAGCAGCCCGAAGGCGGTCAGGAGCGCACCGAGAGCCGGCGCGGCCGGAGCCGGGGGCGCGGCGGCGAGCGCGGGCGCAGCGGTGAACGCGGCCGCGGCCGCGGCGGGGACCGCGAGGAGCGCAGCGATCACGTCGAGAACGTGATCGCCATCAACCGTGTCGCCAAGGTGGTGAAGGGTGGCCGGCGCTTCTCCTTCAATGCGCTCGTGGCCGTGGGCGACGGGAAGAGCAAGGTCGGCATCGCGACCGGCAAGGCGAACGAGGTCTCCGAGGCGGTCCGCAAGGCCGTCGAGGCCGCCAAGCGCCGGATGGCGGATGTGCCGAAGGTGGGGACCACCATTCCGCACGAGATCCTCGGCGAGCACGGGGCGGGCCGGGTGCTGCTCAAGCCGGCCACCAGCGGTACCGGCGTGATTGCCGGTGGCCCGGTGCGTGCTGTGCTCGAGTGCGCCGGCATCACGGACATCCTCACCAAGAGCCTGGGCTCGAACAACCCGCACAACATGGTGCGGGCGACGATCAACGGGCTGAGCCGGCTGGTCTCCGCCCGTCAGGTCGCGCGGGAGCGCGGCATCGAGGCCGAGCAGATCGGCTACCGGCCGCGGCAGGAGGGCTGACGATGGGACGCAATCCAGTCGTGGGCCGGCAGGGCCCGGGGTATTACGCGGCGCGGATCCCGTCCGAGGACGAGGCGAAGACCGTCGAGGTCCGGCAGATCCGCTCCGCGATCGGGCATCCGGAGACCATGCGCCGCACGCTCCGGGCGCTCGGCCTGCGGCACTATCAGCAGACCGTCCGGGTGGCGAACACGGCGTCGATTCGCGGCATGCTGTTCAAGGTTCGCCACCTGGTGCAGGTGACCCCGGCAGCAGAGTGACGGCGCCGCCGGGGCCGGTTCCGGCCTGCTCCGGCGACGCATCGACATAGCGAAGGGACCGACAGATGTCCGACGAGAAGATCACGCTCTCGAGCCTCCGTCCCGCGGCGGGCTCCCACCGTTCTCGCAAGCGCGTGGGCCGCGGCCCCGGCTCGGGCCTGGGCAAGACGTCCGGCAAGGGCCACAAGGGCCACAAGGCGCGCACCGGCGGCTCCACCAACCCGGGCTTCGAAGGCGGCCAGATGCCGATGTACCGGCGGCTGCCGAAGCGCGGCTTCACCAACCCGTTCAAGGTGACGGCGGTGCCCGTGAACCTGAGCGATCTGAAGCACGTGGTGGGCACCCTGGTGACCATGGAGACGCTGGCCGCCGCGGGGCTCACGGGCCGCGCGGGCCAGCCGGTCAAGATCCTCGGCAACGGCGAGGCGGATCGCGCCTACACGGTGAAGGGGATCAAGGTCTCTGCCGCCGCCCGGGCCCGGATCGAGGCCGCCGGCGGCTCGGTCGAGGCGTAAGTGACCGCACCGCGCGTCCCCGGTCTCGACCTGGACGAGGAGCTCAAGCGCAAGCTCCTCTTCACGTTCACATGCCTGGTGGTCTACCGGATCGGCGCCCACATCGCCGCCCCCGGCGTCAACGTCCAGGCCCTCGCGGACTTCATCCGGAATTCCAGCGCCGCGGGCTTCTTCGGGCTCTATGACGCCCTGGGCGGCGGCCTCTCGCGCGCCACCATCTTCGCCCTGGGCATCATGCCCTACATCTCCGCGTCCATCATCTTCCAGCTCGCGGGCGGCATCGTCCCGTCCGTGGGCAAGATGCAGAAGGACGAGGAGGGCAAGAAGAAGCTCACCCAGTGGACACGGTACCTCACCGTGTTCATCTCGCTCTCCCAGGCCTACACCTTCGCGCTCTTCACCGAGTCGATCCCCGGCGCGGTGGCCAATCCCGGCTTCTTCAGCCGGTTTCTCATGGTGCTGGTGCTCACGGCCGGTGCGATCTTCATCATGTGGCTGGGCGAGCAGATCACCGAGCGCGGCATCGGCAACGGGATGAGCCTGCTCATCACGTTCTCGATCCTCGACCGGGTGTGGCCCGGCTTCCTCAGCCTGATCAACTTCGTGAAGGGCGGCGTGGTCTCGCCGCTCGGCGCGGTGTTCTTCTGCGGCGTGCTGCTGGCGGTGATCGCGGCTACGGTGGCCATGACGATGGCCGCGCGGCGCATTCCCATCCAGATTCCCCGCAAGGTCATGGGCCGCGGGCGGATCCGCGAAGGCCAGAAGACCTTCATTCCGATCCGGCTCATCACTGCCGGCGTGATGCCGATCATCTTCGCCCAGACGATCATCATCGTCCCGGGCACGCTGGCCAACTTCACGAAGAGCCCGGTGCTCACCGAGGTGGCGAACTTCTTCACCCCGGGCGACCTGCCGTACAACCTGGTCTTCGCGGTCATGATCCTGCTGTTCAGCTACTTCTACACGTCCATCATCTTCAACTCGGTGGACCTGGCGGAGAACCTGAAGAAGCAGGGCGCGTTCATCCCCGGCGTGAAGCCCGGTTCCGCCACGGCGGACTACATCGACGGCGTGCTGGCCCGCGTGACGCTGCCGGGCTCGCTGTTCCTCGCCGCGGTGGCGCTGGTACCCATCCTGGTCACGAAGGAGATGGGCTTCCAGCTGCAGTTCGGCGGCACCTCGGTGCTGATCGTGGTCGGCGTGCTGCTCGATACGATTGCCCAGGTGGAGCAGCATCGCACGCTGCGCAAGTACGACAGCTTCATGAAGAGCGGGCGCGTCAAGTTCCGGGGTCGGCAGCAGCGGTACATGTGAACCGGTGAGCGGTGAGCGGCACGCGTCGAGC
>JBMOPM010000195.1:0-3806 GCA_049323575.1 Gemmatimonadota bacterium | reverse complement strand
GTGCGTAACGGCGGCGGCCAGCCCCACGAAGTGGAACTGTTCCGGCTCAGGCCGGGCCACACCGCGGCCGACGGGCTCGCGTGGGTCGACGGCCGGCAGGGCGAGCCGCCGGCCATCCCCATCGGCGGCGTGAACAGCCTGGCGCCGGGACTGGAGAATGATTTCTCGGTGGAGCTGACGCGGGGCAACTACGCGCTGGTGTGCTTCTTCCCCGATGCCGGCGACGGGAAGCCGCACTTCACGCACGGCATGGTGAAGCAGATCACGGTCCCGAGCCGCTAGTCGATCAACGCCCGCGACCGCCGACCCGCGCCTGCCGCATGACGCTCACCTGCTCGGGCCGCACGGGCTCGCCCAGTTTTCGTCCGAGAGCGGTGAGGTAGCCGTCCAGCGTCCGGTGCAGCCCGGTGGCCGCGCCGATCGCGCGGAAGAGCGGGTTGCTGATCCAGCCGGTCTCGGTGATGGTGACCTGGCTGCCGCCGGCCACGGGGGTGATCTCGTAGGTCCACGTGCCGCCGAACGCGGCGCCTGGCGGGGAGACGATGCGGGTGACCAGGCGCATGGGCATCGAGTCCTCCACCACCTCGATCACCATCTCGAAGCCGCTCATGGTCTGCCGCCAGCGCTCCGGGCCGGCCTGCGGCACCCGCTCCGACGTCCGGATCTCGGTCCACCACGCCGGCAAATTGCCGAAGTTGCGTATCACGGCCCGGACGGCGGCAGGCGGCTGATGCACGAGGATCCGGCTCGACGCGACGTGCTCCCGGGGCCATATCAGCCCCACCAGCACCGCCGTCACGACCACGGCCACGACGACGCCAGCGGCGATCAGAAGCCACGTCGCCCTGCCCATGGTAACCTCCCGCGCTGAACGGTGACCTCACCTTGCATCTATCTTTCGCTACATGGCAGACTCTCCGAACTCCCTCGCCGATTTCAACGCGTTCCGCCAGCGGATGAACGACACCATCCTGCAGGCGGGCAATCTCACCATCAACCGGTTCTTCGCCCTCGATCACCGGGCCTACGAGCCCGGCGCGCTCGGGGCCAGGACCAAGGAGATGCTGGGGCTCGTCGCCTCGCTGGTGCTGCGCTGCGACGACTGCATCACCTATCACATCATCCGCTGCGCCGAAGAGGGCGTCACCGACGAAGAGTTCCACGAGGTGTTTGCCGTGGGGCTCGTGGTCGGCGGCAGCATCGTGATCCCCCACCTGCGCCGTGCCGTGGCGCGGCTGGAAGAGGTGCGGGCAGCGGCACGGCCATAGGCCGCTGCCCGTCTACTCCACGATCTTCCGGTAGCTTTCCGGATTCCACTTCGGCCGCTGGGTCGCGTTGCCCACTTCCTGGCCCAGCCAGAAGACCAGCTTGAGGATCCGGCTGGCCTTTTCCGCGTCGATCTTCGGAACCTCGTCGCTCGGGCGGTGGTAGTCCGGATGGACGCCGTTGAAGAAGAAGAGGATCGGCACGCCCTTGCGGGCGAAGTTGTAGTGATCGGACCGGGCGTAGAAGTTCTCGTCCGGCCAGCGGTCGTCGATCACGGCCATGTCGAGCTCGGGATGCCGCGCGCTCACCCGGGCGAGCGTGGCGCCGAGATCGGAGTGCTCTTTCCCGATCACCACGATCGTGTCCTTCCAGTTGCGGCCGATCATGTCCATGTTGAGGTCGGCCACGATGTCGCCGATCGGCACCGGCGGGTGCGCGACGAAGTAGTCGCTTCCCCACAGGCCCTTCTCTTCGCCGCTCACGGTGAGGAAGATGGCCGAGCGCCGGGTCGGGGCCTGGCTCATCGCGCGGGCCAGCTCGATTACGCCGGTGGTGCCCGACGCGTCATCATCGGCGCCGTTGTTGATGCTGTCCGGACTGGCGCCGCGCGAGATGCCGATGTGGTCCATGTGGGCCGAGTAGATCACGTACTCGTTCTTGAGGACCGGGTCGGTGCCCTCGAGGATGCCGACGGTGTTGGGCGCGAACTCCTCGCTCAGGACGGTCTCCTTCAGGTCCACCGCCACCTTGAGCTCGGGCACGTCGCGCGCCACGGTCGCCGTATCGGCGCGGATCGCGGCCACGTCCACGCCGAAGCCTGCGAGCAGGCCGGCCACGGCCCGGTCATGCGCCTCGACCAGCGGCCCGCCCGCGCGCTCCACGCGGCCGATGCGGAGCCGGGGGCGCGCCTGATTCGCCACGCGGGTAGCGAACTGCGCGCTGTCCCGGTTGGACACGACGACCACCGCAGCCGCCTCCTCCAGCATCCTGGCCACGAGCCGCTGGAACGTGGCCGGCCGCGGCTTCTGGTAGTCGACGACCACCAGCGCAACCTTGCCCCGGGCGCTGCCGGCCGGGACCCGGGCCGGATCCAGCGCGCCGCCCACCACGAACGCCGCCTCGGCCTGGTGCGTCTGCGGCGCCGGGCCGCCGAGCCACACGGCGTCCGTGGCGAACTGGACATGGTGATGTCCACCCTGGCCCATGAAACCGAGGTGGGAGGCCGCCACGTCGAGCTGGGTGCGGGTGATGCGGTAGCGCTGGAGGTAGCTGCCGTTGTCGCCGCCGGGCTTGAGGCCGAACGCCTTGAACTGGTCGGCCACGTACTGGGCCGTGAGGTCGAGGCCCCGGCTCGGCGTGTCACGCCCGAGCATCGAGTCGTGCGCGATGATGCCGATGTGCCGGCGGTAGTCGTCCGCCGTGATCATGGCCGCCGCCGCGGCGGCGCCGGCGGCGG
This sequence comes from Gemmatimonadota bacterium, assembly GCA_049323575.1. Classification (GTDB taxonomy): domain Bacteria; phylum Gemmatimonadota; class Gemmatimonadetes; order Gemmatimonadales; family GWC2-71-9; genus JBMOPM01. The sequence continues at coordinate 1,084 of JBMOPM010000195.1, read as the reverse complement.
GGGCCTGCGCCGCGAGCGGCGCGGCAAGGACCAGGAATGCGGGCAGCGCGCCCAGCGCGCGATGGGAGCAGAGCATGCGAATCCTTGCGGGCAGAAGGTGGTCACCGGGGGCCGCCGTCTGCCGGCCCCGCCAACGGCACGACGGAATGTACGTGGACGTGGCCGCGGGAGTTGCCGCCGCTACCGTCCCGGCGTGCGCAGTGATAGGTTGGGCGCCGCAATGACGGTCGTGCAGGGCTCGGCCGGGGAGCGACGGGCGGATCTGCTCGATCCGGCTGACGTGGCCCGGCTCGGCGGACTCGAGGTCACCACCAACGGCGTCGTGGAGGGGTTCCTGTCGGGACTCCACCGGTCGCCGCGGCGTGGCTTTTCCGTCGAATTCGCCGAGCATCGGATGTACCAGCCCGGCGACGAGCTGCGGTACGTGGACTGGAAGATCCTCGGCCGCAACGACCGCCTGTACGTGAAGCAGTTCGAAGAAGAGACCAACCTCCGCGCGATGATGGTGCTGGATGCCAGCCGCTCCATGGCCTGGACCAGCGATCCCGCCGCGGTTCTCCCCAAGCTCGATTACGCCCGGCGCCTCGCGGCCGCCCTGGCGCTGGTGCTGCTGCGCCAGCGGGACGCGGTGGGGCTCATCACGTTCGACGACCACGTGCGGTCCATCACGCCGGCGCGCGCCCGCCTGAGCCACTGGCGGCTTCTGGCGGGCCAGCTCAGCGCCACCGAGGCTGGGCAGGGGACGGCGGCCGAGCCCGCGCTGCGCCGCGTGATCACGCAGCTCCGGCGGCGGGGACTCGTGATGTTCATCTCCGACCTGCTGGTCGAACGTCCGCTTGCGCTCAAGGCGCTGCGCTTCCTCCGCTATCGCGGGCACGAGGTGATCGTCCTCCACCTGATGGATCCCGGCGAACTCGCGCTCACCGGCCCTGCCGAGGCCCGGTACGAGGATCCGGAGACCGGCGCGTCGGTGGTGCTGCGTCCGCGGGACTGGGCCGGAGTCTATCGCAGCACGGTCGAGCGCGTCGTGGCCGAGTGGCGGGCGGGCTGCCATCGGCACGGCATCACGTATCACCGCATCGTC
>JBMOPM010000194.1:0-3807 GCA_049323575.1 Gemmatimonadota bacterium | reverse complement strand
GCCATCTCCCGGAGCGCAGTGCGGAGTGCCGCGAACTCCGGCGCACCCCGCACCGTGCGATCGGAAGGAAGCGGCTCGTGCCGCTTGATGTGTCCGGTCCACCCGACGAGCTCGTCGATGGGGCGGCTCAGTTGCCGCGACAGGTGGCCGCCGAGACGCACCGAGGCGTAGAGCAGGATCACGCCCGCGCCCAGCACCAGGAACGTGAGGCCCGCGGCGTAGTAGCGGCCGTACGCGTCGGCCCGTTCGGAGCGGACCAGCGCCTCGTTGAGCCGGGCGGCGTGTTCCGCGAGGGCGCTGCGCGTGCCCTGATCGAGTCGTGTGGTGTCGATCTGACGGAGGAGCTCGCGCCCCGACGCCGCCACCGCGTCCACCGCGACGCGCGAGGTCGCGGTCGGGTTGGCCTGCCTGAGGGTGAACGCCCAGCCCAGGATCGCGGCCGCGGTCGGCAGCGCGCCGACCAGGATCAGCACGCCGAGGATCCGCTGGCGAAACGTCGGGACGAACATGGAAGTGGAAGTTAGGCGAGGAGGCGGCAGGGCGGTTAGCCGCTGACCCGTCTCCCGAGCGCGCCGCCCGCCGTCACGCCGGCCAGGAACCCGGCCCACTCGCTCCAATGCGCGAGCGGAAGACCTGCGATGACGGGGATGACCACGACACCCGCCAGGCCGGTGCATGCGATGAGGAGATAGACTCGCGAGCGGGCCTCGCGATCGCGGTGCAATCGACCCATGTAGAAGCCGAATGGCAGCACGAGCGCGAGAATCCAGATCGCGGTCAGGAGCCGGGCTTCGGGCCCGAGATGGTAGGCGCCGAAGGGCATGAGCTCGAACCAACCCCAGTGCGCGCTGAGAGGCAGGCGGTGCCTCCGCTCGACGCCGCCGATCACACTGCTCACCTCCAGCGCGCCGTGGGCCAGGCGGCCGGCCACGTGGAGGGTGTCGCCGGCCTCCGCGGGAAAGGCGTCGTCGAGCCGCACGGATGGGGTGCGCAGGCGGAGCAGGCTGCTGCGGAGCCGGAGGTGGAACGCGGCGGCGCGACCCATCTGGCCCAACATGGCGATCTCCTGCTGCTCGTCGTCGAAGATGCTGACCACGGGGGCGAGCCCCGCCGTGGGTGGGCCGGAGACGACGGTGGCTCGCATGGGCTGGCCGCTCGCCAGCGCGTCGCGGAGCGCGGGCGTGTACGGCATGCTGGTCCAGGCGAGCGGCAGGTCGCCCACCGATGCGGTGACGATAGTACCCTCGAACTGCGCGAGGGTGCCGAGCTTGGGGGCCCACTGCCCGAAGTAGAGGGTGCGGGGCAATGACGGCCCGAGCGACCAGGCGACAATTGTTGCTTGGAGGACCCAACCGGCGGCAGCGGCGAGGCCGAAGCGCCACGCCAGGCGACGGTTTGGCGCAACAAGCTGTGGCCAAAACGCCACGATCAGGCTTCCCAGCGCCGAGCCCGTCGCGTTCGTCACCAGGTCGCTCAGGCTCGCGTCACGACCGGTCAGGAAGAAGTACTGCGTGGTCTCGATGGCGAAGCTCAGGCCGAGGCCCGTCAGAGCGGCGGTGAGCACCCGGCGACCGGGGCCGCCTCCTGTCCGCGCGGCCATGGCCGCCCCGAACGGCATGAACAGGACGACGTTGAGCACCACGTCCATGAGGCCGAGCGAGCCGCACACCAGACAGAACAGCGGCGTCTCCGCGGCCAGGTCCCGGTTCTCCGGTGCGGGCCACAGGGTGGCGCTGGCGATGAGCAGGCAGGCGGCGAGGAGCCAGCCGATCTCGCCCGGTGGCCGTCGGCGGGCCGGCGGGAACTGGGCCGGGGGCCGGGTCTCGGGGATGTGGCGAGCTTGGGCGAAGGGCATGGGGCTCGAGGGAGCGGCGGTAGCGAGCGTAACGAGGCGACGACTGCAACGAGGGTAACGGCGGTAGCGGCAGTAGCGGAACCCCAGCCTTGTCATCGCTCCTGCCGCTGTCGCGACATCAATCGCGACAGTCATCGCCAGCAGCGGCGTCGTCACTTCGCATGTTCACCTGGTCAAGTAGCCACGTGGCAACGTCTTGTCAGGATGGACGGCGGGACCGGCCGGTCCGGTCCGGCCCCGGGGCCCGGCCGTCGTGGCCATTGCTCCGGCCGTTCCCGTGGCATCTGCCGCTTCCCTCGTTTCCCCTCGTTCCCGACCGGCCTCACTGGCACTATCTCTGCACTAGCGATGTGCCGCACTTCGGCGGGCCCCGGCGGGCCCGTCCAGCGATTCCAAACGTGTCCACCCGCACCATCCGGGAATTTCATGCTGCGACCTGATCGGCTGGCAGTTCGGACCCTGACGCTCCTGGCCGTGGCGCTGGCGCTTGCCGCCCTGCCCGCGGCCGCGCGTGCGCAGAGCCTGACGGCCGGTGCGCTCGACGGTGAGATTCGCACCGCGGACGGCCGGCCCCTCTCCGACGCCCGCGTCACGGTGGAGACCGAGTCCGGCGCGCCGTTCCGGCGATTCGTCACCGGGCGGGACGGCCGCTTCTCCATGCCCCTCGTGCCGGCCGGCACGTACCGCGTGCTGGCCGAGCAGGCGGGGTACCAGCCGGTGCGGCTGATGGGCGTCCTCGTGCGTCCCGGCCGGACCCGGTCGGTTCGCATCTCGCTCACGCGCAAGCCGCCGCCGATCACGAGCGTGGTGGAGATCGCGGCATCCACGCCGCGCGGCGCCACGGCCGGGCTCGGGATGGGGCGGTACGTGGACGGCACCGAGCTGTGGACGCTGGACCGGGTTCGCGATCTGACCGACATCTCGCGCGGCGTCACGCAGGTCGAATCGCCGCGGGACGGGCGCTACGGCTTCGGCATCGCGGCCGGCGGCGTGGTGGGCCGGCGCACCAGGTTCTTCGTGGACGCGCTGGAAGAGCTGCACCTGCGTCACCCCGGCCTGCCGGCGGAACCGGAAGCGATGCCGGTCTTCGAGCGCGACGGCGTGGATCAGGTCGGGGTCGCGGTCAATGCGTTCGACACCGAGTGGCGTGGAGCGAACGGCCCCATCGTGTCGGCCAACACGCGCTCGGGTGGTGACCGCCTCATCTTCCAGCCGTTTGCCACCTTCAGCACCCCCAAGGCCGGGGGCCGCTCGGAGGACAACCCGCTGGACTTCTCCGCCAAGTCGTTCCAGGCGGGCTTCGCCCTGGGCGGCCCGGTCATCAAGGACACCGCCCAGTTCTTCATCCGCGCCGACTACCAGCAGATCGAAACGCCGACGCCGTTCCCCTTCGAGAGGGATACGGTCGGCCTGGGCGGCGCGCCCGTCTCGCTCAGGACGCAACTGCCGGTGCTCGGGCGGACCCGCTATGGCGCCAGCGTGGACCCCGACGTCTCGCCCACGCTGCGCACGTGGAAGGGCGGCAGCGTGGCCGGCCGCTTCGACTGGCGCCTGGGTCGCAGCACCTCGCTGCTGGCGCGGGTGGGTTACGCCGCTTGGAAGGAGACCAACCCCCTCCTCGGCGTGGACCTGCCGCTCAACGTCGGCGCCAGGCTCGACGCAAACGACTTCAACGGCGCGGTCACCATCGCCACCACCTTCAGCCGCGGCGCCAACGAGCTCCGTTTCGGCGTGAAGACCGCCAAGCGGGAGTGGGCCGGCACCGGGCTCGCCGCGAGCTATTTCACCCGGGAAGCGATCGGGCTCGGGATCACGCCGGTGCTGCCGGCGGACTTCACTGATCGCCTGTTCGACGTCACCGATGCGTTCCAGTTCGGGACCGGCAAGCACCGGGTCAAGTTCAGCCTGGCCGGCGCCTATCACCGCTACACTCAGGACTACGTCTACGGCTC
>JBMOPM010000193.1:0-3821 GCA_049323575.1 Gemmatimonadota bacterium | reverse complement strand
GCCACCATGGCCCGGGGCAACGTGCGCCGCGATTCCGCCGGCGGCAACGAGCACGCGGCGGAGCGGTGGAGGACCCGATCGATCCCGGCCGGTCCGCGCGCACGAAGCGCTTGTGCTGTATATTAGACAAGCCTGATATTTCATCCTCTCGACCCTCTGGAGGTGCGCATGAAACGCCGATATCTGTTGGTGGCATTGTTCTTGGCGATGCCCGCCGTCGCTGCCGACACCGCCGCGATGCGGGAGCAGAGCCGCCAGGTCAGCGGGGCTTTCATGAAAACCCTCGGCGGCGAACTGCAGCGCGAGATGAAGGCCGGCGGACCGGTGCAGGCGATCGGCGCCTGCAAGGACGTGGCCCCGAAGATTGCCTCGGAGCTCTCGCGCCAGCATGGCTACAAGGTCTCGCGCGTGTCGCTGAAGACCCGCAATCCGGTGCTGGGTACTCCCGACGCCTGGGAGCAGAAAGTGCTGGCGGAATTCGATCGCAAGGCGGCCGCCGGCGCCGACGCGAAGACGCTGGAATTCTCGGAAGTGGTGGAGGAGCCGGCCGGCAAGGTCTTCCGCTACATGAAGGCGATTCCGGTGACCGAGGTGTGCATCGCCTGCCACGGTCCCGCCGACAAGATCGCCGATCCGGTGAAGGCCAGGTTCGCGCAGGACTACCCGCACGACCGGGCGCTGGGCTACAGCGTCGGCCAGGTTCGCGGCGCGTTCACGGTCAAGCGGCCGCTGGACTGAGCGGGCGTTCGCGCCGCGCCGGCGTCATCGGCATGCCGAAACGCGGGCGCAGCGTGGTGGCGGCCTCGGGCTCCACCGCCGTTCCCGGCGCGAGGTCGAGGCGGAAGCGCTGTGCCACCTGCGCCACCACCAGCTTGCCCTCCAGCATCGCCAGCGTCGCGCCGATGCAGTTGCGGTGGCCGATGGCGAAGGGCATGTAGGCGTAGGAAGAGCGCGCGGCGCAGGCCTCGGGCAGGAAGCGGTCGGGGTCGAAGCGCTCCGGATCGGGCCACTCCTCGGCCAGCCGGTGGGTCGCGTTGAGCGAGACGATGGCCGTGCATCCCTTGGGCACCGTGTAGCCGCCGATGACGTTGTCCTCCGCGGCGACGCGCGAAAACGAATGCACCGGCGAATACAGCCGCAGCGATTCGTCCAGCACCCGCTCGACATAATCCAGCTTCGACAGGTCCTCGGGCACGGGCAGGCGTTCGCCCAGCTGGGCGTCCACCTCGCGCCACAGCCGCTCGCGCGCGGCCGGATGGCGCCACAGCAGGTAATGGGTCCAGGTCATCGCCGAGGCCGAGGTCTCGTAGCCGGCGAAGAACAGCGTCGTCGCCTGGTCGCGCAGCTCCTGGCGGGTGAAGGGCTTGCCCTCCCGCTCGCTGCCCTCGATCAGCGTGCCGAGCACTCCGGCGCGCCCGCCGGCGAGCTGGCGGTCGATGAGGGCGAAGAACTCCGCCTCGATGCGCGCGATCGCCGCCTCCAGCTCCGGCGTGAGGTCCGGGCGGCGCGGCAGCAGCGCCAGCAGCAGGTTGCGCGGGCGCTTCGGCCAGTGGGCCTTGATCGCTTCGGTCGTTTCGAACACGGCGTCGGCGCGCTCGACGAACGCCGGGCCGAACACAAGCCGCCCGGCGAGCAGCTGCATCAGCTGCAGGAAATCCAGTTCCACGTCCACCGCCGTGCCGTCCCGGGCCGGCGCTTCCCAGCGATCCAGGAACCGCGCCACCAGCGGGGCCATCCACTCCAGCTGACGGCGCAGCTCGGCGGGCTTGAACGCGGGCTGGGTCAGCAGCCGCTGCCGGCGCCAAGGTCGTCGCGGTGGACGTCGACACGGCCGGGCTCGACGACCTTACCACCGAGGTCTCGGGCGTCTCCGGAGTCACGTGCGACCTGGCCGACCTGGACGCCGTCGACACGCTGCCGGCAGACGTCGACGTCCTGGTCAACAACGCCGGCGTCCAGCACGTGGCGCCCGTGCACGAGTTCCCGCCGGACCGCTTCTCCTTCATCCTGCGGCTCATGCTCGAGTCCCCGTTCCGGCTCGTGCGCCGGGTCCTGCCCCACATGTACGACCACGGGTGGGGACGTGTCGTCAACGTCTCCAGCGCCCACGGGCTGCGGGCCAGCGCCTACAAGTCCGCGTACGTGGCGGCCAAGCACGGCCTGGAGGGCCTCAGCAAGGTCGTCGCGCTCGAGGGCGCGCCGCACGGCGTGACCAGCAACTGCGTCAACCCCGCCTACGTGCGCACTCCGCTCGTCGAGCGCCAGATCGCCGACCAGGCCGGGGCCCACGGCATCCCTCCCGAGGAGGTCGTGGAGCGGGTGATGCTCGCGCCCGTGGCCGTCAAGCGGCTCGTCGAGCCGGAGGAGGTCGCCGAGCTCGTCGCGTTCCTGTGCGGGCCGGCGTCCGCGTCCGTCACCGGCGCGTCCTTCGCGATGGACGGCGGCTGGACCGCTCACTGACTCACCCAGAACCCTTCAGCACCAACCCCTTCGGAGAGGTCCCCACCATGTCGAGCAGCACACCGGCCAGGACGCCGATCGCCAAGGTCGTCGGCGCCAGCCTCGTCGGCACCACCGTTGAGTGGTACGACTTCTTCCTCTACGGCGTGGCAGCGAGCCTCGTCTTCGGCCAGGTCTTCTTCCCGAAGGCCGACCCGAAGGTCGGCACCATCGCGGCCCTCGCCACCTTCGGCGTCGGCTACTTGGCCCGTCCGGTGGGCGCCTTCTTCCTCGGACACATCGGCGACAAGTTCGGGCGCAAGCGGGTGCTCGTCCTGACCATCCTGCTGATGGGCATGTCCACGTTCCTGGTCGGCCTGCTCCCGACGTACAACCAGGTGGGGATCTGGGCGCCGGTCGCCCTGGTCGTGCTGCGGCTGATGCAGGGGCTGTCGGCCGCAGGTGAGCAGGCGGGCGCGAACTCGATGACGCTGGAGCACGCACCACCGGGGCGCCGCGCCTTCGTCAGCAGCTTCACCCTCGGCGGCACCCAGATGGGGCTGATCCTCGCGACCCTGGTCTTCCTGCCCATCGCCGCCCTGCCCAAGCAGCAGCTGCTGACATGGGGCTGGCGGATCCCCTTCCTGCTCAGCGCGGTGGTGATGCTCGTCGGCCTGTGGATCCGGCGCTCCCTGCCGGAGACCCCGGCGTTCACCGAGGAGGAGAAAGCCCACCGGGTCCCGCGGCTGCCCATCGCCGAGCTGTTCCGGCACAACGGCGTGGACGTCGTGCGCGTGGTCTTCGCGGCCTTCGTGTCCGTGGTGAGCACCATCTTCAGCGTCTTCACCCTGTCCTACGCGGTGAACCAGGTCGGCATCGCCAAGGCCACCATGCTCACCGTCGTGGTCCTCGCCAACGTCATCGCCGTGGCGGCGATCCCCGTGTGGGCCCTGCTGGCGGACCGGTTCGGGCGCAAGCCGTTCTTCATCGGCGGCGCCCTGGGCTCGGCGGCGCTGATCTGGCCGTACGTCTGGGCGATCAGCCGAGAGAACCTCCCCCTGGTGTTCCTCGTCGGCCTGCTCCTGTCGGGCGTCGTGTACAGCGCGGCGAACGGCATCCAGCCTGCCCTGTACGGCGAGATGTTCTCCACCCGGGTCCGGCTGTCCGGGATGGCCGTAGGCACTCAGATCGGGTACGCGCTGGGCGGCTTCGCCCCCACGATCGCCGCCGCGATCCAGGGGAGCGGCAGCAACAGCTGGGTGCCGGTCGCGCTGCTCACCACGGCGGCAGCGACGGTGGCGGCCATCTCCGCGGCGACCGCCCGCGAGACCTACCGGGTCCCCCTCGCCGCCTTGGGCACGACCCGCTGACCCCGGGCCCGG
>JBMOPM010000192.1:0-3827 GCA_049323575.1 Gemmatimonadota bacterium | reverse complement strand
CTGCAACCCCGCCTCCTCCAGCAGCCGGGCGCCGCCGGTCTCCAGCCCGCCACGCCGCAGGGCCCGGGTCAGCACCAGCCGGTCCCGGGCCCGCGTCATGCCCACGTACAGGAGCCGCCGCGCCTCCGGCAGCTCCTCCTCGCGGATCTCGCCGTTGCGCCGGCCAGGGAGCTGGTCGTCCTCGACGCCCACGATGTACACCCGCGAGAACTCGAGGCCCTTGGTGGCGTGGAGGGTGAGGAGGTTGACGTGGGTCCGGTCGGTCTCCGCGCCGTCCGAGCGCGACAGCGCCACGCGCTCGAGAAAGGCCGCGATCTGGTCCGCCAGGGGCCCATCGGGGACCACGGCCAGGAGGCGCTCGAGCCGCGCCATGGCCGCCGGATACCGGTCGTGCGCGGTCTTCTCGGTCCGCAGCCTCTCCCTGAGCTGCCGGCCCCCCAGCGCGAGGACCACTTCGTCCACCGTCGGGGTGTCGCCGGCGCCCGGCCGTTCGCGCTCCCGCTCGTACCACTCGAGCGCGTCCGAATGGAAGCCCAGGGTCCAGACGCGAACCCGCTGGAAGAGGTCTTTCGCCTCGCCCATGAGCTCGGCGGGGTCGGCCAGCGCCAGCGCGAGGCCCAGCCAGTCGAGGAGCCGCGAGAGCGCGGTCTTCCGCGCCCGCGCGCGCTTGAGGCGTTCGAGATGGAGCAGCACGTGCGCCAGCGTGCGAGCGTCATCCAGCGCGCGGTGCGACCGGCCGGCGTCGATGCCGAACCGCTCGGCCAGGTGCGACAGGGTGCGGCTGCCGGGATGGAGCTGACGCGCGAGCGGGAGGGTGTCGAAGGTGACGATGGCATCCGCCTCGCCCCGCGCGTGGCGCCGGAGGACGGGGAAGTCGAAGTGGTAGCCGTTGTGCGCCACGAGGATGTCGCCGCCCACGAACGCGCGGAACCCGGGCCACACGTCCGCGAACGGCGGCGCCGAGGCCACTGCTTCATCGGTGATGCCGTGCTTCTCCTGCGCCTTGGGGTGGATCGGCCGGGTGGGGCGCACCAGCGACTGATACTCGTCCACGATCTGCCCGCCGCGCACCCGCACCGCCGCGATCTCGACGATGTCGCAAGTGTCGGGCGTGTTGTCGGTGGTCTCCACGTCGAAGGCGACGAAGTCCCGGAACGCGTCGGCCAGCGCGCGGGAATGCACGAGCTGGAGCGCCTTGAAGACGGTGAGCGCGAGGCCGTGCCTCCCCGCGGCGGCCGGTCCCACCGTCACGTCGTCGTCGTGGCGGGGATCATCCTCGCCCTCACAGGACACCATGGTGAGGCCGGCCCGCGACAGCAGGCCCGCCAGCGCGATCTCGAGCCCGCCCATGCGCGGCAGCCACACGCGCCGGCGGCCGTGCAGCGCGCCCTCGAGCCGCCCGGCGAGCGCCACCACCGCCGGATCGTCCGCCGGGTCGGACAGCTCGTGGTGCAGGTCCTCGAGCGGGGTGGTGTACTCGCCCACGCGCCGGGAGAGGAGTTCCTGGATCAGGCCCGCCAGCGTCTCCTGCTGCTCCGCCACGGCCCGGAGGTTCCCGAGGTTCGCGAAGGCACGGCGGACCTTGCGCCCGCTTTCGTCGTCGCGCGAGACCGGGTGCCGCGCCCGCTCCTCGATGATCTCCACCACGTCCCGCCCGCGCCGCTCGGCCTCGCGGGCCAGCTCCTGAACGAGAGTGTCGGGCAGCACCCGGCGCAGGAACCCGGCGATCGGCCCGGGATCGCCCGGTGCCGCGATGACCCGGAGCGCCGCCAGCAGATAGCCCACCACGGGATCGTCCTGGAGCGCACGCCCCTCCGCCAGGCGGCAGGGGATGCCGGCCGCGAGGAGCGCGCCCTCGAGCGCGTCGCCGATCACGTGCCGGCGATAGAGGATGCCGTAGTCGCCCCAGGTCAGGCCGGATGCCGCTCGATCGCGAACGAGGTCGTCGAGGAGCCAGGCCGTCTCCGCCGCGTCGTCCTCGAACACGTATGCCACCACCGGATGCTCCGACTCCCGGTCGGCTTTGAGGTCTCCCTTGTCGAAGAGCGAGGGGTTCTCCAGCAACACCCGGCGCGCGGCGTCGAAGATCTGCCGCGAGCAGCGATGGTTCCGGTCGAGGACGATCCTGAGCGTCGCGTGGAAGTCGTTGGCCGCGCGCTTGAGCACCGCGGGATCGGCGCCCGCCCACGAGTAGATGCTCTGCTCGTCGTCGCCCACGATGAAGAGGTTGCCGTGATCGCGCGCGAGGCGGCGGACGATGCCGTACTGCGTGGGGTTGAGATCCTGCCCCTCGTCCACCAGGACGTAGTCCCAGCGGCCGGCGATGAGGTTCGCGATGTCGTCCCGCTGGCGCAGCAGCTGCTCGGTGCGGAGGATGAGATCGTCGAAGTCGAGCAGCCCGCGCGTGGCGAGGTGTTCGCGATACCGCTCGAAGAGCGCGGCGTCCCGGGGATGGCTCAGCACGTCGCCCCGGAGCCGGTGCAGGCCGAACTGCCGCAGCAGGAACCGGCGCCGGCCCTCGGGGAAGACGCCGAGCCGCACCAGGATCCGGAGCTGGTACTCCTCGTCCGCGATGCCGAAGCCGCGCGGCAGGCCGATGGCCTCACCGTACTCGCGGAGCAGGTCGACCGCGAGCGCATGGAGGGTCGAACGGGTGACCTCGCCGGCCCGGGCGCCCAGCGCGTTCTCGAGCCGCCCGGCGATCTCCTCGGCGGCCTTGTTGGTGAAGGTGACCGCGCAGATCCGCCCGGGCGCGAAGTTCATCCGCTCGACGAGGTACTGGATGCGGCCGATGAGGCAGGAGGTCTTGCCCGCTCCGGGGCCCGCGAGCACCACCACCGGCCCGAGCGGCGCCTCGATGGCCTCGCGCTGCGCGGCGGTGGGCTGGAAACCGGCGGTGGCGTGGGCCGTCACCGGTGCGCGTCCATCCACTGGGCGGCGGTGGTGGCCAGCTCGGCGATCACCTGGTCTCCCGTCCGTCCGGAGCGCTCGAGCACATGGAAGGAATGATCGGCGCCCTCCACGATGTGAAGCGTCGCGAGCGGTCCGAGTCGCTCGCACACGCCCCGGATCAGGCCCGCGTCGGCGAGCGCGTCCCGCGTGCCCTGGAGGAAGAGCATGGGGACGGCGACCCGCGCGAGATGCTCCGCGCGATCGGTCCCCGGCCGGCCCGCCGGATGCAGCGGAAAGCCGAGGAAGACGAGGCCGCGCACGCCGTCGAGCGGCGCGGCCGCCTGTGCGCTCGACGTCATGCGCCCGCCCAGGGACTTGCCGCCCGCGAAGAGCGGAAGGCCGGGCAGCGCGCGAGCCGCCGCGGCGACGGCCGCGCGCACGGTGGCCTGAAGCAGCGCGGGCGGGTCGGGCCGCCTGAGCCCGGCCGCCATCCAGGGAAAGTCATACCGAAAGGTGGCGATCCCCTGTGACGCCAGCGCCGCGCTCACCGCTTCCATGAAGGAATGGCGCATCCCGGCCCCGGCGCCGTGCGCCAGCAGGAGAGCCAGCCGGGCATCGGGCGGCCGGAGCACGAGCGCCGGCATGCGGCCGGCATCGGTCTCGACGAAGGCGGGGTCGGGGAGCATCCGGCGGAATGATATCACCGGAAGCCGTGCGGCCCTTGCCTCGCCGCCGGGGCATGCGCCTTCTTCCGGTCCGGTTTCTCATCCGGAGTCCGTGGTGCCCCACCGACCGTTCGTCGCCTTCCTTCTTCTGCTCATGGCCTGCGGGCCCGGCCATCCCGCGCCCGCCACCTCGCCGGCCCCGGCCGCTGCCGCGCCCACGGCCGCGGCCCGGCTGCCCAACGATCTCCAGTGGACCCGAGGCTCGGCAGA